>JAVBOI010000141.1:0-8179 GCA_031550695.1 Desulfovibrio sp. | reverse complement strand
AGTCCCCTCCCGTCCCTGTCTGTTCGCGCGGCGCGCCGCCGGCCGCGCCCCCCCCCCACAACCCCCCCCCCCCCCCCCCCCCCCCCCCCCCCCCCCCCCCCCCCCCACCTGCCTTTCTTTTCCTTCCTTCTACTCTTCCACCACGGTTATGCCGAGTTGCTGGGCCTTGCGGACCACAGTGGACTGGCTGACGCCGAGCAGGGCGGCGGCCTTGTATGTGCTGCCGCTTTTGCGCAGGGCATCGCGGATCATGGAGTATTCCAGGGCATGGACGGCCTGTTTGAGGCCTTTGGGGGAATCTTCGCTTTCGAGCTGATCCAGTTCGGCGGAGATCTCGGGGCTGCTGGCCAGGATGTAGGAGGGCAGGTCCGCCACCCTGATGATGCTGCCTTCGGTCATGGCGGCCAGGAATTCCACCGAAGCGCGAAGCTCGCGCACGTTGCCGGGCCAACTGTGGGCGGCAAAGCAGGCCAGCACTCTGGGCGAGAATGTCTTGACCGTTCCGTGGCGTTTGCAGGCTTCGTCCAGAAAGGCCATGGCCAGATCCGGTATGTCTTCGCGGTGTTCGCGCAAAGGGGGAATGGTGACGCTGAGCACGCGCAGGCGGTAATACAAATCGGCGCGGAATTCGCCGGAATTGACGAGTTCCTCCAGGGGCCTGTTGGTGGCGGCGATGATGCGGGTGTCCACCTTGATGCTCTTTTCGCCCCCGACCTTGTGAAAGGACTGGTTGTCGAGCACATGCAAAAGCTTGGCCTGCATGTTCAGGGGCAGTTCGCCTATTTCGTCAAGAAGCAGGGTGCCTTTGTCGGCCAGTTCGAAATAGCCTTTTTTCCCGGACTGGCCCGCCCCGGTGAAAGAGCCTTTTTCGTAGCCGAACATTTCCGACTCGATCAGGCTGGACGGTATGGCGGCGCAGTTCACCGTCACAAAGGGGGCGGTGGCCCTGGGGCTTTTCTGGTGCACAATGGCGGCGGCGTGGGTTTTGCCGGTGCCGGTCTCGCCCAGAAGCAGAATGCCCGACGGCGCCCTGGCCGCTTTTTCCAACTCGCGCAGGCAGCTCTGCATGCTTCTGCTGCTGGCCACAAAGCCTGGCGAGGTGACCTGCTGCATGCTGTCCAGCCGGACCTTGTAGGTATGGGCCTTGCGCTCCGCCTCGGCCAGGCGGGCCTGAAGCACTTCCAACTCGGTCATGTCGCGAATGGAGGCCACCACCCGCCAGATCTTGCCGTTGTCGTCAAAAATGGGCGTGCTGGTGTTCAGGCAACGGGTTCCGGAAGCGTAGTCGTCAAACATGGTGACGGGCTCGCCCCGCTCAAGGGCGGCCAGGGTAACGCAGGAGGTGAATTTTCCCTCCTGCATGGGTTCGGTAACGTGTTTGCCGATAACGTCCTCGGCCTCGATGCCGGCTATGCGGTTAAGGGCTTTGTTCACGTAAACGGTGGTGCCGTCGCCGTCGATGACCCAGATGCCGTCGTGAATGGAATCAATAATGACTTGCAATTCCCGCCAGAGCAAATCGTAACCTCTGGATTCCGGCGCGCCCGGCACCTCGTGCAACAGGAAAAAGCGCAGTTCCTCCTTGTCCGCGGGGGCGCCGCCGGGGCTTTGGCCGGCCTTTTCCCCGCCGGCGGGGGGCTGGAAAAAGCGCCAGTTCAGGGCATAGGAGCGCTCGCGCGCGGAAAAGACAAGGGTTTCATCGGGCCGGCTGGTCCTGATGGAGCCCGCCGCCGGGTTGAGCCCGGCCCGGTACAGAAGGGCGAAAAGAGATTCCCCCGTTATGCCGTTGCCGCTGTCGCCATGCAAAGGCGGCTTCTCCACGCCCGGCTCGCGAAAAAAACGAACCAAAGCTGCATTATGCGCCACCAGGCGCCAATCCTGCCCGGAGCAGACGCCGGCAAGCACGGTGGAAGGGAGAAACGAAAGGGTCTGTTGTAGCATCGTTGGCAAATCGGGCATTCTGGGATCATCCGCATGGGGTTGTATCACCTGGCCCGGTGGGCCAAGTTGAAAATGCATTATTCTTGACAGCTTCGTTTAGTAACAACCGAGTCAGTATCGCATTATTTTTACGGATTGCAAAGGGGGAAAGGCCCTAAATTTGCCTGAATTCATAATGTTGTCAAAAAGGAACGCTTTGTGCATTCAGGTGACAAGCTGGCACATGCCCAGGCTGTTGGTCCGCAAACGGGCCGTTCGGCCTCCCTGTTGCGAAAGTGCGTCCGGCAAGGATGCCCGGCAGCCGATTCTTATATTTTTGGAGGAAACCCCCAATGCCCAAGATGACCCCTAGTGAAGCAATGACAGAGGTGCTGGTTCAGGAAGGCGTAAACCATATAAGCGGCATTCTCGGTTCCGCCTTTATGGATATGTTGGATCTCTTTCCGGCCGCCGGCATTGATTTCATATCCGTGCGCCACGAACAGACCGCCGGCCACATGGAAGACGCCTATGCCCGCCTTACCGGCCGCGCCGGCGTGGTGATCGGCCAGAACGGCCCCGGCATCACCAACTATGTTACGGCCGTTGCCACCGCCAACATGGCCCACACGCCCATGATCGTGCTGTCCCCCAGCGCGGGCAGCATTTCCGTGGGCTGGGACGGCTTCCAGGAGTGCGACACCTGGAACCTGTTCAAACCCATCACCAAAGCCTCTTTGCGCGTGCCCCATCCCAAACGCGCCGCCGACATTCTGCGCACGGCCTTCCGCATCGCCTATGCCGAACGCGGCCCGGTGCTGGTTGACATCCCGCGCGACTACTTCTACGGCGAACTGGACGAAGAAATTCTGCATCCCTCCCAGTACCGCGTGGCTCCCGGCGGCATCGGCAACCCCGAGCAGTTCGCCGCCGCCGTTGAAGTGCTCAAGAACGCCAAGAACCCCGTGATTGTGTCCGGACGCGGCGTGGTCGATTCCGGTTGCATCGACACCATCAAGGCCATGGCCGAACACCTGGGCGCCCCGGTGGCCTGCACTTACCTGCACAACGACGCGTTCCCCTACGAGCACCCGCTCTGGACCGGCCCCATCGGCTACATGGGCTCCAAGGCGGCCATGCGCATTCTGCAGAAGGCCGACGTGATCCTGGCCGTGGGCACCCGCCTGTCCTACTTCGGCACCCTGCCCCAGTATGACATCAACTACTTCCCCAAGAGCGCCAAGATCGTCCAGATTGACATCAACCCGCGCCACATCGCCAAAACGCACGCCGTGGCCGTTGGCCTGTGCGCCGACGCCAAGGACGCTTCCGAGGAACTGTTCGCCCGCCTGCGCGCCGCCGTTCCGGCCGTCAAGGATCTTCAGCCCGTGTACAACATGGTCAAGGCTGAACTGGCCGACTGGTACAAGGAAATCGCCGCCATCGCCGACGAGCCCGTGGAAGAAGGCCGCATGCACCCGCGCAAAGCCCTGGAAGTGGTGGGCAAGTTCATCACGGACAACAACGCCATTGCCACCACGGACATCGGCAACACCTCGTCCACGGCCAACAGCTACCTGCGCTTCAACAATCCCAAGCGCCACATCTCCACCCTGACCTTCGGCAACACCGGCTTCGCCTACCAGGCCGCCCTGGGCGCGCAACTGGCCTGCCCCGAAGACCTGGCCGTGGCCATTGTGGGCGACGGCGCCTGGGGCATGAGCCTGTTCGAAGTACCCACGGCCTGCCAGTACAACCTGCCGGTCATCGCCACCGTGTACAACAACGGGGCTTGGTGCGCCGAGAAGAAGAACCAGATCGACTTCTACGACAACCGCTTCGTGGGCGCGGACATCTGGTCCAACTCCTACGCCAAGATTGGCGAGGCCATGGGCGCCGACGGTTACCGCGTCAACACCCAGAAGGACCTGGCCGAGGCTCTGGAAGCGGCTAAAAAGAACCGCCGCCCGGCCGTCATTGAAATCATGACTGACGGCACCCGCCTGGCGCCTCCCTTCAGACGCGATGCCCTGGCCCTGCCCACGCGCTTCCTGCCCAAGTACGCGCACCTGGACAAGAGTCACTTCAATAAGGAAAAGTACACCCTGTAATCCCAAAGGCGGGCGCGCCGGCCGCATGAGCTGTAACCGGCGCGCCCCGTATCCGTCGACATTCGCGCCTACCCGCCGGCAACGGCGGGCGGCGCTGTCGGCGTATAAATAGAGTTGCCTATGACCGGATGCATGATTGCGGAACAGTGGCGCACAGCCCTGTCGCCGGCGGTGAGACTAAGAGAAAATCGTGATGTCGATCACGGTGGAACGGTTGCCCTGATTGCGGTAAGCAATGGAGGGCAAAGCGGGCGCATGCGCTTTTATACGCATACGCCCGCTTTTTTATTTGTTAGCCTATCACTCGATTCCATACCGCACAGGCTTTCGCGTCGGATGATACAGGAACCGTCCCGGGCGAAGTTGCTCTGGCCCGTTTTTTATCATACCGTCGCCGTACGAGATCGCTCTTCCATTCCCGCCCGTCCTGGCGGGCCGCGTCCGCCCTTGCAGGGCCTTTCGTCACATTCCTTCCCGGAGCGATTCCCTATCCCGAGACCGGTTTCGGCCATTCAAACAGCCGCGCAGTCGCACGTGCAGACCTCCCTCACCCGCCGGGCCGGGGGACGGCCGAGCGTGCTTCGCCTGGCGCGCGTTTCTCCCAAAGATGAACTTCGTCCGGCATCCAGCCTGAAGTATTCGTTTACATAAATGTATGAGGAGTTTGCATGAGCACTACTGATCCCCAGCCCAAGATCCTCGTGAACAAGCTAACAAAGCGCTTCGGCGATCTTACCGTCCTGAACGACATCTGCTTTGACATCAAGGCAGGAGAACTTGTCGCCATTGTCGGCCCCACGGGCTGCGGCAAAACGACTTTTCTCAACACCTTGTCAAAACTGATGCCCGCCACCAGCGGGCAGATCCTCATCGACGGCGAGGAAGCCAATCCGCGTGAGCATAACATTTCCTATGTGTTCCAGGAGCCGACCTGTCTGCCCTGGCGCACCGTGCGCGAAAACGTCGCCTACGGCATGGAAGTGAAAGGTGTTCCTCACAAGGAACGCATGGAACGCACCGACAAGATCATGGAGCTTGTCGGCCTGGCAAGCTGCGCCGACCTCTACCCCAACCAGGTCTCCGCGAGCATGGTGCAACGCATAGCCGTTTCCCGCGCCTTTGCCGTGGAGCCGGACCTGCTGCTCATGGACGAGCCTTACGGCCAGTTGGACGTGAAGCTGCGCTACTATCTGGAGGACGAACTCGTCAGCCTGTGGCAGAAACTGAAAAGCACGGTGCTCTTTGTCACCCATAATATCGAGGAGGCGGTGTACGTGGCGGAACGCATTCTCGTTCTCAGCAACAAGCCGACCACCATCAAAGCGGAGATAGACGTGGATCTGCCCCGGCCGAGAAACTTTCTTGATCCGAAATTTATGGAAATACGCCAGAAGGTAACGGACCTGATCCGCTGGTGGTAAGCCCGCGGCCACGGGCTCTTGAACACCTACGCCGTCCAACCGCCCCGCGAGGGACGTTGCTTATGCTGAAGGAGTTTTTTCATGGCTTACACAGAAGTTGTCGTTAAAAAGCCATTGCTGCTGCGGGCATTGCCCTTTATCAGCGTTGCCGCTTTTCTGCTGTTCTGGGAATTTATTGTGACCAGCGGCATAGTTCCCGAGATACTGCTGGCTTCGCCAAGCAAAGTGTTCTCGGTTTTCGTCGATAAATTGTCCGATCCCAACCCCGATGGAGCCACCCTGGCCGTTCACGCCTGGACCAGCCTGCAGGAGGCCTTTATCGGCTACAGCCTGTCCCTGATCGTGGGCATACCCCTGGGGCTGGCCATGGGCTGGTTCAAAACGGTGGAAGGCCTGGTACGCCCCATATTCGAACTTATCCGCCCCATCCCGCCCATCGCCTGGATTCCGCTTACCGTGTTCTGGTTCGGCATCGGCCTTACCGGCAAGGTGTTCATCATCTGGATTGCCGGTATCGTGCCCTGCGTCATCAACTCGTACGTGGGCGTGCGCATGACCCAGCCCACCCTGATCCAGATGGCCAGAACTTACGGCGCCAGCGACTGGCAGATTTTCACCCAACTGTGTATTCCCTCGGCCCTGCCCATGGTCTTTGGCGCTCTGCAAATCGCCCTGGCTTACTGCTGGACCAACCTGGTGGGTGCTGAACTGCTGGCCGCCGACACCGGACTCGGCTACCTGATCACCATGGGCGGCCGCCTGGTCCGCCCGGACATCGTCGTGCTGGGCATGGTCTCGGTGGGGATTTCCGGGGCGATTCTGGGCTTTATTATCGACGTCATCGAAAAGAAACTGCTGGCCGGCATCAGGAGATAGACTATGAGCAGCTCAATTGCCAACGAAACCGTAGGAACTTCCAGCGGGCAGGAGAAGTTCACGTTCCTCGACTTCATCACCAACACCTACTTTCTCTATGCCGTGTCTCTGTGCGTCTTTTTCTTCGTCTGGGACAGGGTGGCGTACTACGAAGTCTTTGCCGACTCCCTGGCCCGGCCCCTGGCCGTGCTGGAAAAACTGTACGAACTGAGCCAGATCAAGTTCGCCGGCCACCACCTGTGGGGCCACATCTGGTTCAGCACCCAGCGGGTCGTCATCGGCTTTTGCCTCGCCAGCATAATTGCCGTGCCGCTCGGCCTGTTCATGGCCCTGAACACTTATGTCAACGCCATTGTCAAACCGATTTTCGACCTGTTCAAGCCCATGCCGCCCATCGCCTGGGTGGCCCTGTCCATTCTCTGGTTCGGCATCGGCGAAGGCTCCAAGATCTTCATCATCGCCATCGGCACCTTTGTTCCCTGCCTGCTCAACGCTTACAACGGCGTCCGCCTGGTTGACCCGGAACTCTACGATGTGGTGCGCGTGCTTGGCGGCAACCGCAAGGACGAAATCATCCAGGTCTGTTTCCCGGCCTCCTTCCCCGCCATTTTCGCGGGACTCCAGATATCCTTGAGCGTCGCCTGGACCTGTCTTTTGGCGGCCGAACTGATGAACGCCCGCGAAGGCATGGGCTTTCTCATCAAACGGGGCATGGACACGCACGAGCCCACCCTGGTTCTCGGCGGCATGGTCCTGATCGCGGCAATGGCCTGGCTGACCTCTCTGCTGGTCACTCTTCTGGAGATCAAGCTCTGCCCCTGGAAGCGCAGCATCGGGAATCTGTAATCAAAGGGAACCACGACTATGACAGCTTTAGCACCGCAACTGAAAATATACTGCGAAAATATCAACAAGACCTTCATTCAGAAGGGGCACATCGAGGTGCCCGTCATTAAGGACATCTCGCTCGAAGTGCATGAAAACGAGTTTCTCGTGGTTCTCGGCCCGGGCCAGTGCGGCAAGTCGACACTGTTGCGCATCATTGCCGGCCTGGAAATACCGGACACGGGATTCGTCACTCTGGACGGCCTGCCTGTGATCGAGCCCGGACCGGATCGGGGCCTGGTCTTCCAGGGTTACATGCTGTTCGCCTGGAAAACCGTTCTCGGCAACGTCGAAATGGGCCTCAAGCTACGCGGCGTGCCCAAGCACGAACGCCAGGAAGTGGCCCGGCACTATATCAAAATGGTCGGTCTGGACGGTTTTGAAAAACACTACCCGCATCAGCTTTCCGGCGGCATGAAGCAGCGCGTGGGCATTGCCAGGGCCTATGCCAACAGCCCCAAGGTCATGCTTCTTGACGAGCCCTTCGGACAGTTGGACGCCCAAACCCGCATGTTCATGCAGCACGAAACCTCCCGCATCTGGGAACAGGAAAAACGCACCGTCATCTTCGTCACCAACAACATCGACGAAGCCCTGTTCCTGGCCGACCGGATAGTGCTCATGGAAGGCAAGCTCCCCGGCAAAATCAAAAAGGAATACATCGTCGACCTGCCTCGGCCACGCAGCCACGACAGCCCCGACCTGCTCAAGCTCAGAGCCATCATCACGGAAGAAACCGAGTTGGTGCTGTGAGCCCTGGGGGAAGGGAGAGGAAATTTTCGCAAAAGTTTCCTCTCCCTTCCCCCAGACCCCCTTCCCTCTCCTTCAAAACTATTTATAATGGAGGATGAACGGGCGGGGGAGCGCGACGGTCTTGTCTTGCTCCGGGCTCTCGGGCAAAACTGCTGTGAAAGGGTATAATACTACGACAGCGCAGACGACTTTTTATCACACGGCGCTGAGTTT
>JAVBOI010000041.1:0-56115 GCA_031550695.1 Desulfovibrio sp. | reverse complement strand
AACGCCGCCTCCACCAAAATGGTGCACATCACCGAGTTTACCGCCGACTTGATCAAGCATAACAAGATCACCCTCGACCCCAGCCGCAACGACCACATGACGGTCACGTTCCACGACTCCTGCAACCCGGCCAGAGGCATGGGCCTGCTTGAAGAGCCGCGCTTCGTGCTCAAATCCGTGTGCAACAACTTTGTGGAAATGCCCGAAAACACCATCCGCGAGCAGACTTTCTGCTGCGGCGGCGGTTCCGGCCTGAACACCGAAGAAATAATGGAACTGCGCATGCGCGGCGGCCTGCCGCGCGGCAACGCCCTGCGCTTTGTGCAGGAAAAGCACGGCGTGGACACCATGGCCTGCATCTGCGCCATCGACCGGGCCACCCTGCCCCCGCTGGCCAACTACTGGGCCCCCGGCGTGACCGTGACCGGCACTCACGAACTGGTGGCCAACGCGCTGGTGATGAAAGGCGAAATCAAGCGCACCGTGGACATACGCCAAGAAGACCTTCCCGGCGTCGAGGAGGATGAATAACCATGTATAACGCCAAATATATCGTGCCGGGACTTGTGATCTTCGTGGTGCTGTTCACCATACCCTTCTGGTCCAACTTCGGCGCGCCCAAGTACGAACGCCCGGCCCTGGCCCTGCCGTTGACGGAAAAGGAATGCATCGAGCCGCGCGAATTCATGGCGGCCGAGCACATGCAACTGCTCGACACCTGGCGCGACATGGCCCTGCGTGAAGAAAAGCGCGAATATGTCTCCTCCAAAGGCAAGGTGTGGACCATCAGTCTGCAGAACACCTGCATGACCTGCCACGTCAACAAGGTTGATTTCTGCGACAAGTGCCACAACTCCAACAGCGTCGACCCCTATTGCTGGGATTGCCACGTTGAGCCGAGGGGGAACAAGTAATGAAAAACTCCAGACGCCAATTTTTGAAAATAGCGAGTCTTTCTTTCCTCGGCCTTGCCGGAAGCCAGGCTCTGCCTGCCTTCGTCAAAGCGGCCGAGGCGGAAAAAGCCCCGGCTCCGGCCGCGCAAAAGTCCAAGTACCAGAGCGGTAAAACGGCCCTGCACGCCAAGCACTGGGGCATGGTCATCGACACGCGCAAGTTTGACAACCCGGAGCTCTTCGCGGCCGTCATCGCCGCCTGCCACAAGTACCACAACGTGCCGGACATCAAGTCCAAGCAGGAAGTAAAGTGGATATGGAAGGACGGCTACCGCGAGACCTTCACGGACCAGTTGGACAACTACCCGTCCAAGGCCGTGATGGAGCGCCAGTACCTGATGCTCTGCAACCACTGCGTCAATCCCGCCTGCGTGCGCGTCTGTCCCACCCAGGCCACCTTCCGCCGCTCCGACGGCGTGGTGGTCATGGACTACCACCGCTGCATCGGCTGCCGCTACTGCATGGCCGGCTGTCCGTTCGGGGCGCGCAGCTTCAACTTCCGCGACCCCCGGCCTTTCGTGGCCGACGTTAACACCACCTTTCCCACGCGCATGCGCGGGGTGGTGGAAAAATGCACCTTCTGCTCCGAACTGCTGGCTGTGGGCGAAATGCCCCTGTGCGTCAGAGCCTCTGACGGCGCCATCGCCTTTGGCGACCTGGGCGATCCTAATTCCGACGTGCGCAAACTCCTGGCCGGGAACTTCACCCTGCGCCGCAAACCCACCCTGGGCACCGAACCCAGTGTGTATTACATCATTTAAGGGGGCGCAGCCATGATAGAAAAAGTCTTGAAAGGCCCCGTGTCTTACTACGCCTGGCTCGCCATCCTGGGCGGCGTGATCACCCTGGGCGCCCTGGTGTACCTGCTCCAGCTCTTTGTGGGTTTGCGCGTCACCGATCTTTCCCGCGACGTGTCCTGGGGCTTTTACATCGCGCAGTTCACCTATCTGGTCGGCGTGGCGGCCTCGGCCGTCATGCTGGTGCTGCCCGCCTATTTCCACCATTATAAAAAGTTCAAGAAGATGATTATTCTGGGCGAGTTCATGGCCATCGCCGCGGTGGTCATGTGCATGCTCTTCATCGTGGTGGACATGGGCCAGCCGCAGCGGGTGATGAACGTTATCCTGCACCCCACGCCCAACTCCGTCATGTTCTGGGACATGACCGTGCTGACCGGCTACCTGCTGCTCAACGTGGTCATCGGCTGGGTGACCCTGGAAGCCGAACGTCATGACGTGGACCCGCCCAAATGGATCAAGTTCTTCATTTACCTGTCCATTTTCTGGGCCTTTTCCATCCACACGGTCACGGCCTTCCTGTATGCCGGCATTCCCGGCCGCCACTACTGGCTTACGGCCATCATGGCGGCCCGCTTCCTGTCCTCGGCCTTCTGCTCCGGTCCGGCCATTCTGCTGCTGCTGGCCTTCCTGCTTAAGCGCCTGACCGGCTTTGACGCCGGCAAGGAAGCCATACAGACCCTGGCCAAGATCATTGCCTACGCCATGGGCATCAACGTGTTTTTCTACTGCCTGGAAGTGTTCACGGCCTTCTACAGCCAGGTTCCCGGACACATGCATCCCATGGTGGCCCTGTTCTCCGGCCACGACGGACACTCACTGTGGGTGAATGCCTGGATGTGGACGGCGGTGGTGCTCGGTCTGGTCAGCCTGCTGCTTATCGCCATGCCCTCGACCAGGGACAACGAGAAGATCCTGCCCTTCACCCTGATTATCCTGGTGGCCGCCACCTGGATCGACAAGGGCCTGGGCCTGCTCATAGGCGGCTTTACGCCCAACTCCTTCGAGCAGATCACGGTCTACAGCCCGAGTATTGCGGAACTGACCATAGGCATCGGCGTATACGGCATCGGCGCCCTGGTGCTCTCCCTGCTCTGGAAGATCGCCCTGGACGTGAAACACGAGGCCGGCACCTTCTAGCCTCGCGCCAACCTGAACGCAAAACGGGGGAGAGAGCCGCACGGCTTTCTCCCCCGTTCTCGTGCCAAACGATCAGGATGGATTGGAGCAAATCAATTTTGAGGTTGCCAAAGAATCGTATCGCCTCCGGCGGCCAAAGGGGGCCGCGGGCACAGGCCCTGTGTGATCCCCTTTGGAAACCCCTATTTGGGGGTCAAGGGGGTGTGCCCCCTTGCGGGGTTGCCTCGGCCCTTCCTGGGCCTCGCCCTTCGGGCGCAATCGCTTCGCTTCTTGCGTCCAATTCCGCTGTCCTGCGGAATTGTCAGGGCGGAGCCCCGGCCGCCGGAGGCAATATACGACGCCTGGCGGCCGATTGACCGCCAGGCGTTGATGTAACCGGCCGGGCGCGGGTGCGTACCGCGTCCGGCCTCATTCTCTGTCGTTATTCGATCTTGCCGTGATGTTCCGCGAAGTACTCGCGGGTTATCCGGAAGACCACGGGGCTGAGCAGAAGCAAGGCAATCAGGTTGGGCAGGGCCATGAGCCCGTTGAACAAGTCGGAGATGTCCCAGACCAGCTTCAGCTCCGCGAGAGCGCCCAGGGGCACCACCAGGGTGAAGATGATGCGGAATATCATGCTGGACTTGTATCCAAACAGATAAATGGCGCAACGTTCGCCGTACACGCTCCAGCCCAGAATGGTGGAAAAGGCGAACAACATAAGGCCGATGGAAACCACATACTGCCCGAAGCCGGGAAGGACGGTGCCAAAAGACTGGGCCGTCAGCAGGGCGGCGGACTTCTGTACTTCGCCTTCTGCCGACCACTGGCCGGAGATCAGGATCACCAGAGCGGTGATGGAGCAAATGACAATGGTGTCAAGGAAGGGATCCAGCATGCCCAGAAAGCCCTGGCGCACCGGTTCCTTGACAATGGCCGTGGCGTGGGCGATGGGCGCGCTGCCCAGGCCGGCCTCGTTGGAGAACAGGCCGCGGGCCACGCCGCGCTGCATGGCGTCCTTGACGGCCGCGCCGGCAAAGCCGCCAACCGCGGACATGGGCGAAAAAGCGTGGGAGAATATCAGGCCAAAGGTGGGAAGAACCTTGTCATAATTCATGAGCATGACGATCAGGCCCATAATGATATAGAACAGGGCCATAAAGGGAACCAGGATGCCGGCCACGTCGCCGATGCGCTTGAGGCCGCCCACCAGAACGATACCCACCAGCACCAGCAGGATGCCGGCGGTAATGTATTCGGACAGGCCGAACACGTCGTGTATGTTATGGGAGATGGCGTTGGCCTGGGTAAGGTTGCCGATGCCGAAACTGGCCACGGTGCCGAAAATGGCGAACAAGGTGGCCAGCCATTTCCAGTTTTCGCCAAGCCCTCTGCGGATGTAGTACATGGGACCGCCCACGTAGCTGCCGTCCGGGGTGACATCACGGAATTTCACGGCCAGGGTGGCCTCGCAGAACTTGGTGGCCATGCCCACAAGGGCGGTGCACCACATCCAGAAAATGGCGCCGGGGCCGCCGAGACTGATGGCCGTAGCCACGCCGACAATATTGCCGGTGCCTACCGTGGCCGCCATCGAGGTCATCAGGGCTTTGAAGGGCGACAGTTCGCCTTCGTGCCCGGCTTCAACTTTCCGTCCTTTCCACATGACCTTGAAGGCCATGCCCAAGTAACGAATGGGCATAAAACGAAGGCCGATCATCAGGTACGCGCCCGCTCCCAGAAGCAACGGCAAGAGCAGATACGGGCCCCAAACAAATCCGCTCAGCGTGGCAATAAGATTGTGAAATGACTCCATAGCAACCTCTCTATGGGTTAAAGTGTCCTTTTCTCTACATAGCCAAGCTTTCCTCCTTCTCACTAATGTAGATTCAACATAACCGAAAAGAGTATCCCCCGTAAATACATTGGGAAAAACTTCACGAAAAAGACCGCCCCCAAGAGCGTTGCCGGCCGCTAAAAAACACGATCACGACTTTTGCCAAAAACGGTGAGGGGCTTCAGGAAAATATCCTGAAGCCCCTCGGTTTTCAGCCCGGACAGCGTCCGGACGGGGTTAGTCGTCCATGTTCTTCGGGTCGCTGAAGAAATCCCTGGTCAGCTTGAAGACCACGGGGCTCAGCAGCAACAGGGCGATGAGGTTGGGAATGGCCATCAACCCGTTGAAGAGGTCGGAGAAGTTCCAGACAAAGTTCAGCCCGCCCAGGGCCCCCACCGGCACGATCAGGGTGAATACCAGATAGAAGGGCCTGGAAGCTTTGCGGCCGAACAGGTAGGTTATGCAGCGTTCCCCGTAAAGCCCCCAGCCCAGAATGGTGGAAAAGGCGAACAGGGTCAGGCCGATGGTCACCAGCCAGGCGCCGAAACCGCCGGGCAGCATGCTGTCAAAGGCCACGTTGGTCAAAACGGCCGCGTTGGTGATGGCTTCATTCTGCCATTGCCCGGAGATCAGGATAACCAGGGCGGTCATGGTGCAGACCACCAGGGTGTCCAGAAAGGGGTCAATCATGCCAAGCAGGCCCTGCTTGACCGGGTGCTTGACAATGGCCGTGGCGTGGGCCATGGGCGAACTGCCGAGCCCGGCCTCGTTGGAGAACAGGCCCCGGGCGCAGCCGTAGCGCATGGCCATGAGCACCGCGGAGCCGTAAAGGCCGCCCTTGGCGCTTTCGCCGGTAAAGGCCGAGTTGATGATCAGGGCAAAGAGGCCGGGCAGCTTGTCAATGTGCAGGATAAGAATAATCAGGGCGCCAACGACGTAAATCACGCACATGACGGGCACCAGCTTGCCGGCCACGGCCCCGATACGCTGAACCCCGCCAAGAAAGACCACGGCGGACAGGACAAAGAGAATGACGGCTATCAGCACTGGCGGCGCGCCGGTCAGCTGGACGACGTTGGCGGTGATGCCGTTGGCCTGGGTAAGGTTGCCGATGCCGAAGCAGGCCACCGAGCCCAAAATGGCGAAAAGGGTGGCCATCCACTTCCATTTCGCGCCCAGGCCGTTTTTAATATAGTACATGGGCCCGCCGACAAAGCTGCCGTCGGAGGCCACTTCCCGGTAATGCACGGCCAGGGTGGCTTCGCAGTACTTGGTGGCCATGCCCAGAAAGCCGGTCACCCATATCCAGAACACGGCTCCGGGGCCGCCGAAGTAAATGGCCGTGGCCACGCCCACGATGTTGCCGGTGCCCACGGTGGCGGCCAAAGAGGCCATCAGGGCATCCCAGGGGGTCAGTTCGCCTTCGTGGCCCTCCTGGGGTTTGCGGCCGCGCCACATCGTCTTGATGGCCGGGACGAATTTCCGCAATGGCAGAAATTTCAAGCCCAGCATGAAAAAGATACCGGTGAAGATAAGCAGGGGGATGATGCCGAAAATCCCCCAGACATAGCCGCCAAGCGTTGCCGCCAAAGCGTCGAATTGTTCTAGAATACCCATAATCACGGTCTCCTTGCGTGTCTGTAGATTCCGGAACCGGATATCTTCCGGCCCGGGACCGCTGCCGGCCTTGTTCTGGCCAGGGCAATCGCCCGACACGAGACTAATGGGTGAACTACTCGGCGACAGTGCGCATATCGCAAGCAGAATGCTTTCAACATACGCAAAACAGTATGTGGAGTAAACGGAGAAAGCTTCGATTACCGGGACAAAGTTATTTTTTATTTTGTGGACTAGATTAGTAGGCAATTATATGGACAGAACTGGTGAATAATTACAGCGCAATGTGAAATTACAAAGAATAACTTACTATAGTAATGCTGTGATGAAAATGTTTTTTACTTTATTCCATGGAGAGAATACGCTGTATTGATGACTCTCATCCAAACAAGCGCGCTAAAATAAGAAGTTTTTTTTCGAGGATTGCGGAGCAGCGCAGGCAATACCACCGGGAAAACGCTGAGTTTTTTCGTTTGGCAAGGCGCAAGCCATTTTTAAAGGGGGCTGGCCTCTTATGGCCTGCCCCCCCTTTAAAAATGGCGCCGCAACGCCGCCAAGCGGAAAAAATCAGCGTTTTCCCAGAATGTCTTCAAGTTCGTCCATGCAGGCGTCCTGGGAAAAACGCAGGGCAAAACGACGCCCGGCCTCGCCCATGCGCCCGGCCGCTTCCGGGTCGGCGGCCAGCGCGAGCACGGCTTCAACCATGCGATCAAGGGCGGCATACGGTTTTTGCCCGCTCGCAGGCCGCGCGTCCGGCCCGTTCGCTGAAAAGTCGCCGGCATCCTCATTCGCGCCGGCGTCCGGGCAATGGGGCAGTTCTTCCTCCGGCAGGGGGAAAAGCCTGCCGTTGCCGGCCTCGCCCTCGAACACCAGTTCGGGGATGTTGCTGACGGCAAAGGCGAACACGGGCCTGCGGGCCAGCATGGCCTCGATGAGCACCACGCCGAAGCCCTCCCACAGGGACGTGAGCACGAACAAATCGATATCGCGCCAGAACGGCGACAGATCGTCCAGAAAACCGGGAAACACGGCCCGATCGCCAAGTTCCAGGCTGGCGGCCAGTTCCTTCAGTTCGACCCCGCGCTCGCCCGTTCCGGCGATGACCACGGCGCAGTCCAAACCAGCGTCCAGCAGGCGACGGCAAAGATGCAGCAGCAGGTGCTGCCCCTTCTGCCGGTTCAGCCGGCCGGCATTGCCTATGAGAAACGGCCGGCCGCCGGAGGGCGCTTCCGGACGCGGCCCGGCGGCCAGCAAGGCCGCGTCAAAGGCCGCCACATCCAGGCCGTTGGGCAGCACGGTGATACGCTCGGCCGGGATCAGGGCCGGGTTATTAATCAGAACCTGGCGGCGCGTGGCCTCGGAATTGGCGATCAAGCGGGTGATCACCCGGCCGTAAAGCCGGCGGTTCAACAGGGTATCGCGCACCGGCAGCGCGCTGCCGCGGCGGTAGACAATCTGCCGGACCCCGGCGGCTTTGGCCGCCGGCCCGGCAACTTTCAAATCCGCGGGCAGGTTCATGATCAAGGCGCTCACGCCTTCTCGCGTAAAGAAGCGCGTCAGACGAACGCGGGTGAAGGGATTGAGAAAGGAAAGCCGGCCAAGGGCCAGGGGCAGGGTCTGAATTTCCGGCCTGTGCCGGAGCCGCCGGTACAGCTCCCCGGCCGGATGGCAAAGAAAAAGCACCCGCCAGCCTCTGGCCGCCAGGGCCAGAGCCGCTTCCAGGTGCCACTTTTCGCCGCCGCCCCAGGGAATGTTGCTGTTACAGAAGCATATGGTCCGCACGGCCGGCTACACAAGCCTGTCGAAAATCATGGAGTACAGGTTGCGCATGAACAGGGAAAGCTTGAGCCGCAGCCGGCGCATGTCCTCGGCGTCAAGGGCCAGGACTTCGGCCAGATATTCGGCCACGGGCAGAAAATCCGTATCTTTTTTGGCGCTCAGGCAATCGACGTAGATATTGATGCGAGTATCCATCATTTCCCGTTCCTTGGCGGAAGGGAACAGAACCGCTAAATCCGCCCGGAACTCCTGGAAAAAGGACTCGGCGTCATTAGGAAAAGATTTTTGCAGGGCCAGCCCCCACAGGGCGATACTGAGGGCGCGAAATTCCCGCAGGGCTTTTTTGCGCCGCACAAACTGAAACCGGCCGATGCCGATATCTTCCAGTTCCGGCTTGAAATCCATGCAATTATAAACGGCGAGAAACTGCTGGATCACCTCGGCCGCGGTATACTGCGCCACGGTGACCCGCGCCTCGGTTTCCCCGACGACGGCATGTTCGATGAAAGAAGTGTGTATTGGTGCCATATTTGATTTTTAACAGAAATTCCGCCAGTCAGGCAAGAAGAAAGTGGGAATACCGCAAAAATTCATGCCCTTACCCAGGCGCTGATACTTGCGCGGGCCTTGCGGAAGCGCTCGGTCTTTTTCCATTCGATGGCCCGGCCGGAAAAACGATCCACAATGGTTTCCATGGCGCCCACGGCCGTATACCACAAGCTGAAGGCGAAATAGTAAAGGAAATAGGGCGGCAACCGCACCCGCTCGGCCGATCCGTCCAGCATGGCGGCCACGGCCAGTTCGTAAAACGGGGCACAATTGCCTATGCAGCCGTAAACAATGGACGTAACCAGGAGCAACGCGCCGGAAACAAGGCTTAATCCGACGAACGAAATCCCATAAAGCCGGCCAGGTAATAGAAATATCTATTTGAAAACAGCCTTCCCGGCAGATATGGTGATAGGGAAAAGACGGACGGGAGTCAGAGAATTGACCAATCGGCAGAGCTTACAGCACGTTATTTCCGGCACGGCCGTCGAAGCGGCCAGAGCCTTTTTTCCGCGCGGCCTGTTCCAGCCTGAGGGAAGTTTTCGCTTTTCCCTGGACGCCCTCCTGCTGGCCTCGTTTCTGCGGCCCGCCGGGGATGGCCAAGGGGAGCGCCTGCTGGATCTCGGCACCGGCTGCGGTGTTGTCGCCCTGGGCATGTTGTGTCGGTATCCCGAACTGGAGGCGGTGGGCCTGGACATGCTGCCGGAACTGGCGGAAGCGGCGCGCCTGAACGCCGCCCGCCTGGGCTTCGCCGACCGGTTCACGGCTTTTGCGCACGACCTGACCGAGCCCGCGCCGCCGGCCTGCCCACCGGGCTCCTTCACCCTTGTTCTGGCCAACCCGCCCTACCGCCAGCCCGGACGCGGCCGCCTGCCCGCCAATCCTTTGCGGCGCGCGGCCCTGTTCGAGCGCGAAGGCGGCCTGGAAGCTTTCTGCGACGCCGCCGGGCGGGCCATGGCCCCTGACGGCCGTTTCGGCCTGCTGTTTCCGGCGGCCAGAGTGGAGGAGCTTCTCTTCGCCCTGGCCGGAGCGGGGTTTGAGACGGTGTGCCTGCTCCCGGTTCATGCCCGCGCCAATGTTCCGGCCAGGGTGGTGCTGGCCAAGGCGATGAAAAAAAATTTTGCTCCAATTCGGAAAAAATCCGGACGCCATTTCTCTTCTATCAACAGCCATACCGCCATCGACACCCCGCTTGCACTGTATGAAGGTCAAGGGGCGGCAGCAATACTCACAAAACAAGCTCTTGACTTTTGTCCGTTTCTGGCCTGCAATACATAATATCAATCAGCCAAGACCGCCGACACCGCGAAAGTGACGGCAATTTTCCGTGACCGAAAAATTCGGCGCGGCAAATGCGCATTCCGGAAAATGTGTCTTCTGTTTTCCATAACCGCGGCGTTATTGCGATGCGGCGTTGCACAACCTTGTCGCTATTCAAAAAAGAAAACCCAACCCCAATAGGGGTTGATCAGTATTTCCAAACATGTTCTATGTATAATAGACATTTTCCAGACGAATCGCCCATGGGCAAAGCAGAAGGAGGAGAAGCCAAAAAGCAGACGCACCATCGCACGCAGGAACGCACCGGTAAACCCTGAACATTTGGAGAGCCCATGCAAAACGACGCCACCAAGCCGAAAAGAAAATGGTTCGCGGCCCTGCTGACCTTCGCGGCGGGCATGGTCGCCATGGTGGGTATCGGGCTGGCGGTCAAGGGCACGGATCAAGCGGCTTTCTGCGCCAACTGCCACGCCATGAGCGAGGCGGCCTGGACGCATAAGCAGAGCGTTCACGCCCAGTTTGACTGCAATGAATGCCATACCCCCTACGCCATTGCGGAAAAGTTGCCCTACAAAACGGCTGTGGGCCTAAACGACATCTACGTCAACACCACTGACACCATCCCCAATCTTATCCACACGCAGGCGAAGATGAAGGACGTCATTCAGGCGAACTGCCGCCGCTGTCATTTGGCCACCACCATGACCGTGGCCATGGATGTCAAGCCCTACTGTACCGACTGCCACCGCACCGTGCCGCACAACAAGAAACTGCCCATCGACAGAAGGAAGGCCGCCGATGTCTAGACGACTGCTTACCCTCATCCTGTTTGTCCTGCCCCTGGCCCTCGGCCTGTCCGGGTGCTCCGAAGTCAAAGAGCCCACGGTGCCCACCTACAAGACGGGCCTGTCCAAGGACGAGTTGAGAAACTCGGCCTTCAGCAAGGAATTTCCCCAGCAATGGGCTCTGTACCAGCGCAACACCCAGGCCAACGAACAGGAAGCCCTGAAAACCATGACCATGTTCAAGGGCTCCATTCCCTTCCACAAAAACGACAACGTCAATCCCCTGCCCAAAGGGTACAAGCAGGCGGCCCAGCCCTACCTGAAAAACCTCTGGCTCGGCTACCCGTTCAGCTTCGAATACAACGAAGCCCGCGGCCATACCTATGCCATAGACGACATCCTGCACATCGACCGCATCAACCGCTACGGTGAAAAGGGCGGCCTGCCGGCCACCTGCTGGAACTGTAAAACCGCCAAAATCCCTGCCTGGCAACAGGAGTATACGGACGAGAAGTTCTGGTCCATGGACTTCAACGAACTTCGCTCGGCCGCCAAGGTGGACCCGAAGGATAACACCATCGGCTGCGCCAACTGCCATGAGCCCCAAACCATGGAGCTCGCCCTGAGCAGCGTGCCTTTGCGGGATTACTTAAAGCGCGTGGGTAAAGACTTTGCCACCCTGCCCCGCAACGAAAAGCGAGCCCTGGTCTGCGGCCAGTGCCACGTGGAATACTACTTCAGCGAGCCGGAGCACGGCCCGAACAAAAAGCCCGTATTCCCCTGGGACAACGGTTTTGATCCCGAGCAGATCTACACTTACTATAACAACAAGGGCAAAAAGAAGGAAGACGGCACCTTCGGCCAGTTCGCCGACTGGGTGCACCCGGTCTCCAAGACCCCCATGCTCAAGGTCCAGCATCCCGAATACGAAAACTGGATCAACGGCACCCACGGGTCGGCCGGCGTGACCTGCGCCGACTGCCACATGCCTTACATGCGCCTGGACGGCAAAAAGAAGGTCTCCAGCCACCTGTGGACCTCGCCCCTGCGCAACGACGAGATGATCGACAACTCCTGCCGCCAGTGCCATACGGACAAGACCACGGCCTACCTGCGCGAGCGCGTGGAGAACACCCAGAAAAAGACCTACGCCCAGCTCATGGTCGCCCAGGACATGTCCGTAAAGGCCCACGAAGCCGTGCGTCAGGCCTCGGAATGGACCGGCGAAAAGGCCCCCAACTACGACGCCCTTATGGCCGAAGCGCGTGAAATGGTCAGAAAGAGCCAGTTCTTCTGGGATTACGTGTCGGCGGAAAACAGCGTCGGCTTCCATAACCCGGTCAAGTCCCTGGAAACACTGGCCTATTCCCAGCAGTACAGCCAAAGAGCCATAGACGCGGCCAGCCAGGCCACCAACTACGGCATCGCCAAGACCCTGGAAGGCAACATCCATGTGCTCGTGCCGCCCATTCTGGAATGGTCGCGCGAAATGCAGATGGATCCGGCCAACCTGGAAAAGCACGTCTGGACCCGTTACTTGAAGCCTCTGCCTAAGGCGCCCCAGATGTGGTTCGGACTGGAAAAGAAAGAGCCCGGAGCCCAGAGCGACGCCGGAACGGCCGCTCCTACTCCGGTAGCCGCCAAGTAAGCAAGGCCTGATCCCGTAAAAACCATGCGCCGCGTTTCGAAAGAACGCGGCGCATCTGCTTGAAATAAGTCTACAGCGCGAAAACAGCCTCAAACGCGCGGGTCAAGGGGGTCGCTACCCCTTGCGGGGCGCGGGGCAGAGCCCCACTTCGACAGGCTGGTTTCCTCCTCATTGTCTTTTTACCCGTGGCTGGCCCTTCACTCTTCAGCAGCCTGGCCGCGCGTCTTTTTATATTCCGCCAGAACCTTCAGGGCTTCTTTCTTGGTCGGGATATGACGGCAGCGGGCGTTCTGGGCCTTGTTCTCGGGGCAGTAGCCCAATTGCACGCAACTCGGCCCGGCGTCGCGGAACAGGTCCGGGGCCGCCTGCTTGCACAGCTTCATCATCTTGGTCGCCAGGTCGCGTATCTCGTGCTGGGCGTTCCTGCAGCAGCGGATGGCGAACCAGTCCAGCAGGGCGTGGGCGTTCATGCCGATAATGCCTTTGAACTCGGTGGCCTGGGGCTTCATGTAGCGCAGGTCTTCCTCCGGCAGGCCCATGTCCAGCCCGGTTTCGTACCACTGCTCCATCAGTTCGAGCAAAAGGCGGGCGTCCAGGCGCAAGGACAGGGAATCGCAATCCTTAAGCGTTTTGCTCAAGGCTTTGCCGTCGGGCGTGGACAGCACGGCCGCCGGCAGGGAAACGGAAGCCGCCACCTTGTTGATGCCCTTGGGGTAGACCACGGAAAACTGGCGCTTGCCGCCCAGTTCGGCCCGGCCGGACTTGATCAGGTAGGAGGCCAGCCGCTTTCGCACCAACTGCGTTTCCGTGACCCGGGAATACCCCTCCACCCCGAACAGGAAAAAGTCGAACTCCAGAGCGGCCCTGTGCCCGCATTCCAGAATGTTTTCCACAATCCGCTTCGAATAGGGCGAGGCGACGATTTCTTCCAGCGACCGCTCCGAACGCACGAAACGGGCCGCGATGTCGGTGTAGATTTTGCCCCCGCCGGCAATCAGCACGACCTTGCCGTCGCCGGTATGTTTTTCGCTCACCATCGCTGTACGCTCCTCATGGATAAAAAATGGAAAAAGCATCGTATCCGCATCGCGCCGGAAGAACAAGATCGCCGGATTCCCTTCCGCTTGCCGTCGGGCGAATTCATGAGTTACTATGGGAAAACAAATCCGATACATTGCCCCAACCGCGCACAGGAGGCGCCATGGACATATTTACCGCTCTGCACACCCGGCGCAGCATCCGCAGCTACACGGGCGCGTCCGTATCCGGGCAGGAAATCCGCACCTTGCTGGACGCGGCCATGATCGCGCCCAGCGCCGGCAACGCCCGGCCCTGGCAGTTCATCGTCGTGGACGATCCGGAGCTCCTGAAACAGGTTCCCACCATCAATCCCTACGCGGGCATGGCCCCCATGGCTGGGACAGGCATTCTGGTCTGCGGCAATCTTGGCGCGGAAAAGTACAAGGGTTTCTGGGTGCAGGACTGCTCGGCCGCCATTCAGAACATGCTGCTGGCAGCCACCGGCCTGGGCCTGGGCACGGTCTGGACCGGCATTTATCCTGTGGAGGAGCGCATTACCGGCTTCCGGCGCCTGCTGGGGCTGCCGGAAAGCATAGTTCCCCTGGGCCTGATCGTAATCGGCCATCCGGCCGTTGAGCCCGAAAGAAAAAGCCGCTTTGAAGCGGCCAAAGTGCACCATAACGCCTGGGGCGCGCAAATGGATTTTGAAGTTGACCAGGAGTAATATTGCCTCCGGTCGCGGACACAGGCCCTGTACGGCCAAAGGGGATGATCCCCCCTTTGGAAACCTGATTTCGTGGGTTCAGCACTTTTGCTGTTTGCAAACCGCACCGGCGAACCTTTGGCGCCGGCGGCGAATACCCCCTGGCGCCAAAGGCGTCAAGACCGTCCGCTAGAGCAAATCAATTTTGAAACTGTCCAAAGAGTCGTATTGCCTCCGGCGGCCAAAGGGGTTGAACCCCTTTGGAAATCCCATTTTTCTTGGCAGGATCAAGTGAATAATTTTAAAGTTGAAATACTCTAAAATGTCAGCACGTTGTCGGAATCCACCACCCAGGCGGCCAGTTCGGGCATGGTGGATTTCTCGGCCCCGTCAAAATAGGGCTGGTTCCTGTGGATGCCGCAGCGGGCCATGCAGGTGCCGCAAACTTTCACCGTCGCGCCCAGAGCGATAATTCCCTTGAGCATGTCCACCAGATCCTGGTCGTAGTTGTCAGGGCGCGCGCACGCGTCCCTGGCCAGATCCACGGCGTCGTTCATCAGAAAGATGCGCACGTCGTGGCCGGCTTCGGTCAGGTTTTCGGCCAGACGCAGGCCGTTCCAGGCCACGTCCGTTCCGTCGTAAGGCTCCCGATTGAAAATGATAAGAATCTTCATACACCCTCCAATGTGATTGGCAGGGCCGTAGCGTCGACAGCCCCAAGAAAGCGCTGGTTACTGCAAGCAAGACTACCGGCAAGCAATAGCATGGCCAATTTTTCGCTTCTGCTCCTTTTCCCCTTCTCTTTCTCTTTTCAACCTTACGTTGTGCCGAACACCTGGGAAACGCTGAGTTTTTTCGTTTGGCAAGGCGCGAGTCTTTTTTCAAGGGGGGCTGGCCCCTTCCGGCCTGCCCCCCTGGAAAAAAGGCGAGCAACGCCGCCAAACGGAAAAAATCAGCGTTTCCCTAGGGGCAGGGTTGGCCCGTGCCCTGGGCGCAACGGGAAAGATCGTCGGCGTTGTGCAGAAAGTCGGGCAGGTTTCCACCGTCGCCCTGGCCGCGCGCGTTTCCGGACGGGGAAGCATTCCGGGGGCTCATCCCGCCCGAGGCCGAGGGATCGGCATATGACGGGTCAAGATTGTACGCCGGGCCGTCCGGCGTTCGCGCGCCATGCCCGGCGTCTCCGGAATCCCTTCTGTCCCCCAGGGCGTCCGCGCCCACCGGCATGCCGTTTATCTGGATCATGGGCAGGGCCCGGAACCCCTGGCGCAGAACAACCGCCTTGTTGCGAACAAGCTGCACGGAAAGCAGTATGCGCTCGTAAAACGGCAGATGCGGCACGGGCTCGTTGGGATCAATGCTGCGGGGCAGGGCTTCGCGCATGGACATGTTGGCTTTTAACAGGCCGCCCAGCCGGATGATAGAGTCAATGTCCCCGTCTTTTTCCTCCACCGGATACAAGGCCGCGGCGTTGCCCGAGGCAAGAATGGCCGCGCGGCAGGCCTTACAGGAGGGGGAAAAGAAAATGCGCACGTCGGTGGAACGGCTGTTGCCCATGGAAGTAAGCGGCATTTGCTCGTTGATGGCCAGCACGGCATTGCCCAGCAAAAGCCCGAACCAGATGGGCAGCATCAAAGAAGGCGACTGCGGCGTCACAAACCAGCCGCCGTCGCTGGCGGAGCGCAGGTGGTAGTAGGTGAGTCCCAGAAAAACCGCCACCACCAGGCAGTCAAAACAAGGCGCGGTAAAAAACATCACCACCAGCAGTACGCTGTCCAAAAACAGGGCCACCGTGGCCATCAGCCGGGCCAGGGGCCGGTTGCCGCGCAGGCAGACGATGGCCAGCAGGAAAAAATAGGCGCCGCCCACCCACCACAGGGAAATGCCGGCAATGCGGCTGTCACGGAACAGGGCGCAGCCGGAAGTGGCGCAGGGCGCGGGATTGCCGGTGGGAAAAGCGACATAGCCGCACCAGGCAAGACCCAGCAGGGCAAACAGCAAGGCCGCCCACGGCGTGGCGTTGCTTCGCGTGCGAATGGACATGAGGGCTCCTTCTCAAGGCCGGGCGCACCGGGCGCCGCCGCCGTTTTTCCGGCAAGGGCGGGGCGCTCGAACGGGTCAACGGCCGTTTCGGGCTTCTCCGCTCCGGCCGGATTGCGGCATCGGCTTCGTTCTTCCTTTTATTGCAGATAAGGCATAAGGTAAAGGGAGTTATGCCGAAGGAAACAAGAAATTACCATGTCCTGTTCCGAAAAAAAATTCAATAACGGCCCGGATCCCTTGTCCCTGCCGGCCCACAGCGTCCGCGTCAGCTCCCGGGCCAGACGCATCGGGTTGCGGGTGCTGCCGGGCAAGGGCCTTGAGGTGGTGCTGCCCCGAAACGCCGACCCGGCTTACGTGCCGGTGCTGCTTACGCGCCACCGCGCCTGGATCGAAAAGCACCTGAAGCGCATGCCTGAACCCGCGCCCGGTTCCGAGGCCGGTTCCGGGGCCGCCCACGCCGTGCCGGAGCGCGTACTGCTCAAGGGCGGTCAGGAAGAAGTGACAATCCGGCTGTCCCGCCCGAATCGGGCGGATTGGGCGGACCAGACGGATCGGGCGCTCCGGGCCGAAGCAGGCGACGAACGGGACGCCCCCTTTGATGCAAGCCCGTCTTCGTCCCGCCGGGAACTGTTTCTGGCCGGCGACTCCCCGGCCGCGCTTCTGCACCGACTGCGCGAATGGATTCGGGAGGAAGCGCGCCGCCATCTCGGTGACATGCTGGAGACCCTGGCAAACGAGCACGGCTTCGCCTATTCCAACCTCGGCATCCGTTTCCAACGTAGCCGTTGGGGCAGTTGCTCGGCCAAGGGAAACATCAGCCTGAACGCCTGCCTGATCTTTCTGCCGGAGCGGCTGACCCGCCACATTCTTTTGCATGAGCTCTGCCACACGCGCCAGCTCAACCACTCGGCGGAGTTCTGGAAGCAGCTTTTCGCCGTGGCCCCCGACGCCCTGGCCCACGACAAGGCCATG
This sequence comes from Desulfovibrio sp., assembly GCA_031550695.1. GTDB lineage: Bacteria > Desulfobacterota > Desulfovibrionia > Desulfovibrionales > Desulfovibrionaceae > Frigididesulfovibrio. The sequence goes on along the minus strand of JAVBOI010000041.1, from coordinate 39,015 downwards.
CGCCACGCCTGGCGCCATGTGCCCGCCTGGGTTTTTGCCTGAGCGCCAGCAGAGCGGATGAATTTTGATTTGCCCAAGAGTTTATGCGCCTCCGGCGGCCAAAGGGGTTGAACCCCTTTGGAAACCCCGTGCAGGAGGACGTCTTGTGGCGATAACTCAATTGGTGTTCCCGAACACGGCTCTCGTTAGTTAGTATAATTGCAAATCGGAATGTCCGCGATGCGCCGGGCGCGTAAGCGTCCCCGTTGTCGGGAGAGAGAGTTTTGTCATTGCAGGAATCAACAGCCTCATTGCCCGCTGACGAAAACGGGCTTCTTGAGCCGGCCGGCGGACCGCGAAAAAGCGAATCGCCAAAAGCCGGCGACGGACAGTTGCGCGTTCTGGCCGGCCGCTTCGGCTACGTGCTGTGCGCTCAATGGGGCAGCAGCCTTCTTACCGGCCTGTTCTTGATCCTGCTGGCCCGTTCCGGCCCGGAACTGTTCGGCTTTTTCACCCTGGCCATGGCGCTGGGCGCGCTGGTAAGCCTGGCCACGGACGCCGGGCTCAAGGATTACCTGGTCCCCCTGTTCAGCGAAAAAGGCGCGAACATGCGCCGCGTTCTGGCCCGGGCCTGGTGCATCCAGGCGGTTCTGCTGCTGTCCTCCCTGGCCGTTCTGGCCCTGCTCTGCCTGCCTCTGGGCTATGGCGCGCAAAAAAGCGTCGTTGTCCTGCTCGTCTCGGCCGGTATAGGCCTGAACACGGCCATTCAGTCTTTTTTTGTGCTTTGCCGGGTGCGGGGACGCCAGGACGCGGAAATGCGCATCACGGTCCCCGCAAGCCTGGCGGGCAGCCTGTTCGGCATCGCCTGCCTGCTGCTGGGGGCTCCGCCGGCGCTTCTGGCCTGTTTCAAACTTGTGGAATCCCTGGTCATGGCCGCCCTTATCGGCCGGGCCTTGCGCTGGCGCCTGGGCGGTTTTCCGGACGGGCTGCGGCGCTGGCTGGGCGAGTGGCGGCACGGGTCGTACTTTGCCGGCATTGCCGTGTGCGGCCTTTTGTACAACAAGCTCAACATGTATGTGCTTGACCGGTACGGGGGCTCGTATTCCCTGGGTTTGTACAACGCGCCCTGGGAAATCGTGGACGGGATCAGCGTGCTGATTTCCGGCGCGCTGTTGGCCAAGGTGCTCTTTCCCCATCTGGCCGGACAATGGCAAAAAGACCGGCCCGCCTTCAGGCGCGCCTGCGTGCTTACCGCCGGGGGACTGCTGATCTTCTGTCTGGCGGCTTCGCTCGTTCTTTTCGTGGCCGCCGAGTGGCTGCTCACGCTGGTCTACGGCCCCGAGTATCTGGCTTCCGTGCCCCTGCTGAACGCCCAACTCCCCTGTCTTCTGTTTTCTTCCCTGCACAACCTCGCGGCTTACATGCTGATCAGCATGCAGCGCTACCGGCCCTTGCTGCTGGCCTACGCGGGCGGCCTGGCCTGCAACGTCGCGCTCTGTTTTCTGCTTATTCCCGAACAGGGAGCTGTGGGCGCGGCCTGGGCCATTTCCGGCACCAAAATTCTGATGGCCGTCTGCACCGTGGGGCTGGCCCTGGTTTTGCTGCGCGGGGATCAGGGAAACGCTGCCGTCAGGGTGGAGTAATTTCGCATTTCAGGAAAACTCCATGGAAAAGCGCGAGCGCGAAGCAAGCATCCGCAGGGCAGAGGATAAGGACTGCTCAGCCGTCACATCCATAGCACTGGCAGCGTATTCCATGTATCTGAGCAGGATGACCGATAAGCCATTCCCCATGCTTGACGATTATTCGGAACATATCAGGCGGAAAAGCGTGTATGTTCTGGAAGACGAAGGTTCCATACATGGGTACGTTGTGCTTATAACACAAGATGTGGATGCATTGCTGTTGGACAATATTGCTGTCCATCCTGACAAGCAGGGGGCGGGGTATGGCAACAGCCTTGCCCGGTTCGCGGAAGAACAGGGAAGAGGGCGGGGATGTAAGCGTATCCACCTGTATACTAATGAAGTTATGACGGAAAACCTCGCCTGGTATGAACGGCTGGGCTATTCCGTAACGCATCGCGCCGTGGAAAACGGCTACCGCAGAATATACATGGTGAAAGAGCTGTCGATGTCCGGCTAGAGCAATTAACGCTTGAAAGAGTCGCTTAACGGCAGGCAAGGCCCGCCTACGCCTCTTTCGCGGCAAGGATTTGAGGACAAATCCTTGCAGAGCAATTCACTCATTTCATTCGTGAAATGCTTTAATACCCTTGATCCGGCCGTTCCACCCGTTCCACCTTTCCATCCGACGCTAAGTGGTAGCGTATTCCGCGCCAGACGAGGACGCGGGAAAACACGGTCCGGCAAAAGCAGAAGACCAGCGTTCGCGCCGCAAGGGCAACCCCCTGCCGCCAGACGGCGGGCGGGCAGTCCGGGGCGATGCGTCGACACAGGAAGCCCCGCAGGGTGGAAGGCAAGGCAAGATGGGCAAGGGCGAGCAGGGCGAAAGGAAAAGCCGGTCCGGCTCCCGCGCCCCAGGCGGCTACCAGCCCCACCCCGACCAGGGCCGTGGCCGCGAGCCAGGCGAGAGCCGCGCCCAGCAGCAGCCAAACGGAAAAGGTGTAGAACTTCGGATAGAAAAGCTGGCGGAAGAACCAGTCGTTCAGGCGGGCTTCGGACATTTCTTCCAGAGGGCTGTCCAGTATGGCGCCCGGACAATACTTTACCCGCAGGCCCTTGCGCATGAGCAGCCCGGCCAGGGACACGTCGTCCACCACGGTGTGGGTCCAGAGTTCGGCCACGCCGAGTTCGCGGAAGGTCCGGGCGTCGGCCGCGAACGCGCCGCCCCAGGGCTGGGTGAACCAGGGCAGGCTCTGGAACAGGCCCAGATGCCAGACAAGAAAGTGGCAGGCCACGGTGGCCGGCGCAAAGCACAGCGGGCGGGTCCGCCTGTAGCCGGCGCAAAATTGCTCCCGGCCCTGAAGAATGGGTTCCGCCAGACGGCGGACAAAGTCCGGCTTCGCCAGGTGATTGGCGTCGCAAAAGGCGTAGACCGTTGTTGCGGGGTCGGCTTCGGCCAGGGCGTCGAGCATGTTGCGGTTTTTCTGGCCGCAGCCGTCGGCGGCCCGCGCTTCCACATGGCGCGCGTGGGGGTATTGGGCCGCCAGTTCCCGGGCCAGTTGCCGGGCCGGGTCGGTATGGCCGTGGGTGACGAGCAGCACGGCGAGTGACGGATAATCCTGTTGCAGCAGGGAGTGCAGGGCCGTTTCCATGGCCTGCGATCGTCCGGCGCAGGGAATGATCAGGCTTACCAGCGGGGCGGGGCGGGGCTTCGGCCCGGCGGACCCGGTTTTGTCGCGGCTGAACCGGGAAAGATCGCAACACCAGATCGCGGCCAGAAAGGCCATCTGCAGGCCGGCGGACAGCACCCACAGGGCCAGCAGAAAGCCGCTCACGCGACATCCTCGCTGCCCGGCGCGTTGTTTGGCCCGCTGCCCGGCTCGCAGGCCGGCTCATCGGCCGGCTCCGGACGCCAGATCCAATCTCCGCTCTTGTCCGTTTCCCGTATTTCATTAATGCGGTCATACTCTCGCAAATCGTCAAGCACCATGCCCTTCACCGCGCACAAGTCATGCAGCCAGGCGAAATAGTTCTCGAGGCGCGCCATCAGGGCGGCCACCGAGGCTTCGTCCGGCAAATGGGGCGTGCCGCCGGGCATCAGTTCCGACGAGTGGCAGGTAAGGGAAAGAAAGCGCCCGCCCCTGGCCAGGTGTATTCTGGTGACGAGCTTCATGAGCCACAGGGGGTGATAGATGGGCGTAAGGTTCAGCACGCCCCACTTGGGCAGGCCGGCTTTGAGCGCCCGCCCGGCCCGGCCCGGCCCGCATTTCCCGGCCGCGCGCTCCAGGGCGAGGATCTGGCCCGGCAGGGACTTGCAGAGGGGGATGCAGGTCATGGGCGATTCGATGATGCGCGCGCCGTTCACGGGCACGTAATAGGGCGCGGCCGGAGCGTCGAAAAAATCCGGCCCCTGCGGGAGGTAATGCAGCGGGCGGACCGAGGAATCCACCAGCACTCCGGCCTCGGCCAGATGCGGCCAGTGCCAGCGGTGCAGGTGCCACCGGCCCATGCGGAAACTGGTGAGCGGCGCGCCGTTGTAGTCGCGCCCGGCCGCGAACAGGGATTTCAGCCGCCGCCGGAACAGGTCCGGGGCCAGGGTGCCGGGGCAGATGTAGCCGGTGTCGTCCAGGCGGCACTCGTCCTCAAAGGGCGGAGTATCCCAGTGGTGCAGATGGGCGGCGATTTCCACCCGAACAGCCTTGCGCATGGCGTCCAGGGCCGCGCGGGCGGTGCTGTCGGTAAAGACGCGGTGCGTGCAGAAGAGGGTCACAGGCAGGGAAAAGCGGGCGAGCACGGGCGCAAGGCGCATCAGATGCGGCACGTTGCCCACCGTGGAATGCTCGCGCGGGAATTGCCCGCGAAAAAGCCCTTCCTCCTCCACATCGATGGAGAAGAGCAGACGCACCGGGTCAGGGGATGGAACACTATTTTTTCCGGGTGCCATGCGTTTTTCCTACGTCCGGGCCGGCCCGGCATACCGCGTAAAGAGTTCCGTCAGGCGGCCCAGGTTGGCGTCGGGATCAAACATGGCCATGACCAACTCCCGTCCGGAAGCGGCCATGCGCAGGGCGTTTTCTCGATCCCTGGCCAGGCTCTCTATGGCCGAGGCCAGGGCCGGGGCATCGCGCTCCGGCGCCAGCAGGCCGGTTTCGCCGTGGCGGATCACGTCGCCAAAGCTGGCGATATTGCTGCCGATTACCGGCAGTCCGTGCAGCATGGCTTCCACGATCACCGTAGGCAGGCTGTCCGAACGGCCGCTGCCCGGCCGGACGATGGAGGGCATGAGCAGGATGTCGGAAGCGCGCATCAGCTCGCTCATCCGGTCATGGGCGACAAAACCGGGAAAATGCACCTTGTCCGCCACGCCCAGACGCCGGGCCAGCCGTTTCAGAAAGTACCCCCACAGGCCGGAGCCGGCCAGGGTCAGATCCGCGTCAACACCTCGGGAGGCGAGCAGACTCAGCGCCTCGACAGCGTAGTGAAATCCCTTGAGTTGCAGAAACCGGCCCACGCAGAGCAGACGGATCGGGCGCTCCATGCGGACGGCCGCCGGCTTGGCGGGCGAGAGCGTGCGGGCGGTGTAAATAAGGTGGTGCTTGTCCGTGCCCGGTTCCAGCGCGGCCAGCACGGGCATGTTGCAGGAGGAGTCGGCCCTGGCGAAGCTCGCCGCCGCCAGCTTGTCCGCCAAAACGCCGTCGGAAGGGCGCACGTCGATGGAATGCACGGAAATGGAAAAGGGGATGCCCGCCAGGCGGCGGATTATCCAGGCGGCCGTGGCCGGGCCGTTGCCCCAGGCCGCGTGCACGTGGCCCACCTCGCGCTGGCGGAACTGTTCGGCCAGGTAAAAGCCGCACAATCCGGCCCAGGCGTTTTCCAGCCGCAGTTCCAGAGTGCGCCAGCGGCGCAGGAAAATGTCGCGCAAAATGGCTGTCGCGTTTTTCCGGTCGCGCCGCAGGGCGCGCGCCACGGCGGCCAGCACGCGCCAAACGGCCGGAAAGCCGAGGCGTTCCACGGGAACCGGGCTTTGCAGCATGCGCGGGCTCAAGTTGCCCGTCCGCAATCCATACAGGGAACAGGCCGAAACCGGAACGCCACGGGCAAACAGGCCTTCCATCTCGTAAAAAATGAAGGTTTCCGATGCCTTGGGAAACCAATGGGAAATATACACCACCAAGGGCGCGGAAGATTGCCGCGTGTCCATGCTCAGTTCTTTTTCGTTTGCGCCCGCCAGCGGAGCGTTTCAGCAATGCCCGCTTCGAGGGAGGTTTTGGCGCTGAAGCCGAATTCCCGGCGGAATTTCGCGCCGTCGGCCAGCCAGCCTTTTTGCCGGCCTTCCAGGGCCTTGTCCGGAGTCAGGGGAAGAAAGGCCTCCGGCAGGCAGCGGGAAACGAGCCCGCTCGCCTGCGCCGCCAGCCAGACCAGGGGGTGCGGCAGAGACAGATGCCGGGGCCGGCGGCCGGCGGCGCGGGCGATCAACTCGCCGAACTCCCGCAGGGAAGACGGCCGGCTGTCCTCAAGGTGGTAGACGCCGGCGGCTTCCGGGGCTTGCAGGCACAGCAGCAGGGCCTCCACCAGATCGTCCACGTACAGAAAGGAACAGGGCGCGGGCTTTATACCCGCATTAAGCACCAGTCCGCGCGAGGCCGATGTAAAGAGCGAGGCCAGAGCCCGGTCTTCGGGGCCGTAGACGATGGGTGGGCGCAAGGTGACCAGGCGCTTTTTTCCCACATGGCGTTCCATGGCCCATTCGGCCAGAAGTTTGGACCAGCCGTAAGCGGAAACAGGGGAGGGGGGCGCCTGCTCGCTGATTCCCGGCGGCATGCCGCAGGGGCCGGCCGCGGCCAGGCTCGACAGAAGAATGACGCGCCGGACCTTTTGCCCGTGCTCGGCCACAGCTTTGGCAAGGGCTTCGGTCCCAAGGACGTTGGCGCGCAGGTAGTCTTGCCAGCCAGGGGCAAACAGGCGGGCCGCGCAGTGGACGACCGCGTCGGCCTCGGCCAGGGCTTTGCGCAGTTCCGGCGAAACAGGCTCGTCCGCGCCGAGAACGCCCGTGACGCGGCGAACCTCGGCCGGCAGTACGGAACAATTGGAGCCGGGGCGCACCAGCGCCGTGACCGTGGCTCTTTGGGCGCACAGGCGGCGCACCAGGCGTCGGCCCACAAAGCCGGTGCCGCCGGTGACAAAAACCCGCAGGGCATCAGACACGGCCGCAGTCCCGGCGGTAGATGCGGGAACGGGTCAGGCGCTCGCCCTTCAGCCGCTCGCAAATCTGGTTCATATTGACGTTGTCTTCCAGCACCCAGCCCGCGTCCATGTAATCAAGCGCGGTCGTGTCCGTAAAGGTGTTGATGGTGCCGAGCAGCAGCCGGAAGGTGGCAAGCCCCCGCCGGTGCTTTTTGGTGACGCCGAACATATACAGGCGCACCCCGTCAATGGCGCGCAGCCCGGCAAGCGCATGCCAGGGCGCGGCCGGGGTGAGGCGGCCGTTCAGGCGCTTGAACAACCGGCTGAGATCCGCGCCGTACAGGGTCATGCCCACGGCTTCGCCCTTGTATTCCAGGAAGATCATTTCCGAGGGCACGGGCAGCCAGCGCATGGCGGCCCAGGAATGCCGGATTTCCTCGGCGTGCATGGGCGTGAACCCCCAGTTGTCCGACCAGCAGCGGGTAAAAAGATCCGCCAGCAGGCGCATGTCCTCGGCATAGGTGGTCCTGGTGGATCGGCGCAGGGTGTAGTGTTCCGCGCCTCTGGCGAAATTTTTGTCCAGTTCCTGGTGGCAGATGTCGAAATTGGCCGCGCGGCAGAAGCGGTAAAAGAACAGATCCTGTTCCTTTTCCATGCCGCAGGCTTCCACGAGCGGCCCGTAATAGGGCGGATTATACGGGTTCATGAACGAGGGGAAGCGCTCGAAACCCTCCACCAGCATACCGGCGGCGTAGTTGAGGGAAGGGTTGAGCGGCCCGCGCAAAAAGACGGCCCGGCCTTCCGGCCGCGCGTGGTGCCAGTCTTCCGCGGCCCGGAACAGGGCCGCGGCCGCGGCCGGGTCGTCCTCACAGGCAAAGTATCCCCATACGCCCACGCGTTCTCCGGTGGCGGCGTCCAGGTCGTGATCGATAACGGCCGCGATGCGCCCCACGGCGCGCTCGCCGCGAAAAGCCAGGAAAAGCTCCCGATCCGCGTGTTTCCAGAAGGGGTTGGCGGATCGATCAAGCTGTTCCTTTTCCAGAAACATGGGCAGGGGAGCCCAGAAGGGCTCGTCCTTGTGCAGGCGCAGGGGCGTTTCCAGAAACAGGCGCAGGTCGCGCTTTGAGCGTACGGGGTCGATGCGTATATCTGGCGCGGGAGTTGGCTTCATAGGCGATCAGGTGTGTCTGGAGCGACGTTTGACAACGTTACGAGGCTTGTATAGTGCAAACAAGTACATGGCGGGCCGTGTCCCGTCAATAACCGAAAGCGGGCGGTATGGCGAGAATATTCTACGGAGTGCAGGGCGACGCCGGCGGGCACATCAGCCGGTCCCTGGCCGTGGCGGAGATGCTGTCCGGGCACGAGTTCCTTTTTGCCGGGGCCGGGGCCGCGGGCAGAGCCCGCGACGCCGGCTACGCGTTTGAGCCCCTGCCCTGGGCCGGCACCCACGTGCGGGACAACGCCATCCAGGTGGGCGCCACCCTGCGCGATTTCGGCATCGCCCTGGCCACGCAGGGCAAATGGGTGCGGCGCCTCAGCGAGATCATCACGGTCTTTGACCCGCACCTGATCCTCACGGATTACGAATTTTTCACCTCCCGGGCCGCGCGCACGCTGGGCCGACCCTGCCTGAGCCTGGATCACCAGCACGTCATGACCAGAACCGTGCACCCCACCCCGCCGGGGCAGTGGTTCAACAGACAAGCCACGCGCGTGGCCATGCGTCTGCTGCTGCCGGGCGTGGACGGCTCGCTGATCAGCTCTTTTCACCAGCCGCCGCTGATCGATCCCGAACGCGACACGATGTTCGGCACCCTGCCGCGTCCGGACGTGACCGTTCTGCGCCCGTTTGACGGGGAGCACGTTCTGGCCTACCTGCCTGATTGCGATACGCGCAAAGTGACGGCCCTTTTCGGCTCCCGCGGCCGGGAATACCGCATTTACGCTCAGGGAAAGCGGCGCGAGCAGGGCAACCTGACCTTTCGCGAACCGAGCCGGGGGCGGTTTCTCGAGGATCTGGCCTCGGCGGCCTATGTGGTTTCCTGCGGCGGTCACGGGCTGCTTACCGAGGCCTTTCACCTGGGCAAACCCTGCCTGTGTTTTCCCCGGCGGGGCATTTACGAGCCGCTCTGGAACAGTTATTTTGTGCAGCAGAGCGGCTACGGGCGCTATTACACGAGCTTTGACGTTCCTTCCGGGGCCATTGACGATTTTGAAGCCTCGCTGGATAGTTACAAGGCCCGCATTGTTGCCCGGAATTTTGACGGACGGGCGGAACTGAAAGCCCATCTGGAAACGTTGCTCCGGAAAGCGGGCGGCAACCCCGCCCCCCCTGGAAACAGGACCGGCGCAAACCGGGCCGGCCAAGGCTGTTGACAAAGGCCGTATTGTCGAAGCCAACTGGCGAGAGCGGGGCTTTGCACAGAGGCTGTGTCCCCGACCCCGCGCCCCACAAGGGCTTGCCAGCCCTTGACCCGGCATTTTGGGTGCGGGCCGAGGTTTGTCAGCAATCTGGGCCGCTGAAAGCGGCGGTTTTTCCCACATCACTTCATAAAGGAAATCGGCATGTCCAGAAAAGTCGGCGTGGCGCCGGGCGTGATCCTGAAAAGCGTGCTCAAGGTGCTTGATAAACCCTGGATGGCCTCCTCTCTGGTCGGCCTGGAAAAGGAAAAATTCCTTTTCGACATCCTGAACCGAAACGCCGCGTCCGGGGTGGCCCGGAGCATCCGGCAGCTTTCCATCAGGATAACCGACCTGTGCAACCTGCGCTGCCACACCTGCGGCCAATGGGGCGACAAGGGCTTTTTGCACGACCAGGATCTGCGCGAACTGAAGGCCCGGGATCTGCCGACTGAGCGTTACCGTGAGCTTCTGGACGACCTGGCCGGGCACGGGCACCGACCCACGGTCTACCTGTGGGGCGGGGAACCCATGCTCTACCCCGGCACCCTGGGCATTATCGAGCACGCCACCAAACTGCGCATGCCCACGGCCATAGCCACCAACGGCACGGGCCTGGCAAAGGCGGCCGAGCGCCTCACGGCCGCGCCCATGTTCCTGCTTCAGGTGTCCATTGACGGGCACAATGCCGAAACCCACAACGCCGCCCGGCCGGCCGCCGGCGGGGGCGACAATTTCCGCGACATCCGCGAGGGTCTGGCCCGGATCAAGGAGGAAAAGGCCCGGCAAAAGAGCCGCCTGCCCCTGGTGGCCGCCCTGACCACACTTTCCACGGCCAACATGCGGCATATTGTGGACATTTACGAGGCCTTTCGCAAAGACGTCGATATTTTTGTCTTTTATCTGTCCTGGTGGATAGACGAGGCCAGCGCCAAAGAGCACGACAGGGACTTTGCCGGGCGCTTCGGCTTTGACCCTACCCTGCACTGGGGCTGGGTGGGCGACTGGGTGATCAAGGACGTGGACACTTTGGCCGAACAACTGGCCGAGGTGCGACGGCGCTCCGCGCCTTTGTCCGAACCGGCGGTGAACGTTATTCCCAACATAACGGCCAGGGACGATCTGGCCCGCTACTATACCGACCATTCGGCCAGGTTCGGCTTTGACCGCTGCATTTCCATTTTCCAGGCCGTGGAACTGGATGCCAACGGCAACATGTCGCCCTGCCGCGACTACCACGACTACGTGGTGGGCAACGTGCGGGAAAAAACCATTACCGAACTCTGGAACAGCCCCGCGTATACGGCGTTTCGTTCCAGCCTCGAACAGAAGGGCCTGATGCCCGCCTGCACCCGTTGCTGCGGGCTCATGGGGTATTGATACGGCGCGAAAAACGACTGCGCCTGATTCTTGTGCGCTTTTCATTGCCTGAATCATTTCAAGCAATGACGGCGTCCCCAGGACGACGCTGTTCCCTTTACGATCGCGTGAAAATCCTGCAATATGATCCTGCATCGGACACTGACCGGAAAATCCGCGATTCACATGTGCAAAGAAGGAATATCGCCATGATAACAATGTATACGGCCCGTACCTCCGAGATAGATGAAATTGAGGTGGCAGTTAGCGAAATTAAAGAGCAGATTGATCTGGCGGCCCTGAAAAAGCATTCCGGCGGCCTGATCTTCTGCCACATAGATTTTGTCGAGAGCGGCGTTGTGGCCGCCCTTTGCGCCGAGCTGCCGTTCACCGTCATCGGGATGACGTCCCTGGCAAGCGTGGACGGGCACGGGTACGGCCTTTTTGATCTCACGCTCACCGTGCTTACCAGCGATGAGGTCAGTTTTGAGGCCGGCATGACGGGCAACATCGATCATGACACTTACGAGAGCGAGATTGACAGGCTGTATGCCGATATCCACGGCCGCGCCGGCGGCGATCCGGCCGTGATTTTCACCTTTATGCCCTACATGCGCGGTGTGGCCGGCTACGAGGTGGTTGCGGCCATGGACAAAGCCTGCCATGGCATCCCGCTTTGGGGCTCCATCACGAACAGCGGCGACTTTACGTATGAAACCGTGCAAACCATTCACAACGGAAAGGCCCTGCCCGCCGGGGTGGCCATGATGTTCGTGAACGGGCCGGTTGAGCCCACCTTTGTTGTATCCTCCCTTCCCGAGCGCAACATCACCAACAACCGCGCCATTGTCACCAAAAGCGACAAGGCGGTTTTGCGCGAGGTGAACGATTTGCCCATACTGGAGTATCTGGCCAACATCGGCCTGGTGATCACCAAAGAGAACATCACCTCAACACCTTTGATGGTCTATTTCGACGGAGCGACGGAACCCGTGGCCCTGGGTTTCTACACCCTGTACGAGGATGGCTCGGTCCTGGTCGGGGGGGCGCTGCCCGTGGGCACCTCGTTCGCCGTGGGCAGCATCGATGCGGAGGGAATATTCGAATCCGCCGAAAAGGGACTGAAACAGATACTGGAGCGCAAGGACAGGGACGTCACCCTGCTGCTCCCCTGCATAACGCGCTACATCATGCTCGCCCCGGCTCAGGAAGGCGAACTTCGCCTGATCCGGAAGCAACTTTCCAATAGCGAAAGCCCCTTCATGATGGGCTACTCGGGCGGCGAAATCTGCCCGATGCGCGGGCCGGACGGAAAATATCACAACCACTTTCACAACTATACTTTTTGCGCCTGCATGTTGTGATGGGGCCGGCTTTGGCATGCGCGAGGGCGGTATTTGGGAGAAGCGGATGTGAACGCGTCAGATGCGGAAAATGATGCCCTGGCCCGAGTGGCGGAACTTGAGCGCGAAAATCGCAAGCTTCGCCGCGAGAACGATCATTTGAAGAACGCCGTGGTGCAGGAGAAGCTCGCCTCCACGACAGCCCTGAACCAATACAAGGCCAGCACCTTTATCCAGCGGGAGCGGGAACGGTATCTGGCCCTTTTGCTCGCCAACTCTCCCAGCATCATTCTGATTTTGAACCATACGCGGCGGGTGGAGTTCTGCACGGAATATTTTGTCGCCAAAGCAGGGTATGCCAACGCCGAGGAGGTGCTCGGCCATACTCTGACGGAGGTCATTGCCCGTTTTCTCGACGCCGATATCCATGAAGCGCTGTTGGAGCACGCCCGTACCGTGATCAGCACCAACACTCCCGTTACTTTTGACGTGGAGTTTCGCTTCGATGGCTCCGGCCAGGTGGAGGATTTCGCCGGATTGCTGGTGCCGATGAAGGATCAGCAGCAGCAATCCGGCGGGGTCATGCTGATGTTTCAGGATGTGACCGCGCTTAAACGGTCGCGCGAGGAAGCCCTGGAAGCCAGCAAGGCCAAAAGCGCGTTCCTGTCCAATATGAGCCACGAGATCCGCACGCCCATGAACGCAATTATAGGCATGACGTCCATTGGCAAGCGTGAAGCGGATGTGCAGCGCAAAAACTACGCCTTTGAGAAAATAGAAATCGCCTCAACGCATCTGCTTGGCGTGATTAATGATATTCTTGACATATCGAAAATTGAATCGGGCAAGATGGAGCTGTCGCCCGTGGCCTTCAGTTTTCCCCAGATGCTGGACAGGGTATTGAGCGTTATTTCTCTCAAAATGCAGGAGAAGCGGCAGACGTTTTCCGTTGCCACAGACCCGGGGATTCCCGAAGTGCTGTTCGGGGACGATCAGCGGCTGGCGCAGGTAATCACCAATATTCTGGCGAACGCGACAAAGTTCACCCCTGAAGAGGGCAGCATTGAATTTGCCGCGAAACTGTTGAGCCTGCGGGATGACGCGAGCGTTATCCAGGTGTCCGTGAACGACAGCGGAATAGGGATGTCCCGGCAGGAGCAAAGCAAGCTGTTCAACATTTTTCAGCAGGCGCAGGCCGGCACCGCGCGCCAGTACGGCGGCAGCGGCCTGGGTCTGGCAATTTCAAAACGCATACTGGAGCTGATGGGCGGCGAGATTTGGGTGGAGTCCGAAAAGGGCAAGGGCTCCTGCTTTACGTTTACCGTGCCGCTCGGCATCCCGGACGTTCCCGCGTCAACGGCGGATGCCGGGCAGGCAGCGGAGGAAAGGCTGAACGGAACAGAGGAGCAACTCGGCGACTTTTCCGGAAAGGTCATACTGCTTGCCGACGATGTTGACATCAATCTGGAAATCGTCATGGCCCTGCTTGAGCCGACATATCTGACAATAGACACGGCCAGAAACGGCAGAGAGGCGGTTGACGCCTTTGTCGCGCATCCCGGCCGCTATGGCCTGATCCTCATGGACGTGCAGATGCCGGACGTGGACGGGTTGCAGGCCACGCAGATGATCAGGGCGCTGGACCTTCCGCGGGCGGCGACCATTCCGATCATCGCCATGACGGCGAACGTGTTCAAGGAAGACATAGAAAAATGCATCGACGCCGGAATGAACGAGCATTTGGGCAAGCCCATCGTCATGCAGGATGTCATGAAGATATTGTCGCGCTATCTGCATAGCGCATAGCCATCGCGTTTCCGGCGCCGCCGGCCGGACCGTCTCACGCGGGCGTCAGCCCCGCGCGCGCTCCCCGTTTATGGGCAATGCACTCGCTCACAATGCTCACGGCTATTTCCTCGGGCGTTTCCGCGCCTATGGCCAGCCCCACCGGGCAGCGGACGCGGGCCAGATCCGCATCGCCAAATCCCCGCTCGCGCATCGCCGCATGGATCACGTCCCGCTTTTTGCGGCTGCCGATCATCCCGATATACCCGGCTTTGGTGCCCAGCGCCTGGGCCAGAACCGCCTCGTCGTACATATGCCCCCGGGTGATGATGACAACGTACGTTCGCGCGTCCGGCAAAAAGGGCGCCAGGCAGTCGGTAAATTCCGGGATGACGCGGACGGAGGCCGCCTTGGGGAAACGTTCCGGCCGGGCGAATTCCGGCCTGTCGTCAATGACGTGCGCGGAAAAGCCGGCAAAGGCGGCCAGTTCCGCCGTAGGCACGGCCACGTGCCCCGCGCCGGCAATGATCATGCGATCCGGGGGAAAAAGCGGTTCCACAAAATAGGCGTGCCCGTCAAAGGAAAGCTCCACAGGCTCCCGCAACGAGCCCTGGCTGTCCAACTCGGCCAGAAAGGCCTTTCCGGCCTCGCTGTCAAGCGGGACACCGCTGAAACGCTCGGCCGAGTACAAGGCGCGCGCGACGTACCGGCCGGGCGTGAGGCAGGTGAGCAATACGCCTCCGCTATGGAAAGCGGCTTCGACAGCGGCGAAAAAATCCCGCGTTTCCGCATCGGGCCGGATGCATTCCACAAACACCCGCACTTCTCCGCCGCAGGCCATGCCCTCTTTCGCGGCCATATCGTTGGAGAGCGTCAGGTCGAGCAGGCGGGCTTCGCCGGAGCGCAACGTCCCGGCGCAGGTTTGCAGAACAGCGGCCTCGGCCGCCCCGCCGCCCACGGTTCCCAGCACAAGGCCGGACGCGTCCGCCAGCAACCGCGCCCCCAGGCCGCGCGGCGCGGAGCCCTTGCGCGACACAACAGTGGCCAGGGCCAGAGCCTCGCCTTTGCCAAGGCGCTCACGCAAAACGGGCAGCAGGGTCAGCATGTTGCCTCCGGGGATTATTTTAGAGCAGAGAAGTTTTGAAGTTGTCCAAGAGTTTGATGTGCCGCCGGCGGCCAAAGGGGGCCGCGGGCACAGGCCCTGTGTGAGCCCCTTTGGAAACCCCATTTGGGGGTGGTGTTAAGCGACACATAGATCTGACGGAGAGGGGAACCCGGATCAAGCCGGATCAAACCGGATATAGACGGACGGAAGCCCGCGCGGGGCAAGGGGATCCCCGGGAGGGCCGCCGAAAAAACCGCGTCGGCCTGATGAAGCTAAACGACGCATAAAAAGTCGAAAAATTGGCCTAAACGACACTTATTCTTGACGAAGCAAGCGCCGGGTTTTGCCCTCCACACGGGGTAAACCGGCGCTTCTTTTTATGCCTCGCTCTTGCCGCCCGGAAGAGGCAAACCGCTATTTATTGGTACGGCCATGTAAAGGGGCAGGCGGCACAGATGCGGGCGCATCTATAATTCCACTCCCCCCTTTGCCCAGGTGTTCGTCCAGGCTCGCCCGCGTAACGCGCAGGGCCTCCTTGTAAGCGTTCAGCGCCTCGTCCTTGAGCCTGGCGTTTTCGGCCGTCAGCGCCGCGTTTTCGGCCTCCAGGGCCGCCACCCTGGCCTCCAGGGCTGCCGCCTTTGCTTCCAGTTCCGCCGCCCTGCCTCCCTGCCCTGATGGTATGCGTGCTCCTGGCTCCTTAGAGACCTTGCCAGTTAGGAGCCATTCAAATGAAATATCATCCACAGCGCATATTTTAAGAATTACATCTGCGCTTGGGGAGTTTTTGTCGAGTTCATACCCGCCGATTGAGCCTTTGCTTATGCCAACGCGTGCGGCATAAGCTTCTTGTGTTTCCTTCCCACGTAAGGCCCTTATTCTCTTGCCCAGCGTGTCCATAGAGTAAAAGTTCCAGACCGCAAGTTTTACCCTAAGTTTTACCCTGCTCTTTTTTGTAACGCATTGATAAAATTAGAGTTAACTATTTTGGATAATTTTTAAGTTTTACATTAAATTTCAGTTGTTCTGTCTGAAATTTTATCCTAAAAGGACTCATGGGCAGTTGACAAATCCTGTGACAAGGCAACTCTACTCGCTGCCCGTCCTAAGATCAACGTCCGGCATGCTGGAAAAAATGGACACGGCAGATGCAACAACTCTCCCTTTTTGACGCCACACTCACTTTGGCCGGGGTTATGCCCTCGGGTAAGGACGCCATGCGCCGCATCGTCGGCGAGGGGGACGAGTGTCGAAAGGGGCTGGTAGACAAGCTCAACCAGATCTCCGCGCAAGCCGAAGTCCGCCGTACTGGCGGAAACGCCAAACTTACCAGCCTGGATATCTTGAATAAAATTTTGTCGCCATCGGATACGAGCCACCCGACTTCTATTCTGTTTGTGCTCGCCTTCTGTAAGGCAACCAAGGACAGCGCGCCGCTTCGCATTACCGCGCAAGCGGCGGGCTTTGGCCTGATGTGCGAAGAGGATCGGCGCTACCGCGACTACGGCAAGGCAACTCTTGAAGAAAGAGCAGCCAGACGGCGGAATCGGCAACTGGAGGAACGGTTGTGAGTTGGATGAACGCCTACGGGCAAAAACGCGCTGAGAACAAGCGGAAGATCCAAGAGGATTTGGACAGGCTTGCCCTCAACTCCACGCGGATCGCGGAGCGGGCGGGGGTCACACGCCAAACCGTGAGCGCGACGCTGAACGGGCACTGCCACAGTCCAAAGGTGCTTGAGGCGTTGCGCAATGCCGGCGTGCCGGAGGAACTGCTTTTTGATCCCAGAAAAATTGCTTTTGATCCGTGCCGGATGCGGGCGGAAGAGGGGGCAGCGTGATGGAAATTCATCCAGATTCCATATGTGATATCCCTTTAGAGCAATTCACGAATGAAATGAGTGGATTGCTCTGCAAGGATTTGTCCTCAAATCCTTGCCGCGAAAGAGGCGTAGGCGGGCTTTGCCCGCCGTTAAGCGACTCTTTCAAGCGTTAAATGCACTAGAAGAATGGCAACGAATGGCCGCCGAGCAGGGAACATTCCGCCTGATCGAGCGCTTGACCATGACGGAAGCCTTTTACAGTAAGCCACAAGAGATGTTCTCCCGCATCGTGGCGCAGATGGATCACCTGCATATTTTCGCTCTGCTCAACTTTCTTGCGCTCAATTGGGAGTCACGCGGACGAGCTTCAGCGCCTCCTGAATTGAATAGAAATACTGATCTATAACTTTGCTCGGGTCTTTGGCCTTCGGGCATTCGGCAAACCCACATGGCAGAGGCGATTATGACGGTTAAGGATGCATATATCACCAGAGAACTCTCCGAGCTTCTTGGAATTGCTCCCAAGAACGTCATTGCCCGCGCCAAGCGCGAATCCTGGACCTCCCGCCCACTCTCCGCTCGTGGCGGCGGCAACGAATGGCTGCTTGAATCCATGCCCGAGGCCACGCGGCACACCATCGCCACGGCCATCGCCTCCCGCATCGCGCAAGGCAAGTCCCCGGCCATGCCGGCCCCGGCTCTGTTTACCGTAAACACTCTCGCCCGCGTGCCCGAGCGCAAGCGCGAGCGGGCGGCCGCCCGGGCGCTGCTGGTTTCCATGGCCCGCGAGTTCGGCGCGGCCTCGGGCACGGCCCGCACATCCGCCCACGAGGTCTTTTGCCACCAGTACAACCAGGGCGTCATCAGCGTCCCCGATTGGGCGCGCCGACTTGTGCCCTCGGTCTGCCGGGCCTCCCTGTGCAACTGGGAAGACGCCATCCTGAAAAAGGGCGTGGCTTCCCTGGCCGGCCGCCACGGGCAGCACCGCAAGGGCAAGGGCGTCATCGACGCCACGCCGGGCATGGCCGACTACATCGTTTCCGAAATAATCGAATTTTACGAGGTGTCCGCCGCCTCGGTCATGGAAGCCCTGGAAGCCCGTTTCGAGGGCCAGCGCCTGCCGGATCTGCGCACCCTGCAACGGTGGATGGCGCGGTACCGGGCCGACAACGAACAGGTGATCAAGAAAATCCAGAACCCGGACGGCTGGCGCAGCAAATACCAGTCCGCCGCCGGCAGCCGCTCGGCCGGCCTTACGCGCGCCAATCAACTATGGGAAATGGACTCCTCCCCCACGGACGTGATCCTGGCGGACGGCGCGCGCTACACTCTGCTCGGCTGCATCGACGTCTCCACCCGGCGCGGCATGCTGCATCTGGCCAGAACCTCCAGCGCCCAGGGCGTCTGCTCTCTTTTGCGCCGCGCCTTGCTCGCCTTCGGCGTGCCGGAATCCATCAAGATGGACAACGGCTCGGACTACACCAGCGTGCAGGTGACCACGGTCGTCCACGACCTTTCCATCGTGCCCGACTGGTGCAAGCCGTTCACGCCGGAAGAAAAGCCGCACATAGAGCGCTTTTTCCGCACCTTTCAGCACGGTTTCTGCGTGCGGCTGCCCGGCTTCATCGGCCACAGCGTGGCGGACAGAAAAGCAATCGAGAGCCGGCGCTCTTTTGCCGAGCGGGTTTCCCGCAAAAGCGGCGAAAACGAAGCCATGGAGCTGCGCTACACCCCCGAGCAATTCCAAGAGATTTGCGACGCCTGGTGCCGGGACAACTACAACGAGCGCACACACTCCGAGCTTGGCATGAGCCCCAACGACGCGGCTGCCCTGGCCGGGGGCGCTGTGCACTCCATTACCGACGAGCGCGCCCTGGATATACTGCTCATGCCCCTGGCCGGCAACGGCGGCAAGCGCACCGTGTCCAAAAAGGGCTTGCGCGTCGAGGGCGGCACGTATAACGCCGCGCGCCTCGGCGGCCTGGAAAGAGCGGAGGTACTGGTCCGCCGCGACGAGCACGACGCCGGCTACGTGTACGTGTTTGATCTGGACGGCCTATTTCTGTGCCGGGCCGAAGATCCGGCACTGACCGGCGTATCCCTGCGCGAGCTGGCCCTTGCCCGCAAGGTGCGCCAGAAAGCGGTTATCGGCGAAAAGGTCAAGGAAGCCAAGCGGATCGTGCGCGAGCAAAAGCCCCAGGAAACCGTGGCCCTGATTCTGGACCACAAGGCCCGGCAGGCCGAATCCAAGCGCGTGGCCCGGGCTGCCGCGTCCGCATCGTCCGAGCCCGAAGCCCACACCACCCCGGCCCTGGATCAGGCCGCTATCGCGGCCATGGCTTCCGCGCCAAAGGGCCCCGCCCCCATGACGCCGGAAGAAGAAGCCGCCCGGGCCGCATTCGAGGCCAGGTACTACCTTACCAATATTCCCGAGCCGGAGCCGGAAACGACCCTGCAGGATCTGACAGGCCGTGAAGCTTTCTGGATGGCCACAAAGCTGGAAGAAAAGATTCGCGACCGGGAGCCGATGCGGCCCGAGCAGGTCAAGTGGCTGCACGGATACCAAAGTTCTCACTATTACCACAGCTGGCGGGCCCAATACGACAGATTCGGCGAGGCCCTGTTTGACGGCATCAAGGTCGCCGTCGCCCTGTAACTCTCCCAGGAAGGAGCAACGAGCATGCAGAAGATCAGCCCGGCACACATCGCGCCTTTGCGAAACGTGGTGAATTTCGACTCCCTCATGCGGCGTTTGAAATCCGCCAAGCCCGAACTGCCGCGCATCGGCGTGATGTACGGGCATTCCGGGCGCGGCAAAACTTACTCCGCCACTTTCGCAGCCAACGAGCACGAAGCCAACCACGTCCAGGTGGGTTTTTCCTGGACGCAGCGCTACTTCTGCAAGTCCGTCATGGTCGAACTCGGCCTGATCAAACCGGACGACCAGCCCAGGATGGCCATACCCGACATGGTGTTCGCCATTGCCAAACAACTGGCGAACTCCGGAAAAATTTTAATAGTCGACGACGCGCAGTACCTGGAACGCAAGGGCATAATCGAGATCGTCCGGGACATTTACGAGGCCAGCCAAGCCCCCCTCGTCCTCATCGGCGAGGAAGGGCTGCCCGACATGCTGAAGCGCTGGGAGCGCGTCCACAACCGGGTGCTCTCCTGGGTGGAAGCGAAGGAATGCGACGAGGCCGACTGCAAAGCCCTGGCCCGCATCGTGTGCGACGGCGTGGAGGTGACTGCGGATCTGCTGAACAATGTTCGCACGGCCGTGAGCGGCTGCGCCCGGCGCATCGTGACCAACCTGGACCGCATCCGCGAATTCGCCACGGCCCGCTCCCTGAGCAGCATTGACGCCGCCGCCTATATCGACCGCATCGATACCGGCGACCACAGGAGCGCGTAACATGGGACAAAAGCCGATAGACGTCCGCGCGGCCGAATCCGGCGGCAAGCCCTACGGGCGGCGGGCCATCTGGCTGGCCTTCCGCGTCCTGTCGGAACAAGGCCTCGTAACCCTGCTCGATCTCGCCCTCAAGACCGGCATCGGGCGCGCCACCATCCGCACCTACATGGAAAGCCTTGTGGCCGGCGGCTACGCGGAAAAAAGCGCGTACCGCAGGGCGGAATGGACCACCTACCGGCTCATCCGCGACGTGGGCGTGATGCACCCCCGGCTGAACAAAAAGGGCGAAGCCGTGATCACCAGCCGGGACAGCATGTGGCGCAGCATGAAGATGCTGCCGGTGTTCACGGCCCAGGATCTCGCCCTGACGGCCACCACTTCCAGACGCGCGGTTTCCGCCCTTGACGCGGCGGACTATTGCAAACACCTGCACGCGGCGGGCTATCTCGCCGTGGTGCGCGAGGGCGGCCCGGGCGTCAAGACTGTTTACAAACTGCTGCCCGGCATGCGCACCGGCCCCCTCGCGCCCATGGTGCAGCGCGCCAAGGTGGTTTTCGACCCCAACCGCAACCAGGTCATGTGGCACGAGGAGATCGACCCGTGAACGCGCTGGAAAAAGCCATAGCCGCCTGGGGCTCGGTTCTGCCGGATTGGGTCAGGGCGCTGGCCGAGGAGTGCGACGAGTCCTCCTTGCGCAAAGTGGCCGGCAAGCTGGATGTCAGCCCGGCCATGGTGTCCCTGGCCATCAACAGAAAACGCGCGGATTTGAGCTTCATCAAGTACCCCGTTGAAAAAGTGCTGATGATCACCATGGTGGCTTGCCCGGTCCTGGGCGTGATGGGCAAGAACGAGTGTTTACAGGAGCAGGCGCGGCCCTTCAGCAGCGCCAACCCGCAAAGGGTGAGAATTTACCGGGCATGCCGGGGCGGCTGCCCGCATTACAAGGAGCAGAAAAAATGAGCATTGCAGCGAGCCTGGAACGGACAATCGACCAAATGGAAGCCATGTGGCAGCGCGACAACGGCGACTTCAACACGATGTTTCCCTACCTTGTGGAAGATCTTCGAAGTGTTATCGAGCGCGTGAGCGAACTGGAAACGGCGTTTACCGTGGGCGCGGCCCTGCAGGCGCAGGCTGCGGGAGAGGATCATGAGCATGACAACTCCTGAAGGCTACATGCGCGACGGGGCGGGCAACCTGATCGCCCTGGAAAACATCCGGCCCATCGACATCGCCCGGGACGAACTGGTGAAGGAACTGGTCGCGGAGGCCCGGGATCTGAACGCCCGCATGAAGACGTTCAAGGACAGGATGATGGGCGACATCGCCGCCTTTATCCAGATGTCGGCGGAGCGGTACGAGGTAAAGGTGGGCGGCAAAAAGGGCAATGTCACCCTGGACAGCTTTGACGGCCGCTTTCTGATCCAGCGCCAGATCAGCGAGCACATCACCTTTGACGAAGGGCTCCAGGCCGCCAAGGCGCTCATCGACGAGTGCCTGCGCGATTGGAGCAAGGATACCGGGCCGGAACTGCGCACCCTGGTCGATTACGCCTTTCGCGTGGACAAGGAGGGCAAGCTGAACACCGGAGCCATTCTGGGCTTAAGGCGGCACCAGTTTGATGACGAGCGCTGGCAGCGGGCCATGACAGCCATCAGCGACAGCGTCAAGGTAACCGGCACCCGCGCCTACGTGCGCGTATACGAACGCGATGACAAAGACACGTACCAGCCCATATCCCTGGATATAGCGGCGCTGTAGGGGGCTGACGTGAAAAAGGTAGATCCCCCGAAGCACAGGAAGGATTGGATCGGCAAGCGGCTGCTTTTGAAAAGAGGGTGGGAGCCCGGCCGCTGCACGCCTCCGGACGGGATACCGGTGACCATCGGCCGGCGCATGAACGCCTCGGAAACGCTGAACTGCGGGATAGACGTCGCCAATCACGACGAGCTGAAAAAAAGCGGGCCGCCCTGTGAGGGGGGCGGCCCGGCAAAAGGATAGGCTATGAAGGGTTACGAGGAAAACTTCCCCGCGCAAAGCCCGGGCACGGCCCGCAGATCGTCGCGCAACCGGGCAGTGGAAAAAAGCGACGCCTTTGTCGCGTTACGCGTGGGCGTAGCAGGCGACAACGGCGCGCAAGGCATCGCTATGCCGGGAGATATCGCTGACTCTTTCCAATTTGTGCTTGCTTGCTTTTCTCTCCGCGTCAAATACTTCTATCTGCAAATTTTCGGGATTGTTGAAATACAGACGGCAAATGGGCTGTCGGTTGTTGTCTTCGTACAAGATCCCGCAATAGCTGATGGTATCGCGCATGACAACCTTGTCCGGGTCGGTCACCTTGCTCATGATGGCCCGGACAATGTGAAAGCCCTCTATTTCTTCAGCAGTGGTAACAATGCGGTTGTCACGGTCGGAGCCCCCTTCAGTTTCCGGCGTTTCCTCCGCCGGAATCGCCGGGGCGGTGTTCACCTGCATGGCGTTTTGCAGGCGTGCGTTCAGAACGTCGTTGAGATGATTTTCAAAGGCCAGCCTGACGCGCGGCCGAAAGTCTTCCACAACGCCGCTCGTCAGTTTGCCGTCATAAACCTGCCGGGCAAAGAACCTGACAAAGTCGTCAGAGTACTGTTCCAGTTCAACGGCGACAGCTCTTTTCAGCTGCCCGAGATACTTCAATTCCTGTGCGGCGCACAGGGCCGTGCCCAGGTCGAAGCAATCATTGCACAGTTTTTTCAGTTCCGGGATCAACGCCTCGTCCATGGCCGAGAAATCAAAGATCATGAACGGTTTTTTGTCCATGACGTTGGCATGCTCCAGATCCGTGAAGAATTTGTAAACAATGCCGTCTGTCAGTACCGCGATTTTGACGGACAGCAGGCTTTGAAAATATCTCTGCAGTTGGCCTTCCCTGTTGCCGTCCAAAGTATCGCCGACCTTTTTGGCCTCTATGATAATCACCACATCCCCGCCGCGTTTGATGGCGTAATCGACTTTGCAGGATTTTTTGTCGCCAAAGTCAGCGCAGTATTCGGGAATGACAATCTGCGGATCAAAGGGGTCATACCCCAATACCTGCAGAAATGGCATGACCAGCCCCGTTTTAGTGGCTTCCTCGGTGTAGGCGTGAACATGCTTATCCGCTATCCGCTTGGCATGCGTCCTGATGCTGTCAGCAAAGTCCATCTTTTTTCCTCCAGGGGGTTGGAAAAACGTCATAGATACGCCAGTCGCTCTGAACATAAAAGGAAAGGCGAAATATATCAATACGCATGCTCAGCAACGGTCATTGCCAAAGAAATATTTTTTGCGTGGCGGCAGTCCTGATATGAGCGAACAACGTCAAAAAACGCACTCCATTTTGCTCCGTGCAGGGGGCAAAACGCTCGCCTCCCTGGAGCTGTTCCCCTCCGGCCAGTGGCCGGAACAAAGCGGCGGCTCAGGCCTATTTCGCGCGCGCATCAACGATGTGTGGCACAGCCCCACTGGTCAATACAGCTTTTTGACCCCGGCGGCGGTGGGCGAACTGGCGGTCGCTCTGCTGTTCGAGGATGCTCCCCAGGAGGAGCCCGAACCCTTCCTGCCTCACAAGGCGGAAGTGAAAATTTACCTTGAGGACATGCCCATGGTCAGTCGCGGGTGGGTGCACGCGCCGCCCCACCAGGAGCGCGACGGCCGCTGGTACGTGTGGGTATGGGTGCCGGGCGGGCCGCGCAAGCTCCCGGCCAGTGACGTGACCTTGCGGCGCGTGATGTAGGAGTCAGCCATGACCAAGATCATCCAATTCCGCCCCCAGCCCCGGGCCGAAGCTTCTCAGGCTGCGGATACGGCGGCCTGCGTTGGCAACACCGTGGTCATCCGCTTTCCCGGCGCGGAATGCGCGTCCGCGCTGGCAAAGCCCGCTAGGCGCAAGCGGGGGGCCTCGTCGGAGGATGATCAGCGTAAATCCATGCTGGCCAAGGTGCACGTGGCCAAGAAAGACCTGATGCGCACGCTGCCCAACTTCGGCGACTGCACATATCGCTTCATCCTGGGACTCAACTTCGGCGTTGACAGCGCGGCAGATCTGACAAACGCGCAGTTGCACAGTCTGCTCATCCACTTCGCCTCCCTGGGCTGGCAGGCGAAGAAGGGGCGCCACCGCCGGACGGCCCCGGCCGCTCTGACCCGCGACACCACCGGCATGAGCCGCGAGGCCCGGCTGGAAAAGATCGAGGCGTTGCTGGCCGAAAAAGGCCGGATGGAAGGCACGGACGTGCCGTGGGGCTATGCCGCGGCCATCCTGAAGCGCCAGACCGCCAATGATCCGGACGGGCAGGTAAAGAATTTTGACAAGGCCAACTTTAGGCAACTGGACGATGTGATCGCAGCCCTGTACCGCGACGCCAAAAGAAGAGGAAGGCGTGTGAGATGATGGCCGATGCCCGACACGACATGAGCATCTGGCCGCAGGGGCTGGTGCATATGGCCGAAATCATCGGGCCGGATGAGGCGCTGAAGTTGGCCGACGTCTTTGGCGGACAGCGGGTGTACATTCCGTCCAGGGTCACCGATGGGCACCCCTACCTGGCGGTACTGACCCGCGACATGCTGGCCAAAGTCTGCGCCAGTTGGCTGGCCGGAGGGTGGTTTGAGCTGCCGCGCGGTCCCATGCGCGACAGCAAGAACAAGAGCATCCGCGCCCTGCTGCAAGAAGGACACGCGCACCGGACCATCGCCCGGGCCTTGAAAGTGTCCGAGCGCCATGTGGAACGCATTGCCGGCGAAATGCGCCAGGAGGCGCGGGCCGCCGGGCCACAGCAGCTTTCCCTGCTCTCTTGACCTTCAATGGAGTATCGCTTGCCAACCTTCATCAAAAATCCGCAGCATCTGAAAATCGAACGGCGCGAATGGTACGATTCGCTGCAGCGCGATATTTCCCCGCTTTTCCGTCCAGATCCGCGCGATGCCGCGCTTGCCCTGAGACTGACGCAGTTGGACGATTCCCCCGAGGCCATACGGACCTTCGCCGCCAACCTCCACGCTCTGACTGATTACGGATATTGGTTTTTTCTTGGCGTGTGCTGGGTGCAGTACACGGGATGGAGCAGTCTGGAGTTGTGGAAGGAGTTGTTTGCCTCCGAGCGGCCGCATCGGGAATCCTGCCTGATGAAGCCGACAGAACGCCGTTATTTCAACGCGCTGCCCAAAAACGTGCATTGCTACCGCGCCCACCGGCCGTGCGAGCGAGACTGGATCTCCTACACCCTGGACCAGGATACGGCCCGAAAGATCGCCGCCATGCGCGGCGCCACCCAGATCCACGAATACCGCATCCCGAGCAAGCGCCTGCTTTGCCTGTTCCTCCGCCGGCACGAATACGAAGTGCTCTGCCTGGAGAAAAAGTACGCGCGGTTGTGCAGGGTAATTGAACATGGGGAGAGCGCATGAACATGTTCACGTTGGAACGCTCTCTTGACAAAAGGACGCCGGGAGGGATACCCGGATAGCGAGCGTAAAGCGAATACCCCGACGCAATGTCGGGGTATTGCATTTTCCTCCTGCCGCCTAGTGTGCGCGTCAGGAGGATTTTTTATGTTCAAGGCTCTCAAACGCGGTCCTCGCATGTTCCTTTGCTTTGTTCTGGCCTTTTTGGCGCTCCTTGCCGTCTGCCTCATTTCCCCGCAGCAGGGGCCGGTCATCCTGTACAAGCTCGCCCTGATCCTTTTGGCCGGCGCGGCCGGATACTGGCTTGACCGCTGGATATTTCCCTACGCGCGCCCTGATGGCTACCTCAAGCAGGAATGGCGCGCCCACGGCCTGGACTGGCCGGATGACAAAGCCGACTTTGAAGTCACCCTTGATCACATGTCCGCCTTCTGCGCGGCCATGCTGCGTCGGGCGGCCATTGTGGGCGCGGCTATGTTGGCTGTGGGCCTGGGTCTGTGATGAAGGCGCGTCTTTTTCGCGCATACGGCGTCAGGCGGCGGTTGTGCTCCGGGGGCAGGCCCAAAAAGGCCAGCCCCCATAGCGCAACCTTGCCTTCCTTGTCTGCCCGAAAAATCCGCGCCTTCATCGGCGCTGTGGTCTTTCTGCTGTTGCTTGCGGTTCCGGCCAAGGCCTCTGAAATAGCCATTCCCCGCGCGGCCCTATCCCACAAGGCCGCCTTAATCCGCGCCGCTCATGCCGAGTTGGGCCTTGATGCTCCTGTGGCCCTTCTGGCGGCGCAGATCCACGCCGAAAGCCTCTGGCGCGCCGACGCTACCTCTCACGCCGGCGCCCAGGGGCTGGCCCAGTTCATGCCCGCCACCGCCCGCTGGCTGCCCACTGTCGCTCCCCAGACCGGGGAGCCGCTCCCGTTCAATCCGGGGTGGGCGATCAGAGCGCTGTGCGCCTATGACTCCTACCTTCTGAAGCAAGTGAGAAACACGGCCAGCGTCCGCGACCGTTGGGCCTTCACCCTGTGCGGCTACAACGGCGGCCTGGGGTGGGTGCGGCGGGATCGGGCTCTGACCGCATCCTCGGGCCGCGATCCGGCCCGGTACTGGGGCAGCGTGGAATACGTCAACGCCGGCCGCAAGCCGTCCGCGTTCCGCGAAAACCGGGAGTATCCCCGGCGCATTTTTGCCATTCAAAATGTTTACGAACGGGCCGGGTGGGGGCCGGGCGTGCCATGAACGAAATAACGCAATCTCTGGTGGTTGCCGGCTTCATCGGCCTGGTCGGCCTGGCCGGCTACCAGATCGGCCACGGCCTGGCCGAAGCCGAGGGCCAGGCCGCCGTAAATATTCTGAAGGCGGAGCAGTCGGAAAAAGACCGCCGGGCGGCCGACGCCTACGGCAAGGCCCTGGCTGAGCGCCTGGACCAACAGAAAAAAGAGACCCGGCGCGCGGACGCCATCGCGGCGGAACTGTCCGCCGACAAACGCCGCTTTGCCAATGAGGCGGCTAAGCTACGGAGGCAAATCGAAAATGCGGCTAATCCTGATACTCGTTTCAGCCCTGCTTTTGTCAGCCTGTTCAACCAGACAACCGGAGCGGGAATATCTGACGGTCCCCTGCCCGGAACGTGTAATACCGGCGTCCCTGCTGGAAGAGCCGGAGCCGGTGCGGCCTCTGGTTCCGGGCTTTGCGCGGTAGGGGAAAAGGATCTGCTCGAATACATGGATTACTACGGCGAGCGCTGCCAGGGCCTTGAAGGCCAGGTGCGCGGCTTGCGAAAGCTTCTGTTGGGCAGAGGCAACGCGACACTCCAGGAGGTCAGGCCGTGAATCCTTCCGAATCGTCAAGCCTGCTCGGCGGCATCAAGCTTATTGTGGATCTCTGGCCTCTGCTGGCGCTTCTGGCCTCGCTGGTCTTTGGGGCGGCCATGCTCTTTTTGCGATCACGCTTTATCTCGCGGGCGTCCTGCAAGGAAATTCGCCAAAGGATAGCGGAACAACAGGCGGAAGTGGCCGAACAGCAGGAAGCTGAAGCCGGCCGCCTGCAAAGTGTTGAGCACACTTTGAAAAACCTGCCTACCAGCGCCGACATGGCCGCCCTGGAATTGACCATAGAACGCCTTACCGGCCGGGTGCGCGAGCTGGAAGCCGTGGTGGCCGGGCAGCGCGATTTGATGCGCCGGGTGGAAATGCAGCTCGATCGCGTCGACACGTATTTACGAGGGCTTAAATGAGCAAAACATACCAAGAAATCTGCACGGAAGACCGCCGGCTGGTGATCCTGCGCTTCCTGGCGGAGGAGCCGGATTACCGCATGAACACCAGCCTGCTCCAGGACGCCCTTGATACCGTGGGCCACCGGGAAAGCCGCGACGTCATCGCCGCCGACGCGGCCTGGCTCAGAGATATGGGCCTTGTCACCCATGAGCGGCTCGGGCCGGTGCTGGTGATCAAGCTTACCGCCCGGGGGCTGGATGCGGCCACGGGCCGCGCCATTGTGCCCGGCGTCAAGCGGCCCGGCCCGAAATGAACGTCTTTTCGCGTCATGCCGCGTCAGGCGGCGGTTCCGGCTCTGGTCATGGGCCGAAGAGCCCACTCCCTTCGCCGGCACCTTGCCTTCCTTGCCTGACGCAAAAATCCGCTCATTTCAGAGTGAGGTAACCATGCCCCGCAAAAGCATCATCAAGGGCCTGCCTTCATCCTTCCGCAGGGAATTGGACCGGCTGATCCTGGAGGAGAAGCTCTCCATAGATGAACTGCGCGAGTTCATCGCCGCCTGTGATGGCGTCGACAAGGTGCCTGTTCGCAGTTCCGTGGGCGAGTACGCCAAGCAGGTGCGGGACGAAGCCAGGGAGACGGCGCTCGCTCTGAAGCAAAGCCGGGAACTGGCGCGCGGCATCGCCCAGGAACTCGGTCCGGAAAGTGTGGAGGGCGACCAGGGCCGTCTGCTGGTGGAAATGCTGCGCACCTTCTTTTTCCGCTTTCTCGACGCTCAGGTAAAAAATCCGACTGCTGTTTTTGACTCCGCCGAATTCGGCAGAATGGCCAAGGCCCTGCGGGACACCTCCCAGGCCATGCGCCTGGAGCAGGATTTCGATAAACGCATCAGGGACGAGGCCCGCAAGGAGACCGAGTCCAAAATGGAGAAGGCGCTGAACCATGTAGCCGGCGGCACCGAGCCGCTTTCTCCCAAGGAAATTCTGGAAAAGGTCAAGGCCGTTTACCGGGGCGAGGCATGAGCGAAGCCATTCTGCACAGCTTTCAGCGCGGTTGGGTGGACGACAAGAGCCGCCTGAAAATCGGCATGTTCGCCCGCCAGACGGGCAAAACCTTTTCCACCACCTATGAGATTGCCGAGGACGTGATGGAGGCCGAAGTCTCGGGCCGGCGCACCCGGTGGGTGATCCTTTCGCGCGGCGAGCGCCAGGCGGCCGAGGCCATGAACGAAGGCGTCAAACTGCACCTGCGGGCCATGGGCGCGGCCTACAAGGCCATGGACTACGATTTTCCCCTGGCCGACGGCACCCGGGTGAAGGCCATGGAAATAATCGCGCCGAATGGCTCTGTGGTCACGGCCCTGCCGGCCAACCCGGATACGGCCCGGGGGTTTTCCGCCAACGTCTTTTTAGATGAATTCGCCTTCCACCGCGACTCTCGCCGCATCTGGTCGGCGCTGTTTCCGGTCATCTCCAAGCCGGGCTTGAAGCTCCGGGTGGTTTCCACGCCCAACGGCAAAGGCAACAAGTTCTATGAGCTGATGGCCGGCGAGAAAAACAGGGCCTGGAGCCGGCACACCGTGGATATTTATCAGGCCGTGGCCGCCGGGCTTGACCGCGACGTCGATTTTTTGCGCGAGGGCTGCGGCGACGAGGATTTGTGGGCCCAGGAATACGAACTGAAGTGGCTGGACGAGGCTCACGTATGGCTGCCCTTTGAGCTGATCAACAGCGCGGAGCATGAGCAGGCCGGCCGGCCGGACCTGTACGCCGGCGGCCCCTGCTTTGTGGGTGTTGACGTGGCGGCCCGGCGCGACCTGTTCGTTATCTGGGTGCTGGAATCCGTGGGCGACGTGCTCTGGACCCGGGAGATCATCACCCGCCGGGGGGCGAGCTTCGCCGAACAGGATGTGCTCCTGGACGACGTGTTCGCCCGCTACCGGGTGGTGGGCAGCAACCACGACCAGACCGGCATGGGCGAAAAGCCGGTGGAGGACGCCAAGCGCCGGCACGGCTCCAGCCGCGTTTCCGGGGTGCTGTTTACAGCGGCCAACAAACAACTGTTGGCCACGGATTTCAAGCAGGCCTTCGAGGACCGGAAAATACGCATCCCCATGGGCGATAACGCCTTGCGGTCCGATTTGCACAAGGTGCAGCGCGAAGTGGGGGCCACGGGCATGCCCCGCTTTACGGCGGATGCGAACGCGGAAGGCCACGCCGACCGTTTCTGGGCCGGGGCGCTGGCCGTCTCCCGGGCGGGGCGAGCCCCCATTATATATGGATACACGGCCGCCGACGCATCCCATGCCTCCCCGGGTGGTTCTTTTGATGACGATGACGACATGGCGGGCCGGCGCGGCCGGTGCCGCTTCAGCGCGGGAGCGTATTAATGGCCACGTTGTACGATCACCTGGGACGACCCATCCGCATGAAGGCCCTGAAGGAAGAACTGGCCGGGCCCACGGTCACCGGCGTGCGCTCGGTGATGAGCGGGCACCCGGCGCAGGGGCTGACCCCGGAGCGCCTGGCCAGACTGATGCGCGAATCCGAAGGCGGCGACCCGCAGCGTTACCTGGAACTGGCCGAGGAAATGGAGGAAAAGGAGCTGCATTACCGCTCCGTTCTCGGCACGCGCAAGCTGCAGGTGGCCGGGCTGGATATCCAGGTGGAAGCGGTGTCCGATTCGGCCGAGGACGTGGGCGACGCCGACTTTGTGCGGGACGTCGTCAACACCAACATTCTGCAAGAAGCGCTTTTCGACATCTTGGATGCCGTGGGCAAGGGATTTTCGGTGACGGAAATCCTGTGGGACTGCTCGGAGAAAGCCTGGGTGCCCCGTGCCCTGAAATGGCGCGACCCGCGCTGGTTCCAGTTTGACCGGGTGGACGGGGTCACCCCCTTGCTGCGCGGGGGAAACGGCGAACTGCTGTCTCTGGCGCCGGCCAAGTTCATCCACCACCAGCACAAGAGCAAGAGCGGCCTGCCCATACGCGGCGGCCTGGCCAGAGCCGTGTCCTGGGCCTATCTTTTCAAGAATTTCGACATCAAGTCCTGGGTAATCTTCGCCGAAGTTTACGGGCACCCCTTACGCTTGGGCAAATATGACGGCGCGGCCACGGTCCAGGACAAGGAAACGCTGCTCCGGGCCGTGCGGAATATCGGCCAGGATCACGCCGCCATTGTGCCGGACTCCATGGCCATCGACTTTATCGAGGCCAAGGGCGCCGGACACATAGACGTTTACGAGCGTCTGGCGGAATACCTGGACCGGCAGATTTCCAAACTGGTGCTCGGCCAGACCGGCACCACGGATACCGGCAGCCGCGTTGGCACGGCCGACGCCCACGAGCGGGTGCGGGACGATATTGAGCTTTCCGACGCGGGGCAGCTTTCCTCCACGTTGAATCGCGATCTCATCCGCCCCCTGGTCATGTTCAATCGGGGAGAGCGCAAACGGTATCCGAGCTTACGCATCCGCCGGCCGGATCAGGAGGATATAGATTCCCTGGTAAACAACGTGGTCAAGCTGGTGCCTCTGGGGTTGCGTGTGGAAGCCTCTGTCATGCGCGACAAACTCGGCCTGCCGGACCCGGACAAGGGGGCGGAG
The DNA here is from genome assembly GCA_031550695.1 of Desulfovibrio sp. Taxonomy (GTDB): domain Bacteria; phylum Desulfobacterota; class Desulfovibrionia; order Desulfovibrionales; family Desulfovibrionaceae; genus Frigididesulfovibrio. The sequence continues at coordinate 7,759 of JAVBOI010000041.1, read as the reverse complement.
GTGCTGACGAGCCCCATGGCCGCCTTTGGCGCGCCCTTTGCCGGCGGCTCGCCGCCGGAGGTAGGGGAGAAGGCCGCCGCCGGGTCTGGCCCGGTACGGACTTGGGGGGACCGGGGGGCGGAGCCCCCCGGTATGGGGAAAGAAAAGGCGGCAGCCCGCAAGGAGGCTCCGCCGGCCGAAGGCGCGGGGACTCCTGCCGGCGTGGACCTGGCCGTGGATGATCTGTCGGGGGACTGGCAGCCGTTGATCCGGCCGCTCACCGACCCGGTGCTCAAACTGGCCGAGGCCTGCGCCGACGAAGAACAGTTCATGGACCTGCTGCCCGGACTCATCGAAAGCCAAGGCACGGAGGAACTGACCAACCATCTGGCCAGGGCGATTTTTGCCGCCAAACTGGCCGGCATGGCTGTGCGGGAGCCGAGTAGTGCTCGAAAGCGCCGATAAGCTGCTACCCGAACTGGCGCGCCTGCCGCCGGAGTTTGCCGTGGCCTATATGCGGGCTCGGGGCTACGTGCTGCCCCCCACCTTCGACTGGCGGGAGATGTGGCAGGAGGCGCACACCACGGCCTTTACCGTGGCCAAGAGCGCCGGCTACGACATCCTGGGCGACATCCACGCCGCCCTGGAAAAAGTCCTGGCCGAAGGGCGCACCTTCCGCGACTTTTCCGCCGAGCTGGCCCCCATCCTGCAGAGCAAGGGCTGGTGGGGGCGCGCACCCGCCGCTGATCCCCTCACCGGCGAGATCCGCGCTGTGCAGTTGGGCAGCCCGCGCCGGCTGCGCGTTATCTACGACACCAACCTGCGCACCGCCCAGGCTGCCGGGGACTGGGTGCGCATCCAGGCCCACGCCCAATCTCACCCATACTTGCGCTACATCGTCATTCTGGACGGGCATGAGCGCGAGGAGCACCGGCGCTGGCACGGCACCACGCTGCCCGTCACCCACATCTGGTGGATCACCCACTACCCGCCCAACGGCTGGTTTTGCCGCTGCACGGTGATGCAGCTTTCGCCCGAGGATATGGAAGAGTTTGGCTACGAGCTTACCGAGGCTCCGCCCACAAAGATGCTCCCCTGGGAAAACGCCCGTACCGGCGAACTGCTGCTGGTGCCGGACGGCATTGATCCGGGTTTCGCCTACAACGTGGGGCAGGCTGCCCTGCAAGAGCACGCGTCCAGGGCGCTGATGGGCAAGCTGGACTCCCTGCCGCCGCGCCTGGCCGCCGAGGCCATGGCCGACTCTGCCCGCTTTATCCTGCCGGCCGTGCGGCGGGATGTGGAGGCATGGATTACCGCGACCGCCAGCCGTATCTCCTCCGGCGATCGGCGGGTTTTCAACGAGCGCCGGGTGGTGGGAGCCCTGAACAAGGAGCAACTCGATTTCCTGGAGGCCCGGGGGAGCCTGCCGGCCGCCGGCGGAATCAGCATCGGCGACCGGGACATTCTGCACATGCAACGCCCCGGCAAGGGCGCGCGGCGATGGTCAGCGGAGCGTCTGGGGGATGTTCCGGAGATTCTGGCGCATCCCAAGGCGGTATTGTGGGGCAATCAGGTGGAAGGCTTTTTCTATGTCGCGGATGGCCCGGCCGACGCCCCGCCCCGGGTGGTGATAGTCAAGGTGGATACCGCACAGAAGGCAGGCCGGTACAAGGTATGGACAAACAACCCGCGCACCACGGCGAACTTAAGTTGGAAAGATTTGCGAAATCGAGGGCGGTATGAACTGATCGCCGGCCGTCTGAATTAAAAAGCCCCGCGCGGGGCGGGGCGAAATTTGGAAAGGCAGAAAAGAGTGTACGCGACCTTCACCGTATACAATCTCCGCTGCCAGGGCGGAGTATCATAGGCCGGACCTCGCGAAATTTCCCGGCCGCCATTTCTGCCTTCATGAGAAAACCATAGCTCCAATGGAAGTTTTGTCAAGAATCGATTGTGGCGGGCGAAATTCCTTTCCTGCGGGGCAAGCCCGATCCGGCCCCTGATCCGGCGCGGTAAACGGCCCGTAAACACCTTAAACGGGCTCCCTAAACGCTTTCGGATCGGGGGTTGTCTTTAGGGGCGGGTTCCGGCATAGGTGATCAACCATCCCTGATCGCCTCTTCTCCTTACCCCGACATTGCGTCGGGGTATTTCTTTTTAGCCGACCGGCTAGGTTCGCCCATATGGAGACGAACCCATGTTGAAGGCTTCCCATTTCCAACTTCTTTCCACTTCTGTTCCCGCCGGAACGGCCGTGCCTGAGTGGGTACAGGTGCTCCCTCAGGGCCACTTTGCCAGCCGCGACGGTCGCGGGCCGTATTCCTGCGATGCCGAGACCGTGTGCGCCGCCACCCTGGCGCATTTCGGAACGGCCGACATTCCTTTGGATTACGACCATCAGCTGGAGTATTCGGCCGAAAACGGCCAGCCCGCACCGGCCTCCGGTTGGGTGAAAGAGTTGGCCGCCCGTGCCGACGGCCTGTGGGCGCGGGTGGAGTGGACCGCCAAGGCCGCAGCCTCCATCGGCGCGAAAGAATACCGCTACCTGTCCCCCGTTTTTTTCCACAATAAGGCCGGCGTCATCCGCCGGCTTGATTCCATAGCGCTTACCAACCTTCCCAACCTGCCCCTGAAGGCGCTTTCCCACAAGGACTGGGCCGGGGAAAATCCCAAGCCCAAGGAGGAACCCATGGGTTTTACCACGTTGATGCGTGCGGTGTTCGGCCTGGCCGCCGACGCGACCGAGGAGCAGATCTCCGCCCACGCCAAACATCTGACCGCCGAAGCGAGCCTGGCCAAAAGCGGCCGGGACAGGGCCGAAAATGAACTTGCCGAAGTGCGCAAGGCCCTGGCCGCCAAGGAGGGCGACGATCTGGTGAAGACGGCCATGTCCGCCCGGAGCCAGGCCGATGCGCCCGACCCGGCCCGTTTCGTGCCAGTGGCCGTACTGCAGTCCACGGCCGCAGAACTGGCCGAGTTGAAGGCCAAGGCGGCCAAGGAATCCGCCGCCGCCTTGGTGGCCGAAGGCGTGCGCGGCGGCAGGATCAGCCCGGCCATGGCCGATTGGGCCACGGAATATGCGGTCAAAGACCCGGAAGGCTTCAAGGCGTTCATGTCCAAAGCTCCGACTTTTCATGTCGGCGGCGCTGCCGGCAGCGACGGCGCACCGAGGGCCGCTCCGCCCAAGCATGGCGAGGGCGAACTGAGCCCTGAAGAAAAGGTCGTGTGCCGGGCCACCGGCATTTCCGAGGAAAACTACAAAAAGGCCCGCACCGCGCAGGCCGAGGACGGCAAATAACCATGGGTACGAATTACGGACGCACTATCAAAGAGCGCGATGCCAAGCAGTTTGTGTTTGAAACGGCGGCGACAATCGAGCCCGGCACACTGGTGGCGCTCAACGCCGCAGGCAAGGCCGTGCCCGCAACGGCCACTGCCGGGCTGACCGTGGTCGGCATTGCCGAATATATGCCCAATCTGGCGGAGAACCAGGTTTGCGCCAGGCGCGGCTGCTTCGCCTTTGACGCCGTGGCCGGGGCCGATGCCCCCACCCTGGCCGACGTCGGCAAGCCGGTGTTCGCGGCCGATGCCGTGAGCCTGGCCAGGGTAGGCGCCGGCGACCGCCCCCAGGCCGGCATCCTGATGGCCGTGGATGAACTCGCCTGCTGGGTAAAAATTTAGGCCGCTTCCGGTCGCAACCGCATCAACGAGGAATAACTGATGGATATCACCAGAGCCAACCTGAACATTCTGACCACGTCGTTTTCCGCCGCGTTTTCGGCGGGACTGGGTACGGTGCCGCCCATGTTCGGGCGCATTGCCATGACCGTGCCCAGTTCCACCAGCGAAAACGTATACGCCTGGCTGAAAGACATCCCCGGCATGCGCGAATGGCTCGGCGACCGGGTGGTCAACTCCCTGGCCATCGACGGCTACCGCATCCGCAACAAAAAGTTTGAAAGCACCATCGGCGTGAAGCGCGACGACATCGACGACGATCAATACGGCGTGTACGCCCCCATGTTCCAGATAATGGGCGAAAACACCGCCCGCCATCCGAACGAGCTGGCTTTCGGCCTGCTGAACAGCGGCTTTTCGCAAAAGTGCTACGACGGCCAGAACTTTTTCGACACCGATCACCCGGTGCTGGACAAGGACGGCAAGGAGCAGAGCGCCTCCAACTTCCTGGGCGGCACCGAGCCGGCCTGGTACCTGGCCTGCACCTCCCGCGCGGTAAAACCGCTGATCTTCCAAACCCGTAAACCGGCCAAATTCACGTCCATGGACGCGCCCACGGACGAGCATGTCTTCATGCGCGATGAATACCGCTACGGCGTGGATGCCCGCTACAACGTGGGTTTCGGCTTGTGGCAGCTGATGGTGGCCAGCAAGCAGCCGCTCACGGCCGACAACTACGAGAAGGCCCGGGCCGCTCTGACCGGCATGGTCAAGGACTACGGCGGCAAGCTGGCGCTCACGGCCGACCTGCTGCTGGTGCCCACCGGCATGGAAGGGGCGGCACGCCGGCTTATCAACGCCGAACTGCTCGGCAGGGACGGTGTAACCGAAGCCAACGTCTGGAAGGGTTCCACGGAAGTGTTGGCCTGCCCCTGGCTGGAGGGATAAACGTATGATCCGCATCACTACCAAGAAAGACGGATTCCGCCGGGCGGGCATGGCCCACCACGGCACCAAAGACTACCCGGATGACGCCTTTACCCCCGAACAGATCGCCCAGTTGGAGGCCGAGCCCATGCTTGTGGTTCAACGGCTGGAGGGGGAGCCGTCTGACACCCCGGGAGAAGGCGCGCCGGACGGGCAGGCAGAAGCCGCGAAGGCCGCAAAGGCCTCCAAAGGGAAGAAGTAAGCCATGCCCGGCAACGTATTATCCTATGTCTCCTACGAGGAGATGCTCGCCCGTTTCGGCAGGCTTGAACTGCTCCAGGTCACCGACCTGGGGGAAACCCCGCTCGCCGATCCGGACGAGGACGTGGTGACGGCCGCCCTGGCCGACGCCTCGGAAACGGTGAACGGATACGTTGCCGGGCGTTACGCCCTGCCTCTTTCCCCCGTGCCGGACCCGGTGCGGCGCTGGACCTGCGACATCGCCCGCTACTTTCTGCACCGGGACACGGCTCCGGAGCGGGTGCGCAAGGCTTACGAAGACGCCCTGGCCGCCCTGAAAGACGTGAGCAAGGGCGTGATCATCCTGCAGGCTGACGGCCTGGCCGCTCCGGAGGCGGCGGTTTCCGGCGGCCACATGCAGACGGCCGGCCCTCCCCGGGTGTTTACGGCCGGCGGGCTGAAGGGGTTTTGAAATGGCCACCTATGTGGTGCGCGATGCCGGCGGCAAAGTGGTTGTGGGGCCTTCCGAGATTCTGAAGCGCCTGAACGCCCGCTTGCCCATGGTGTTGCGGGAAATGAGCGTTACCCTGCTCACCCTGATCCAGCAGGGTATCCAGCGGGAGCAAAGCCCGGACGGCACGCCTTGGGAGTCGCTTAAGCCCGCCACGGTGAAGCAGCGCGGCAGCGCTCACCCCATTTTGCGCCGGCGCGGCTATTTGTACCGCTCGCTCACCCCCGGCACCACGGCCAACAGCGCCTTTGTGGGCACCAACTGGCCCTATGCCGCCGCGCATCAGTTCGGGGCTCGCATCAAGAGGACCGGCGGCACGGCCACCTTGTATTTCAGACAGGATAAACGCGGCCGGGTGGGCAACCGCTTTGTTAAGCGCCGCTTGAGCAACGTTACGCGCCAGGCGCATGTGGGCCCATACGAAATTGTCATCCCCGCCCGGGCGTTCCTGTTTACGGAAGCCGGGCGCGTGCCCGCTCCCTGGCAGGAACGCTGCCGCAACATCGTGCTCCGGCACCTGGAGGCAAGCCGCTGATGGCCAGACTGGAACAGATACGCGACGCGGCCGTGGCCCATATCAGGGGAGTGCTCTCCGACCAGGCCCGCTGCGAGGCCTTTTCCGGCGAGCTGACCCCGGAAAGCGTGGCCTTGAAGCGCCTGACCCGGGCCGGGGCCGTGCTGGTGACCTGCGTGGGCATGAACAGCACGGCCGAGGGAGGCTCCCTGGATCTGCGCATGCGGGCGCAGTTCGGGGCCTTTTGCCTGGCCCGCAACACAAAGAGCGCGGAAGGCGGCGAAGCCGATGTGCTGCCGCTGGCCCAGACCATCGGCCTGCTGGTGCACGGGGCCGGATTCGGCCTGGCCGGAGTCGGGCCGGGCCGCCTTCTGGCCCTGGACAACTGTTTTACGGCGGAATGGGAAAAAGAAGGCATCACGGCCTGGGCCGTGACCTGGGAACACGACATACATTTTGGATAACGCCATGCACAAGATCGCCCAAGCGCTCGACGCGCATCTGCTGGCCTTTGCCGCCTCGCACGATATCCCGGCCGGTCATGTGGACACCGGCAACGAGGTTTTTGTGCCGCCGCTTACCCCGCATCTGCGCTCGTTTATCAAGGACGAAGCGTCGGCCGCCGGCCTGGGGCCGGACGCGCCCATCCGCCATGACGGCGTTTATGCGGCGGAAGTGGTGGTCGCGGCCGGCACCGGCACGGCCGATGCTTACGCCCTGGCCGCCGCGCTTGCCCGTCATTTCGTTCGCGGTTCCGACTGCGGCCTGCCCGGGCTGGTGCTCAAACAGGCGTCCATCGGGGCCCATACCATCAAGGACGGGCGCTGCTCGGTGCCCGTCGCCATCCCTTACTACGCTTATCTGGAGGAATAATCATGCCCATTGCCAGCGGTTCCCGCCACGGCCTGCGCTATGCGGCCGAAACCGACATAGGGGTCACCCCCGCGCCCTTGACCATGACGGCCTTGCGCCACACCGCAAGCAGTCTGGTGCTTTCCAAAGAAAATATCGTAAGCGAAGAACTCCGGCCCGACCGCCAGATCTCGGACATGCGCATGGTCGGCAACAAGGTGGGGGGGGATATCGAGTTCGAGCTTTCGTACGGCGCATACGACGATTTTCTGGAAGCCCTGTTTATGGGCGAATGGGACAACGACGTGCTCAAGGCCGGCGTGGCCATGCGCTCGTTCACCATCGAGCGGGCCTTTACGGACATCGGGCAGTACCAGGTCTTTACCGGCTGTCACGTTAATGAAATGAACCTGTCCATCAAGCCAAACGCCATTGTCACCGGCAGTTTCGCCCTGGTCGGCAAAGGGTCCCGTCTTCTGACCACGCCGCTCGACGCGGAGCCGGCACCCTCGCCGGCCCACCCGCCCATGGACGCGGTTTCCGGCGCTCTGAAGGAAGGCGGCCTGACTGTCGGCTATGTGACCGGCGTCGATCTGACCTTCAGCAACGGCATTGACCCCAAATACATCCTGGGTTCCCTGGACGCCGGCGCCTTCATACCCGGCAAGAGCAACGTGACCGGCAAGATCTCGGTGTTCTTTGAAGGTCCCGACATGATGCGCAAGTTTCTGGACGAGGAACTGAGCAGCCTGGAGATCTCCCTTGGTAACGGCCTGAGCGGGAGCTACCGGCTGCTGCTGCCCAGAATCCGCTATTCCGGCAGCGACAACGCGGTGAAAGGCGACGATGCGATCCTTCTGGATATGCCGTTTCAGGCCATCCTTGATCCCGTTTCCGGCACCAATATTCAACTTACCCGCATTCCTTAGGGAAACGCTGATTTTTTCCGTCTGGCGTCGTGGGGGGCCGTTTTTTTATAGTGGGGGGGCCGACGAGGGCCGCCCCCCAATAAAAAAACGAGAATAGGGACACCACACCAACAGCAAAAACCACCCAAC
>JAVBOI010000105.1:0-3211 GCA_031550695.1 Desulfovibrio sp. | reverse complement strand
ATTGGTTCCGTGACGCCTTGCTCGCCAGAGGCATTACGCCTTGTATCCCTCCCAAAAAGAACCGAAAGACACCTGCTTCCTACGACAAAGCTCTGTATAAACAGCGGCATAAGATTGAGATTATGTTCGGCAGGATCAAAGACTGGCGCAGAATCGCCATGCGCTATGACCGCTGCGCCCACACCTTATTCTCCGCCATATGCCTCGCTGCTTCCGTCATCTTTTATCCTAATTAATGAGTCCTGAGCCTGGCGCTTGAAAGAGTCGCTTAACGGTGGGCAAGACACAGAGCCTGTGTCCGCGACCCGCCCACGCCTCTTTCGCGGCAAGGATTTGAGGACAAATCTTTGCGGAGCAATCCACTCATTTCATTCGTGAATTGCTCTATTGGTCGGATTGCTCCGCCTTGTCCTCTTCGCTCCGGGCCGCGATCTCCCGCACGTTTTTCACGGATCGCCTGGCCCTGATGAACCAGATCAGGCCGCCCGCAATCAGCGCCGCGAGCAGAACGTAAAAAATGCCGTGCCCCACATGGTCCATGACCGTCATGAAAGCCCTGCCAGCGTAAAATCCGCCAAAGCTGAACGACAAGGCCCACACGGCCGCGCCGATGAAGTTGAGGATGAAAAACTTCAGGTGGCTCACCCCGCTGATGCCGAGCAGAATCGGGGTCACGTTGCGCACCCCGTAAACAAAGCGGAAGCCCAGGATCAGGATGGTATCGTATTTTTTGAAAAGCCGGCCGGCCTTATCCACGTTCCTGGCCACGCGGGGAAAATAGCGCAGTACGGATTCACCCTTGTACTTGCCCAGACTGAACATGACCTGATCGCTGAGAAAGCTGCCGCAAAAGGCGTAAAAGGCGATGAGCCAGGGATCGAGGTGCAGCTTTTCGGCAAACATGCCGGCCAGAATGACAATGGTTTCGCCTTCCAGAAAGGTCCAGATAAGGACAACCTTATAGCCGTACCGGCTGAGCATGGTTCTGGGGTCCAGATCATAGGCGTGGACGACCCAGACCACGCCGGCGACCACGGCCACGGCGAGCAGAACAAAATACCAACGTTTGCGCAGTGCGGCGAGTAACTCGGGATTCAGCATGGCAGCCCCTTATCTTGACGCGCGGTTCCGGCTCCTTGCGGCGAAAACGCCACCCCGGTCTCCGGCGGTCCACAAAACTTGACCATCGTAAAACGTATACGCGAATAAACGCGGCAAAGCGAGATGGCTTTGAAAAAATATGCCTTCGGCGACCGGAGCTTTGCCCTGGACCCCTCAATTGGGTGCGGCAACCTTAGGTTATCCCCTTTGGAGTTTCCAAAGGGGTCACCCCCTTTGGCCACCGGAGGCAATCATCCTCTTGGGCAACTTCAACTAAAGCACTCTAAACTCTGATCGCCAGGTTGAGGCGTCGGGCCATTCTGGCCGCGCTCTCCAGAATATATTCTTTTTCGCTCATGTTGTCGCGTTCCTCGGGAGCGAGCAGCAGTTCCGGCCGGTTCACCAATGACTGATCGGGGGTGACGCCAAAAGCGGCCGGAAAGGCGTTGTTGAAGTACATGTTCTGGAAATCCATAAATTTCAGAGCATGGGCCGTGGCGTCCAGCACGCAGTAATCGGCCTCGGAGAGCAGCCCATGGGCTTTGGCCGCCTTGAGTCCGGCCAGGCTCTCCCCGCCCTGGGTGCAGGCGATGTGGCCGTGGCGGTTGGCTTCGAGCATGCTGTCCATGATCGCCTGTTCCGTCACCTGCATGACCTGGAACGCGTTTTCGCCGCCGATGCGCCGGTATTCCTCGGCCAGAGCCCTCACCCGGGGAAAAGAGACCGGATTGCCGATCATGGCCGCCTGGGCCACACTGGCCGAAACCGTCACGGCCTCGAAGCGCCGGGAGTCGCGCGGCGCGGCATAATAGCGGTAGACCGGATTGGCGTGTTCCGACTGCACCCCGAACAGGCGCGGCAGATGGTCGATGATCCCGAGACGGTGAAGCTTCAAAAAGCCGCGCATCACGGCCGTGACGTTCCCGGCGTTGCCTATGGGCACGAACAGGCAGAGGTTCTCCGCCTTCCAGTCCTGCCACTGGGCCACTTCAAAGGAAAAACTTTCCTGGCCCAGAATGCGCCAGCTGTTCTTGGAGTTGAGCAGAGCCACGCGGTAGCGCTCGGCCAGAAACTCCACCACCTTCATGCAGTCGTCAAACACGCCCGGCATTTCCAGCACAATGGCGCCGCTGCCCAGGGGCTGGGAAAGCTGCTGCGGCGTCACTTTGCCGTGGGGCAACAGCACCACCGACTTGATCGCCCCCCCCACATAGGAGGCGTAAAGGGCGGCCGCCGCCGAGGTGTCGCCCGTGGAGGCGCACACGGTAAGCACGTCGGTCCAGCCGTGCTTGCGCACCAGGGCTTTCAGATAGCTGAAGGCGCAGGCCATGCCCCGGTCCTTGAACGAGGCGCTGGGGTTCTGTCCGTCGTTCTTGAAGGCGAAGCGCGCGCCCACGGCCCGTTGCAGGGCCGGAGCGGCCTCGATGATCGGCGTATTGCCCTCGCCCAGGTAGACGATGTCCTCTTCTTCCACCACCGGCGCCATCAGTTCGTAAAAGCGGAAAATGCCGCGCAGGGCCAGGGTCTTGTCCGCGGCCCTGGCGTCGAAAAGCGCGCGCCATTCCTCGCCGGAACGGCATTTCAGGCTGTCAAAGGACAAATCCTCCAGCAGCAGCACCTCGCCGCAAGCCGGGCAGGTGTAAAGCAGTTCGTCGATGTCGTAACGGTTGCCGCAGCCCAGGCAGGCGTAGCGCATGTCGCCCCGGTAGTCGGGAAAGGTTGTTGCGGAAGTCATGGAAACTCTCCGTATTTGTCGCTCCGGCACAAGGGCCGGTTTGCGGCGTCACAGTGCACCGGTTAATAAGGGCAGAGCCCAGAGGCGGTTGTTGAAAAACAGCTCAAGAGCAAGTTAACGTTTGAGATTATCCCCCTGAACCCGCTCCCCCAAATGGGTTTCCAAAGGGGGGGCACCCCCTTTGGCCGCCGGGGCAATACAACTCTTGAGCAACTTCAAAATTGCTCTGCTCTAGAGCAATTAACGCTTGAAAGAGTCGCTTAACGGCGGGCAAGGCCCGCCTACGCCTCTTTCGCGGCAAGGATTTGAGGACAAATCCTTGCAGAGCAATTCACTCATTTCATTCGTGAAATGCTCTAACGCTTCACCCAGGAT
>JAVBOI010000026.1:0-12214 GCA_031550695.1 Desulfovibrio sp. | reverse complement strand
CGTCCGAACGGGCCGTGCCCGGTATAGGCATGGTTGGGGCCTTTATTCCGCCACCGGCACGGCCCGGGCTTTGGCCGCTTTTTTTCCCAACCCGCGGGGCTTGGCCCGGGTTAGGGGGGCTTGGGGGCCGCACACGGCCCGCGACCTGAAGTACCGCAATAACATGCTGGAAGCCCTGAAAGAGCAAAACAACAAGGAAATGTTGTCCGTGCTGGAGCAACTGGGCATTCAGTAGCCCGCGCGCTTTCATAACGTTGAATGCCTCCGAAGGCAGGGATGTCGCCCTGTTTTCGGAGGCATTGGCGTTGAAAAAATATGCCTCCGGCGGCCGGGGCTTTGCCCCGGACCCCACCAGGGGAAATGATTTCCCCTGGACCCTCAATAGGGTATGGCAATATTGTAAAGGTCATCCGCTCCAAACGGGCAAGAGCCACGCTTGAGAACGCCCGCCGCGTACCCGCCACGGCACGTACCCCAAACGGGGTTTCCAAAGGGGGTCACCCCCTTTGGCCGCCGGAGGCAATACGACTCTTGGGCAACTTCAAAATTTTCCCGCGCTACAACCCCTTTTGCGCCATCAGGTGAATAAGATCGGCCACGCGGCAGGAATAGCCCCACTCGTTGTCGTACCAGGAAACCACTTTGGCCACATACGGCTCGGACATGCTGGTGTAGTCCGCGTCAACGATGGAGGAAAAGGGGTTGCCCTTGAGATCCGACGACACCAGCGGCAGGGTGCTGTAGGAAAGCACGTGCTTGAGCGGGCCTTCGGCCGCGTCTTTCAGGGCTTTGCGCAGCCCGTCGGTATCCGTGGGTTTTTCCAGAATGGCCGTGAAGTCCACCACGGAAACCGTGGGCGTGGGCACGCGCAGGGAATAGCCGGTAAAGCGGCCCTTCAGCTCCGGAATAACCTTGGCCACGGCCTGGGCCGCGCCGGTGGAGGTGGGAATGATGTTGCAGGCGGCCGCCCTGGCCCGGCGCAGATCCTTGTGCGGCAGGTCCAGAATGCGCTGGTCGTTGGTGTAGGAGTGCACCGTGGTCATCACGCCGGTCTTGATGCCGAAATTTTTGTACACCACAAGGGCTACCGGAGCCAGGCAGTTGGTGGTGCACGAGGCGTTGGAGACGATGTGGTGTTTCTCGGGGTCGTAGTTGCCCTCGTTGACGCCTATGACGACGGTGATGTCTTCTTCCGAAGTGGGGGCGGTGATGATGACCTTTTTGGCGCCGTTCTGGCGGTGCACGTTGGCCTGCGGTCCGGTGCGGAAAATACCGGTGGATTCCACCACAACATCCACGCCCAGTTCGCCCCACGGCAGCAGTTTGGGATCGCGTTCGGCCAGGCTTTTCACCGTCCAGCCGTCAACGTGCACGGTGTCGCCTTCCACCCGGGGAGAAAAAGGAGCCCGGCCGTAGTGGGTGTCGTATTCCAGCAGATGGAAGTTGGTGGCCGCATCAAAAAGATCGTTCACGGCCACGATGTCCACGCTGTCTTTATAATACTGGTGCAGGGTGCGAAAGACCTGTCTGCCTATGCGCCCGAAACCGTTAATGGCTACCCGCGTCTTTTTCATATGCGTTCCTGTCCTGAAAGTTGAGGGTGGAGTCCAAAAGATACGCCGCGGCCGGTGACGTCGAAGCGTCGGCTCGCGGACCTTTGCCGTGGCGGCAAGGCTCTCAGTCCTCGAACACCTGATAGTTATATTGCGTCAGCAACTCGTAATCGGAGCGCAGCGATTCGTGCAGGCGGGCGTTGTCGATGGCGATGGCCGCTATATGGGAAACCGCCATGAGAAAGTCCTGCTCATCCTGGGAAAATTCGCGCTTCGTGTTTGTATAGACGCGCAATATGCCCACGGGCTTTCTGTCCACCATGAGAGGAGCCACCAGAATGGACGCGAGGCCTTCGTTCTTGGCCTGCTCCGGATACTGGAAGCGGGGGTCGTTGGCGACATCGTCAATGTACACGGGTTTGCCGGAGGTGAGCACGTCGGAGTCGATCTTGCTTTTCATCAGCTCCACCTGGCCCTTGCGCAGGTAGCCCTTGCTCAGCCCGTAGCTGGCGCTGGCCAGCAGGTTTTTGCCGGAGCGGTCAAGCAGGCGCAGGGTGCAGGCCTTGCACGATATCGCGTTGGCCACCTGCTCCACCACTTTCTGGAAGACCACCTGCGGATTGAGGCTGGAGTTGATGACAGTGGCCACCTCGTAAAGCGATTTGAAAAGAGACTGCATGAATTGCCTCCTTAAAAGGTATGGATGCCATGTGGGCGAAGCGGCGAATGCGCCGCGCGCCTGTCCGGCGTTTTCCGGCGGCCGGGGCCGGCCTTTCGGGTGCGAAAAAGGGGGAGCCCGCCGGCGCGGAGAGTGTTCACGCCCCGCGGCATACCGGCAACCCCGACCTTTTTATCGGACATTTTCTGAAATATAGCAAAACAAACTATAAAGTAAAGGCGTCGGGCCGAACATCAGCGCTTTTCGGCGGCCGGGGATTCCCCACCGGATCAAGACTCCCGCCGCTATCCGGATGGCGGCCCGCTTGCGGAACTTTGCCGCGCCCCTTTACACCGGCCCCGGCTCGGGTCTACAAGAACTCAGTAAAATGCGCGGCCCGTACGGGCCGTTTTCTCAAAAAACGCCTTCGCGCGTTCGCACGCGCAATTAAGGAATCCGCCATGACATCTTCGCAGGAAGGCTTTGATTCTTTGGGCGCGGTCATTCTTGCCGCCGGCAAGGGAACCCGCATGTATTCCGACACCCCGAAAGTTCTTCAGCGAATTCTCGAAGAGCCCATGCTGCGCTATGTCTATGATGCCGTGGCCCCGGTTTGCGGCGGCGCCATGTGGACTGTTGTCGGCCACAGGGCGGATATGGTGCGCGCGGCTTTTCCCGATAGGGAAACGGGCTTTGTCCTTCAGGAACAGCAACTCGGCACGGGGCACGCCCTGCAGCAGGCCTGGCCGGCCGTGCTTGCTGCCGGCCCCGGGCGCGTGCTTGTGATCAACGGCGACACGCCCCTGGTGCCCGAAGAGGTTCTGCGCGCGTTCATAACCGCCTGCCTGACCGAGGATGCCGATATCGCCTTTATCACCCTGACCCTGGCCGACCCCGGCGCTTTCGGCCGGGTGGTGCGAAAAGGCGGGCGCATAGCCGCCATTGTGGAGGCCAAGGATTACGACCCGGCCCGGCACGGTCCGGAACCGCGCGAAATAAACGCCGGCATCTACTGCCTGAAAACAACGGCCGTGACGCGCCTGCTGCCCCTGCTTTCCAACAGCAATAAAAGCGGCGAGTTGTACATCACGGACTTGATCGGCCTGGGCGTGGCGCAGAATCTCAAGGTATACGGCCATATGCGCGATGACGACCCTGACTTGCTGGGAATCAACAACCCCGAAGAACTGGTGCGTTCCGAGGAGCGCATCCGGGCTCGTCTGGTGCGGGAGCATCTGCGAAACGGCGTGATCATCCGGGCGCCGCAGTCCGTGCGCATCGGGCCGGATGCGCGCATCGAGCGCGGGGCGGAAATTACCGGGCCGTGCGAACTGTACGGAAAATGTTTCATCGGCCGCGGGGCGCGCATTGCCTCGTATTGCCGCCTTGCCGGGGTCACTCTGGAGGCCGATGCCGTCATGCACTCTTTCTGCCACGCCCAGGACGCGCACGTGGGCCCGCGTTGCATTGTCGGTCCCTATGCCCGCCTGCGGCCCGGCGCGGTGATGGAAGAAGAATCCCACGTGGGCAATTTCGTGGAAATGAAAAAGGCCCGGCTGGGCAAAGGCGCCAAGGCCAATCACCTCACCTACCTCGGCGACGCGGACGTGGGCGCGGGCAGCAACGTGGGCGCGGGCGCCATCACCTGCAACTATGACGGCAAGAACAAGCACGTCACCCGCATAGGGGAAAAGGCCTTTATCGGCTCCAACGTCTCTCTGGTGGCGCCGGTAACCGTGGGCGCGGGCGCGGTGGTGGGTGCGGGCTCGGTGATCACCAAGGACGTGCCCGACAACCACCTTGGCGTAACCCGGGCGGTACAGAAGGTTATTTCCCGAAAAACCGGGGAGGAGTAGCGTACCGGCTTGCGCCTAAGGCCGGGGGCCGTCCGCAAACGGCAAAACGGCGGATTGCGTTGCCCCTGACGCGAAAAGAAGCCGATGCCGGCGCGATTAACCCTTGCGTTACAAACAGTTTGCGCTTATCCTGCCTTCATGGAACTACTTGATCTTCTCGAACAGCGTGTGAGCGCGCTTCTTGCCAGGGTAGAGGCCCTGTCGGCCGAGAATGCCTCGCTGAAGCGGGAGCAGGCCGGGGAACTTTCCGCGCTGGCGGAAGAAAATGACGCCTTGCGGAACGAACTGGAAAAAGAACGGGCACGGAACAACACCGCTCTGACGCGCATAGAAGCTCTGGTGGAGCGCATCAAGGAGCAAACGGAGAAACAGTAATCCATGCGCAGCCATACCCTTGAAGTGCTGGGGCTTGAAGTCTCTTTCAAGGCCGAAGCGGACCCCAGGCGGATTGAGCGCGCGCGGACCCTGCTCGAAGAGCGGTATGCAAAGCTGTCACAGCACGGTGGACAATTAAGCAAAGAGAAGCTCCTCACCTTTCTTGCCCTCTCGCTTGCCGATGATGTGCTGTTGTTGCAGGATGAAAAAGGCGAATGCGGAAAGCGCATGAAAGAGCTTCTGGCAAGTATGGAAAAAGCTGCGGAATGATTTTCAAGGGAAGGCGATTACCCTGGAGAGCGCGTGACGGTTATCGTCGCTGGCCTCACAAGCATTAAATAAGGGATTTGCCGACGATTCGGTGTGCATGCCCGGCTTGACCGGGAAGCCTTAAGGTTGTCCAATCATCCCGCCGTAGGAGATAGAGGTCCTGCGGGAGGATAACCGCACGGCCCATCCGGGGTGCCTTCTCTTTCCATACAGCTCTGATATAGCCGGCCCGAGCCGGACGCATCGCTCTGCTTTTCCCTGTAATGCCCTTGGTCGTCAGGAGAAAGGCAGAATTTTTTATCGCACGCGCGGCGCGGCCTTCCCTTGCGGAGCAAGCCGGATGGTTTTGCAAAGTCGACGGGCTGTTGTGACAGTTTTTCTCGCGGGCGCGTCCGTTTGTCGTGTTCCCGCTTTACCGCTCCGGGAATTGCCGTTCCCGGCGCCAATGAAACGCACTCCAGGGATTTTTTCCCCTGTTTTGATATGAGGTTATCATGCAACCCATGCTTGCAGCATATATTTTTCTTGCCGTAGTGGCGGGCGGGCTTCTCGGTTTCGGAGTCCCGCGGGTGATCGGCAAAAAGCGTATGGAATCCGCCAACGAACTGGCCAAGCGTATCATTGAGGAAGCGCGCAAGGAAGCCCAGGCCCAGAAAAAGGAAATAATCATCCAGGGCAAGGACGAAGTGCTCGAAGCCAGACGCGGCATGGAGCAGGAGCGCAAGGAACAGGAGCGCGATATCCGGGCCAAGGAAAAGAAGATTCTGGAGCACGGCGAAAAGCTGGAGGAAAAGCTCGAAAACGCCCGCAAAAAGGAACAGGAGTTCCTGGTTGTGGAAAAAGAGTTTGCCCGCAAGGAAAAAGAGCTGGACGAACTCCAGGAAAAGCTCAACCTTCGCCTGGACGAACAGGAAGCCCGCCTTCAGGAAATCGCCGGCCTTACCCCCGAGGAAGCCAAAGTCAGGCTCTTTTCCGACATCGAAGCCCGTACCCGGCACGAAGCCGCGCGCATGATGCGTCTGATTGAAACCGAGGCCAAAGAAACCGCCGACAGAAAGGCCAAGGAAATCCTGGCCACGGCCATCCAACGCTACGCCGGCGACTATGTGGCCGAACAGACCGTCACCACCGTCACCCTGCCCAGCGAGGACATGAAAGGCCGGATCATCGGACGCGAAGGGCGCAACATCCGCGCCCTGGAAGCGGCCACCGGCGTGGACCTGATCATCGACGACACCCCGGAGACGGTCATCCTCTCCGCTTACAGTCCCCTGCGCCGCCAGGTGGCCAAAATGGCCCTCGAACGCCTCATCCAGGACGGGCGCATCCATCCGGCCCGCATCGAGGACATCGTCGGCAAGGTGGAACAGGAACTCGAAGTGCACATCCGCGAAGTGGGCGAACAGGCCACCTTTGACGCCGGCGTGCACGGTATCCACCCGGACATCGTTCGCCTGCTCGGGCAGCTCAAGTTCCGCACCAGCTTCTCCCAGAACGTGCTCCAGCATTCCCTGGAAGTCGCCTCCCTGTGCGGCACCATGGCCGCCGAACTGAACCTGGACATCAAAAAAGCCAAGCGCGCCGGCCTGCTCCACGATCTGGGCAAGGCCCTGGACCACGAAATCGAAGGCTCGCACGCTACCATTGGCGCGGACATGGCCAAGCGCTATGGCGAAAGCAAAGACATCATCCACGCCATTGCCGCCCACCACGAGGACATTCCCCCGAAATCCGCCCTGGCCGTCCTTGTCCAGGCCGCGGACGGCCTGTCCGGCGCCCGCCCCGGCGCCCGCAAGGAGTTGTTGGAAAACTACGTCAAACGCCTGGAAGACCTGGAAAACATCGCCACCTCCTTTGACGGCATCGCCAAGGCCTACGCCATCCAGGCCGGCCGCGAAGTGCGCGTGATGGTCAACTCCGACGACGTCAACGACGACACCACCTACCTGCTCTGTAAAGACATTGCCGAAAAAATCGAACGCAACCTCACCTACCCCGGCCAGATCCGCGTCACCGTAATCCGCGAACGCCGAGCCGTGGGGTTTGCGAAATAGGCGAGCTGGGGGAAGGGAGAGGAAACTTTTGAGAAAGTTTCCTCTCCCTTCCCCCAGACCCCCATCCCTCTCCTTCAAAACTTTTTTTGGGTATTATGCGGTTGGATTAGCTTGGCTTTTCCAGAATCCTTTGCTGGTTGGTTTTACCTGAGCCTAGAGCAATTCAACTTTAAAATTATTCACTTGATCCTGCCAAGAAAAATGGGGTTTCCAAAGGGGTTCAACCCCTTTGGCCGCCGGAGGCAATACGACTCTTTGGATAATTTCAAAATTGATTTGCTCTAGTGAACGGCAAGTTCCAAGGTGATTCCATGTCCTCTTTTACTTTCAGCAAACTTATTCCCGGCGGCAACGCCACCATCCTCCTCACTGATCCGGACATGGGGCCGGAACGCCTGCCGGCGGTCTCTGCCCGGCTCATGGACTCCATGCACATCCAGGCTGAGCAGGTGGGCGCTCTGTACGGGGCCGGACTGGCGCCGGCCGCTCTGCCCGGCGTGAAGCCGGATTTGCCGCACCTGCAAATGATGGGCGGTGAATTCTGCGTCAACGCCACGCGTGGTGCCGCCCTGCTCCTGGCCCGGCAGGGCGCGCTCGCCCGGTTGGATTTACCGGGATTGCAATTCGAAGCCTGGGCCGGAGAATTCACGGTGTCCGGCATGGATGGGCCTGTCCCGGTGTTGGCCGCTTCGGCCCCGGAGGCCCTTGAAGAGGCTTTGCTCGCGGTTTCGGCCGGTTCCGCGCGGGCCGCTTCGGAAAAAAACGCTTCCGTTCCGGCGACCGCGACCGGCTTGCATTGCGCGGCCCGCATAGACTGCGCCGCTCCCGGCGTGAGTTGCGTTGAGAAAGGCCCCGGCGTCACCCTGGTCAACATGCCGGGCATAGTGCATCTGCTTGTGGACATTTCCCTGAACGCTCTACCGGATATGCTTTCCCCGGCCTGGAAAACGGCCAGCGCGGCCTGGCGGATCAGATGCGGCCTTGCCGGTTCCCCGGCTTCGGGCGTGATCTGGTACGAGCGCCTGGACAAGGGCTACCGGATATGGCCGGCCGTGGAAGTGGCGGCCACCAACTCCGAGCATCTGGAAACCGCCTGCGGTTCCGCTTCCCTGGCCATGGCCCTCATGCACCGCCTTGCGAACGGCGGGGCAGGGGGGCAGGAAACTCCGGCCGCCGTCGACATCGTTCAACCTAGCGATGAAACTCTGCGGGTATTCATGGAGCCTCATTCCGATCACGCCTGGATCGCCGGCCCGGTTTTTCTAGTCGCCCAGGGGACGGCATATCTCTAAGATCGATCCGGCCTGACTTGCCTAAAGACAAATTCACGTCGCTTCGGACCGTTTTTCCCCGCTTGGCAAACGCATCCTTCCACAATATACTGCGGCGATTCCGCTCCCGCCGGACCATGCGTTATCTTTGTTTTGGGAGCCTGAACGTGAAAAAACCTTCGCATTCCCATCCCTTACAGTTCCCCTAACTAAAAAGTTTTGAAGGAGAGGGATGGGGGGTCCGGGGGGAAGGGAGTCTTTTTTCGTAGTAGCTCGCCTTCGCTTCGCTCAGGTCGAGCGGGCTTTTACAAAAGTTTCCTCTCCCTTCCCCCCGGATCTGAGCCAATCCCTTCCATTCAACGAGGATACGACATGCTTCAGTCCATAGAGGTCCGCCTTCGTCCCGAGCTTGATGACTGCGTTGGTCAGCGTTTGACCAACGGCATTCGGGCCGCGCTTGGTTTTACCGTGGATTCCGTCCGGGTGGTCAAGGTGTTCACGGTGGAAGGCTTGGGGCAGGCGGAGTTGCGGCAAGCGGTCGATGAGGCCGCGTTGCATGATCCGGTGTTGCAGGAAGCGAGCTTGAGCGCCTTTGCCTCGGACGCGGACTGGGTGCTGGAAGTGGGCTTCCGGCCCGGCGTGACGGATAACGAGGGCCGCACGGCCCGCGACACTCTGGCCCTGGTGCTTGGGCGGAAGCGGGATTTTTCCGTGTACACGGCCGCGCAATATCATCTGAAGGCTCGCCTGGGCCGGGCGGAGGTGGAGCGCATTGCCACGGATTTGCTGGCCAACGAGCTTATCCAGCGCTTTGCCGTGAAAAGCGGGGCCGAGTGGCAAAAGGAACCGGGGTTCCCGCCCCAGGCGGCCAGGGTGACGGGCGCGGCCAGCAGCGAGGTGGCGGTCATTCCCCTGTCGTCCATGAGCGACGAGGAACTTGTGTCCTTCAGCCGGGCCAATACGCTGGCCCTGTCCCTGGAAGAGATGCACGCCATCAAGGCCCATTACGCCGATGTCGGCGTCCGGGCGGCCAGGGCGGCCGCGGGCCTGCCGGCCGAACCCACGGACGCGGAAGTCGAGGTTCTGGCCCAGACCTGGTCCGAGCACTGCAAGCACAAGATTTTTGCATCGCGCATCGAGTATGAGAACGCGGAAACCGGGCGGCGGGAGCAGATCAACAGTCTGTACAAGACCTGCATCCAGAACGCCACGGCCGACTTGCGCCGACAGATGGGCGAGCGCGATTTCTGCCGCTCGGTCTTCAAGGACAACGCCGGGGTGGTGGCCTTTACGGACAGCCACGACGTCTGCATCAAGGTGGAAACCCACAACAGCCCGTCGGCGCTGGACCCTTACGGCGGGGCGCTGACCGGCATTGTCGGGGTAAACCGCGATCCCATGGGTACGGGCCTGGGGGCCGAACTGGTGTGCAATACGGACGTGTTCTGCTTTGCCTCGCCTTTTTACGACGGCCAGCTGCCGCCCCGGCTGCTGCATCCGCGCCGGGTGATGGAAGGCGTGCGCGAAGGCGTGGAGCACGGCGGCAACAAGTCGGGTGTGCCCACGGTGAACGGGTCCGTGGTCTTTGACGAGCGGTATCTGGGCAAACCGCTGGTGTACTGCGGCACGGTGGGCATGATGCCGCGCACGGTGCGGCGCTTTGTGCCGGACGAAAGCGGCGTCAGCCAGCCCAAGGATCTGCCGGGCCATTACAAAAAGGCCAATGTGGGTGATGTGGTGGTCATGGCCGGGGGCCGCATCGGCAAGGACGGCATCCACGGCGCGACCTTTTCATCCGAAGAGCTGCACGAAGGCTCGCCGGCCACGGCCGTGCAGATCGGCGATCCCATCACCCAGCGCAAGCTGTACGACTGCATCATCCGGGCGCGCAATCTGGGTTTGTATACGGCCATCACGGATAACGGCGCCGGCGGGCTGTCCTCGTCCGTGGGCGAAATGGCCGAGGATACGGGCGGCTGCCGCATTGATCTGGCCAAGGCCCGGCTCAAGTACGACGGTTTGCGGCCGTGGGAAATACTGCTGTCCGAGGCCCAGGAGCGCATGACCCTGGCCGTGCCCAAAGAGCATCTGGCCGCCTTTCTGAAACTGGCCGAGGAAATGGACGTGGAAGCCACGGCCCTGGGCGAGTATACGGATTCCGGCTATTTCCACGTCACGTATAACGACGCGCCCGTGGCTTACCTGCCCATGGATTTCATGCACGACGGCGTGCCCCAGATGCGGCTTGAGGCCCGCTGGGAGCGGCCGCAAAGCCATCCGCTCGGTGCGGAAAGCCCGGCCGCCAAGGTGGAAGCGGCCGTGAGCGCCAAAGGATTCGATCAGGGCTCGCTTCTGCTGGCCATGCTCGGCCGCCTGAATATTTGCAGCAAAGAGTATATAATCCGGCAATACGACCATGAGGTGAAGGGCGGCAGCGTGGTCAAGCCCCTGGTGGGCGTCCGGCGCGACGGCCCCGGCGACGCGGCCGTGCTGCGCCCGCTGCTGGACAGCCGGGCCGGCATCGTGCTTTCGCACGGCATCTGCCCCAAGTTCAGCGACGCCGACACCTACTGGATGATGGCCAACGCCATTGACGAGGCCGTGCGCAACGCCGTGGCCGTGGGCGCGGACCCGGCCCGGCTGGCCGGGGTGGACAACTTCTGCTGGTGCGACCCGGTGCAGTCGGACAAAACCCCGGACGGCCGTTACAAGCTGGCCCAACTGGTGCGCGCCTGCAAGGCCCTGCAACAGTTCTGCCTTGGTTTCGGCGTGCCCTGCGTGTCCGGCAAGGATTCCATGAAAAACGACTACACCGGCGGCGGGGCCAAGATATCCATTCCGCCCACGGTGCTGTTTTCCATTCTCGGCGTTATCCCGGATGTGAACCTGGCCGTGACCAGCGATTTCAAGCAGGCGGGCGATGCCATCTACCTGCTGGGCATGACCGGCAACGAACTGGCCGGCAGCGAGATCGCGGCGGAGCTGGGCCTTGCGGGCGGGGCCGTGCCGCAGGTGGATCTGCTCCGGGCCAGGGAACGCTATTTCCTGGTGCACGAGGCCATAAAAGCGGGATTGATCAACGCCTGCCATGACTTGTCCGACGGCGGCCTGGCCGTCGCGCTTGCGGAGATGTCCCTGGCCGGGCGCCTGGGCGGCCGGATCAACCTGGACCGCGTGCCCTCGCGCGGCCTTGGCGCGATGGCGGGCAAGGCCGGAGGCAAGGTGGACTCCCTGACGAGTCTGTTGTATGCGGAATCGGCCAGCCGCCTGCTGGTCACCGTGCCGCGCGACAAGGCGCTTACCTTCCAGGAGATGTTCAAGGCCGGCCTGGGCTTTGACGCGGCGCTTATCGGAAACGTATCGGACGCGCAATCGTTAATCCTGACCAGCAACGACACAATCGTGCTGGAATCGCCGGTAAACACGCTGGCCCAGGCTTTCAAGGCCACGCTGAACTGGTAGCGGGCGAAAGGGAAGCGGAGAAGGCGAGGGAATCGATAAGCCGTCGGACAGCCTGGCTCCAAATGGGGTTTCCAAAGGGGTTCACACAGAGCCTGTGCCCCCGGCCCCCTTTGGCCGCCGGAGGCAATACGACTCTTGGGCAGCTTCAAAATGGATTTGCTCTGAAGGCGCATGCGGCAAAAGACGGCATTGCGCGGGATGGCATGGCGGGGTATAAGCCTCGGCCATGCGGCACTCGCCCGAGTGATGGAATTGGTAGACATACCGGACTTAAAATCCGTTGGCCGCAAGGCCGTGCCGGTTCAAGTCCGGCCTCGGGCACCACAAAGAATACGGTAAAAATCGGCTCTTACCTGGCACGGTAAGAGCCGATTTCCTTGTGCCGTTTGTTTTCAAAGCAGACAGGAAAAGGTAGTGTCCAGAATTTTTCGCACTTTCAGTAGCATAGCTGATGCCCCACCCGTCCATGCGCAAAAGGTCGGTCACGGCCCGGTAGCCCTCACGGCCGTATTCGGAAGCGTAATTGATGACCGCCTGGCGCAGCGGTCATAGCGCATGGCGATTCTGCGCCAGCCTTTGATCCTGCCGAACATAATCTCAATCTTATGCCGCTGTTTATACAGAGCTTTGTCGTAGGAAGCAGGTGTCTTTCGGTTCTTTTTGGGAGGGATACAAGGCGTAATGCCTCTGGCGAGCAAGGCGTCACGGAACCAAT
>JAVBOI010000011.1:0-44108 GCA_031550695.1 Desulfovibrio sp. | reverse complement strand
AGTTCCGGTTCTTGCTCTTGTACCAACTCCAGCGTTTCTCGCGGCTCCTCATGGAAATTGCGATGACTCGGCTGTGTTCGATTCGCTATTTGCCCGGGCATTGAAGTGGCGTTGCCGTGGGACGCTGCCATCTGGACGCCGTCGCCATCGCCGCCGCCCCCACCTCCGCCGGAGCCGGAGCCCGCGCCTTGCGCGCCGCCTCCACCACCAGGGGTACTGGCAAACTGCCCCTGCCCGTCCCGGCTGACCTTTGATTCATCAAAATTCTCCTTTGACCACAGCCCCGTGGGGTCTACGCGGCTGACCGGATCATCCATGCAGTGGTCGTAGAGGTCGCCGTCGCCGCGTCGATCCTTCGCCGGGTCCAGGGAGGTGAATCTTCCGATCGTGGGGTCGTAGTCCCGCCAGCCGAAGCGGACGAGCCCGGTGTCGGGATCTTCCAGCCCGCCGGCAAAACCTATGGGCAGGTGGAGATTCGGGAAGCTGTCGTGATACGGGACGCCGAAGCTGTCGCGGCGGATTTCCTTCACTACCGCGCCGTTTGGGGCGGTGATGGCGCGCAGCGTGCCTACCTGATCCGTACGGCAGAGGAATTCCAGGGGCGTGAGATTGTCGTCGAACCAGGCGCGGATGTAGCGGCGGTCGTTGCGTTCCATGTCCTCGCAGAGCTTGTCCATGAAGGTGTTGGGCCGGGAGTCGCCCCAGGTACACTCTTCGATCGAGCTGGCGCCGACGTCGTTCCAGACGCAATTTTCGAGCAGGCCGTAGGGGTCTTTGCCCTCAAGAAGACATACGGGGCCAGCATCAAAGCGGCTGTCGTGGTCTTTGTCCATCTCATCTGTGAGCCTCGAATTGCCTGCAGCAAGGTGCCGATCTGCTCAGGGCTCATTTCTTGATAGAAATTCTTGCGGGGCGGCGTCGGGATCTCCTTTCGGTATTTCGAGATCTTCACTGAAATAAGTGAGTTATCGAGCAGTTCCATTAGGTCGGCATGTTCCATGACGTTACGGATCAGGTCACATGTCCGTTTGGCTGTCTCGATCTTGCCGTCTTTGATGAATGGCCGGATAATCGCGTCAATGTCTGCCATCGTGATCTGGGCCACGGGCTTATTCCCGAGAGAATGATATAGGTATCCTTCGAGCTTTTCGCGGCGGCGCTTGAGATGCCCGGCAACCCAGACGGAGGCTTTCTTTTCAAGCCAGGACTCGGCGACGGCCCGGAAAGTGCTTCCTTCCCGGCGCTGTTCTTCCTGGGCCGCGGCCGCTTTCGCCTGCCGGGCCTGCTTCGCGTCCTGTACTATATTGATCCCTTCTTCCTTGGCCTTGGCCTTGGCCTTGAGGTCGTCGGCTTTGCGCGTGGCGTCTTTCAGGCCGAGGGCCGGATATTCGCCGATAGTGGCTATCTGGCGCTTACCACCTACATAGTACTCAGGTACCAAATCTTCTTACCGGACGGACGAACCCAGAGGGCGAGGCCGTCGCCGATCTGCACCTTTTGGATCTCATCCGTGGGCTTCAGGCCACGCAAGTAAACATCGGAAATTCTCTTGTTCATGGCGTCTCCTGGCAGGTATATTTTATGGGTATATAAAAAATGTACCCATGAAAAATATACCCGCTTGTATACCCAAAGTCGGCGGAAAGTACAGGTCTTCTCCGAACCTCGACGGAATGAAGAAACCCCGAATTCCTTGTTTATCAAGGCTTTCGGGGTTCTCGCGTTCTTCCTAGAACGTAAATCTGGTAGCCGGGGAGAGATTCGAACTCTCATGTCCGGAGGACGCCGCATTTTGAGTGCGGTGCGTATACCATTTCGCCACCCGGCCGGACAAGGCGCGTATTGCATTTGCGCCCGTTTCAGGTCAGAGTTTTTTGCCACATCCCCTGACATTTATCAAGGAGTTTCGTCGTTCCGGCGAAGCGCCGCCGCAAGGAGAAGCCATGGGCCTGAGCTGTCGCGAAATGGAAGACATTCTGATGAAGGAACTGCGCCTGTATCATCATCCCATTGCCCTTACCTGGATGTTCACGGACGATGAGATGAAGGAGTTCGCGGCCAGGACGCCCCATGTCCGCCCGGTCAAACCGCTGGCCTTCTGCCAGTGGGAAGTGGCCGCGCGCATGCAGGCGAAAACCGTGCTCGGCGAAGTCAAGGATCTGGATTGTCTTGGCGCGCAGATGAGCTTCGGCTGGCAGGAAATGAGGCTCAACGAAAAGACGAGCAGATATTTTAGTAAGCACTGTGCGGGCGACGACCAGATCGCGCGTTTTCTGGAGGCCAAGCCGCGCCTGCCCATGGGCGAGATCAAGGCCCTTGCCGTCGGCCCCCTGGGCAAGGCCGAGGTCCCTTCCCACGTGATCCATTTTTACTGCGACACCATGCAGGCCTACCACCTGTCCGTCGATTACATGGCCGCCACGGGCGCCCCGGCCCTCAGGCCCATTTTGACTGGCTCCTCCGCCGCCTGCGGCGGCTCCGTGTTCTGCTGGCGGGAAAAGACCTTCAACTTGTGCCCGGCCTGTTCCGGCAACTACAACTCCGGGAAAATGGAACGGGGCGAAATCAACGTGTTCATTCCGGCGGAACACCTGGAAGCGCTCGTCAACCGCCTGCTGTTCCGCATCTCCGACTCGGGGTCCAGCTCCATCACCCGGCCGGGAGACCCCTTCCCCGGCGCCGACATCTGCAAAAACTGCCCGCAGATAGTGTTTACAAAGGAGAAGACAGTCTCCTGAGGCCGTAACGCAGAGAGAATTGCGTCCGTATCCCGGAAAGGCTATACTCTATTTCGCGACGGGGCGTTCGAGATGAACGAATCCGGGTGCGGCGGGCGGGACGGCCTGGCTCGGTTGTGCCCAGCCGGGTAGCTCCTCCCGAGCGGCAAATCAAAGGAAGTTCTGCATGAAAATTCTATACGGCTCACTTCTGCTGTTGTGCCTGGGGCTGGCCGCCTGTGCGGACAGGAGCACGGGCGTCGCTCTGGGCGTAGGCAGCCATGGAGCCGGCGTGGCACTGTTTACCGACAGCGGCTGGCTCGGGGCTGGCCCCTTTGGCGGCCTTATGGTGGGTTTTGGCGGTAGCCGGTATAACGATGACGGCACCGGATATTCCAGCGGCAGAATCGTTCGCCAGCCGCCGCCCCAGTCGTCCTCGGCGTCCGCCGCCGGGCCGCTGGGCAAGCCCCTGCACATGGAGTACGACTACCCCAGCGCCCTGGACGCTTACCGTACCTTGCGCTGAGGACGTTCTCCGACCAGGGAGCGATGACTTTTGATACGCCCGTTGCGGCGCGAACGGCGGCCGTCCCTATTCGGGAACGGCCGCCGTTGTTCATGGCAGTGCGGTGGTGTTTACCGGAAAAACTCAAGCACGTACTTCAGGGCGGTGGAAACGATCACCAGACCGAGCATCCACTTGATCAGGGTGGCGGAAACAAACTTCTGGCAACGCGCTCCCAGGTACATGCCGGCCATGCCGCCCACGCCGAACAAAAGCCCCAGCGTCCAGTCCGGCGCAATGGACTGCTCGGGGAAAAACGGGGCGATGATCATATAGAAGGCTACCCCGGCCACCGAGGTCAGGAAGGTGCCCATCAGGGTGGCGCCGCTGATGGTGTGCACGGGCAGGCGGAACCAGGACACGAAAAAGGGCGCGATAATGGCGCCGCCGCCAATGCCGTAAGTGCCCCCCACAATGCCGACCAGAAAGCTGAGCATGAATATGCCGGCGGTCGGGCAGGTA
Source organism: Desulfovibrio sp. (assembly GCA_031550695.1). Taxonomy (GTDB): domain Bacteria; phylum Desulfobacterota; class Desulfovibrionia; order Desulfovibrionales; family Desulfovibrionaceae; genus Frigididesulfovibrio. The sequence goes on along the minus strand of JAVBOI010000011.1, from coordinate 40,364 downwards.
TAGGTTTCGCCCTGAAATCCGTAGCTGATGCGGCGCAGGGAAAATTCTTTCACATCCACCACAAAGGCCGGCTGCGGGCCGGCGGAAACCACGCCTCTGGGGCTGCCCGGCTTGCTGTTGGCCGGCTTTTTCCTGATCAGATCCTTGATCAGCCTGCCGCCTATATACAGCAGCACACAAGCGGCAAACAGCTTGAAGTTTTTCGCATCGGGCAGCCACAGCACCCGGGCGAAGGCCCCGATAAAGACGCCGGGCAGGGTGCCGGCGGCAACGGCCAGGGTCAGGGGCCAGACCATGCGTTTTTCTTTGATGTAGCGGTAAACCCCGCTGGGAATGGCCACCACGTTGTAAAACTGGTTGGTGGAGCTTACCGAGGGGTTGGTGTAGCCCAGTACGGACATCTGAAAGGGCAGCAGCAGAAAGGCCCCGGATATCCCGCCCATGGAGGCGAAAAAGGAAACGCCGAATGCCACCAGCGGCGGGACAACGGGCGAAACTTCAATTCCGGCCACAGGAAAAAACATAACGCCTCCCTGTCGGATGCAAGCATGGAAAAAAAATTTTCCCGGTACGCCCGGAGCCAAAAGGCTTTCGGGCGATGCTGCCCTGTTGCGCATTAAGACATGAATTTATCTATTTTCGTGTCACGTAACATAATGTTTCTTTTTTTGTCAATGCAAAGGACAGCCGGCGTCGCTCTGTTTGATCGGCGTGACCTTGGCCGTTTCGCCATGCGGCGCAAGAGGATTTTCCCGAAGCGGGTGCGTAAAACAAGGAGGAAAGAAAAAAGCGGCTGGCGCTTTTTTCTTTCCTCCTGAAGGGTGTGCGCTATTTTCCCGGAAGCCAGGTTATCTTGCCGATCAGGGCGTCGCCGTTGAACACGGCCAGGTTGATGGCGATATCGCGCATGGTAAGGGTTTGCGGCACTCTGGCCGGCAGCGGGTGCCCGGCCAGGGTAAAGCGGAGCCTGGCGGAAGCGGCCGCGCCGGGCAGGAAAACGTCCAGAAGCTCCACCTTGGCCCCGACCGGAATGATTACGCGGCTGCCAAAGGCGAGAGTCCGGGTTTTGTCCTGCCAGCGCAAGCTGACGGAAGCGAACGTGGGCTTTGGCTGCACGATGCGCAGCGAGCAGGAGGCAAGCACCTGTTTGCCCAGTTCGGCGTTGATGGCGTATATTTCGCCCTTGCGGCCCTCGGAAAAGGCCGGCTGCATGTCTTTGCCGGTATCGGCGGTATGTCCCCGATCCTCGCCGATGTTGCCGGCGGCATGCTCTTTGGGCACAAAGCCCCTCAGGTTCATGACCACGCCCTTGGGCAGGTAGCCCCCGGCGGTCTTGAGGTCAACGATTTTCACCCTGGCCCCGCGCACGACCTCGATCTGCCCGTTGGGGGGGATTTCCACAGCTTGGCCGTTCACTTCGATCAAAAAGCCCGTTACCGCGCCTTCGGCGCCGTCCTGCCCGCCGGAGAGCCCGCCGGGGGGCGTGGCAGGGGGCGCGGCCGCGGCTTTTGCCTCGGCGATGATTCTCGCTCCGGGCAGCATATCCAGGGTGGCCGGGGTAGCCTGCCTGGGCGGCCTTGCCCGGTTTTCCCCCGTCAGCCTGGGCGAAAGGGCTTTTTCGTTTTCCGGCAGCAGGGCGACGGCGATTTCCCCCATGGGGGTGCTGTCGCGGCGCACGACTATGGTGGTGGGCTTTTCGATCCGCACCGGCCGGTTGAGATCGTTCAGTCCGTCAAGCCCTTGAATCTCAACAGAAAGGCCGCGCTCGTAGTTGGCGCTGACGTGCAGCACTTCCAGCACGTCGCCGGGCGCGACAAGCAGGGTCTGGCCGGCGGCGGCGGCAACGGGCGGAGCGTTGTTCACGGCGACAATCACGTAGCCGAGCACGGGCTTGTCCAGGGCGATGCCGGGCCGCTCCACCTCCACCCCGAAAATGTCAAGAAAGGCATCAACCGCCACGACGTGCTGGCGAATTTTCATTTCCAGCGACGGCAGCTGCTTGGACGTTTCAACGCCGAAAGCCGGGATGCCGAGCCGGGTCAGGGCATAGTAGGTGGCGGACTTGCGCTGCTCAAAGTACTGGGTGTCTTCCCGCACTGTATCCATGTTGAAAAAATGAAATTGGTGCAGCGGTTCTCCGATATTCCGGTTCAGGCGGGCGATCACCGCCTCGGCCGGTGTTTTGAGATCCAGGATCCGGCCGCTGGGCGGGTGAACGTATGAGGCCGAATCGGCAATAATGCACTGGCCGTAACGCTTGGGGTTGGCCTGTTCGCTTTCCCAGACCGGGCGGTAAAAGCCGGAGCCGTCGTGCAGGTTCAGGAGCAGATCGCTTTCCGCCATCAGGCTTTTCAGAATGTCCACCACGTTGATTTCGGGCTCAGGAGGCAGATCGTCCTCGAATTTGCGGTTCATGTCGCCGGACGGCCCGCGATTATTTTGGACCACGGAGCGGAAGTTGGCCCTGGGCACCACGATCAGGTTGCCCTTTTTGAGGGAAAGATCCGCGTACAGTTCGGCGGAAAGAAAGCCGCCCGGCTCGTCCCCCTGAATGCCGCCCATGATCATGACAGTGGGGCCGGGATTGCGGCCGTATATGCGGAATACCTCCAGTTCCTGGGGCGTGCCTTTCCAGAAAATCAGGTGCTGGCGCTCGCCCGGAGTGGCGGCGGTTCCGGCGGACGCCGGGAGCAATGCCAGGATCAGGAGCAGAATGCCCAGAACCGCCCTCGTCCCCACGGAAAGCGGATGCGTCGCAACGAAGGTTCCCCGGCCGTCCATGTCGTTACTTTGTCCAGGGGGCCTGGCCCTGATCCCATATTCGGTTGAGCAACTGGTAGTCGCGCAGGGTGTCCATGCACTGCCAGAAGCCTTCATGCCGGTACATGGCGAGCTGGCCTTCGCGGGCCAGGCGTTCCAGCGGGGCTTTTTCCAGGTCGCAGCTTTCCTCTTCGCTCAAGTAGTCGAGAAAGGCTTCTTCAAACACGAAAAAGCCACAGTTGGTAAACTGGTTGAGCAGAGGTTTTTCCTGCCAGCTCTCCACGGAGCCGTCCTCGCGCATGCTGACCGTGCCGAAGCGGGAAGGCATGCGCACGCCCGTGAATGTGCCGAGCTTGCCGTGGCTTTTGTGAAAACGCAGCAGGGCGGCAATGTCTATGTCGGCAACGCCGTCGCCGTATGTGGCCATAAAGGGACCGCTGCCCAGATGCCTGGCCACGCGTTTGATACGGGCGCCTTTTTCCGTATCTTCCCCGGTATCGCAGAGCGTCACTTTCCAGTCGATGCAGGCGGCGCTGTTGTGAGCCGTAATGTCGCCCGAGCCCAGATCAATGGTGAAATCGGAATTGCAGGTCTTGTAATCGTGAAAGTACTGCTTGATTACGGCGCCGCGATAGCCCAGGGGCAGGACGAATTCCTTGAAGCCGAATCTGGCGTAGCGTTCCATGATGTGCCAAAGAATGGGCCTGCCGCCTATTTCCACCATGGGCTTGGGCTTGAACTCCGTTTCCTCGCGCAGCCTGGTGCCTTTGCCGCCGCAGAAAAGTATCACTTTCATCAACGCTCTCGACTTGTTGGGGGTGGTTGTGTGGCGAAATGTTCCGCAGCGGCTTGCGAGCCACGGATATTCCTCTGTTTGGGCATTACCCTCAAGGCAAGACGTTGTCCAGCATTTGGGCGGTTGCGTCGTGTTTTCCCGCCCTTGCGGTAAAGACGGCGAAGCTGTAAGGGTGGAATGTCCGGCGTGGGCCGAAGACGCCCGCGCGACGACAACCATGCGTCGCTTACCCGCCGGAAACAAGGAGAAATCATGGCGATTTTCAAGATGATGCCCCGCAAGGTAGCGCAGGAGATTACCGGACGGCCGGCAGTGGACGGCGACGGGGTACGGCTGGTGCGCGTGCTCAGCTACCGCACCGTGGCGGACTTCGATCCCTTTTTGCTGCTGGACGCCTTTGACTCCACCAATCCGAAAGACTATACCGGCGGTTTTCCCATGCACCCCCATCGCGGCATAGAAACCGTGACCTATCTTATGGAAGGCCGCATAGAACACGAGGACAGCCTGGGCAACAAGGGCGAGATCGTCGACGGCGGTTGCCAGTGGATGACCGCCGGCCGGGGCATAATGCACCAGGAAATGCCCAAGGCCTCGCCGCGCATGCTGGGTTTGCAGCTTTGGGTCAACCTGCCGGGCAGGGATAAAATGGCCCCGCCCAAGTATCGGGACATCGCCCCCGACCAGGTGCCCCTTGTCAGGGAACCGGGCGTGGAAGTGCGTGTTTTGTCCGGGGAATACAAAGGTACGGCCGGGGCCATGCGGGCCGATTATGTTACCGTGACCTTTCTGGACGTCACCCTGGACCCCGGCGCTTCCTGGTCCCTGTCCACCCGGCGCGACGAAACCCTGTTCGCTTACGTGCTGGAAGGCGACTGCAGCGACAAGGGGGGAACGCCGCTAAGCAGGCGCCAGGCGGTGCTGTTCACGTCGGGCGACAGCCTTGTTCTCAAGGGCGGCCGGGAGCGCGCCCGGCTGGTGGTGGTGGCGGGCAAGCCCCTGGGCGAACGCATAGCCTGGGGCGGTCCTATTGTCATGAATACGGACCAGGAACTGGAAGAGGCGTTTTTGCAACTGGAGGCCGGCACCTTTATCACGAAATGATTCGCTGCCGGAAAGAGGGGAAAACGTCGGAAAGAGCTTGTTGTGGCAACTCGGGGGAATCGCGAGTTCCTCCCCTCTTGCCCGCCCCGGCCAGCCGGGGCGGGCAAGAGGGGAGCTTTGGGAAAAACCCGGGGCCTATTTTCTCTGGCCTTTGGCCTCGGACATATAGCGGTTCCAAAGGCGGACGGCCGCGGATTTTGACACCGACCACATGGCGGACGCGCCGCCGCAGGGGCAGGTGACCCGCCAGATATCAGCCACGCGGCCTTCCGGGCGCGAGGATTCTATGTGCTGGTTCCGGCCTCCGCAGGAGGCGCAGGGCAGTATTTCCGGGATCTCTTTGTCATTATCAGGCATGGTGCCGTCCTTTACTCACATGGTTGCCGAGGGCCGCGCGTCGGGCAGGGATCGCGCGCTGTCTTTCCTGATCCGGGCCTGAACGGGTGGTTGCGCATCCGGCCGCAGATTAGAGCAATTCACGAATGAAATGAGTGGATTGCTCTGCAAGGATTTGTCCTCAAATCCTTGCCGCGAACGAGGCGTTGGCGGGCTTTGCCCGCCTTTAAGCGACTCTTTCAAGCGTTAAATGCTCTAGAGGCCATCGCTTCACCGGCAAAGCCGCCGCGCCACGGCCGGCGAAACGCCGGGGCTGCCCGCTCACAAAGGATAGCATAGCTACGGGGAAATGCACAGGGGAAAGAGAAAAAAAACGCGATTTGGTCATACGTGATGGGTGTGCGTCCATGTCCGGACCGGCGCAACGAAGTCACGCCGGCTAATGGAAGGGGAGGAGCCAAGGAAGACTGGGTTCAGTTTTCCGCCTGGGCCAGAATCAACTCCACCTCGTCCAGCGAAAGGCCGGTGGCCTTGGCCAGTTGCGATGAAGTGCGGCCTTTCTTCTTGCCGGTAATGATCAGCTCCCGCAGAAATTGCGGCGAACGGCTGATGGCCTCGGCCTGCTCAAGCAGATCCTGCAAGGTTCTGGTACGCGCTTCAAGCCTTTCGTTCAGGTGGTGCAGTTCCGTCTGCCGGACGGTGAATGTCTGCATCAGCTCCCGCTCCAGTTCCGCGTTGGTCCTCAGCTTGTCCATGAGGGTGTCCTGGCCCTGGCTCAACTGCACCAACAGCTCTTCCGATTTGCGCAGCCGGGCGAAAAAACGCAGCAGAAGAAAAAAAAGCACCAGTTCCGCAAGGCTGATTATGATGAGAATGGATAATTGCATGGGGGTTCCGCTTAAAACAACATACTGTCGTTACAGGCCGTCCGGGTATAAAAACACGCTCGGCAGCCGATGCGCGCTGCCTTGCGTGAAACATCCCGGCGTCCCTTGTGTTTTTCGGAGCCATCCGATACGCCGACGCCGCGCGTAATCGATGGCACAATAGGCCGAAGCCTAGACTTTCATATTGACGATCTTTCCGGCCCAGGGGTTGGCCGTGGCTGTTTCGATCTCGGTAGCGCCGTCTTCCTGATCGGCTTGCGCTTCATGCTTTCCGTCGGAAGACCGGTTCGAGGCCTGGCGCCGCTCTTTCTTTTCCTGGCCTGAATCGCGGTTGCGAATTTTTTTGCCGTGCTCGGAGGAGTCCACCTGGGGGACGCGTTCGGCTTCGGCCTTCATGGCCTGTTTGGCGCTTTCCTGGGCGACAAGCTGCTGCACGTGGGGCTGGTTTTGTTCCACTTCCACCAGCTTTTCCACCAGTCCCATCTGCACTATGGGCACGGGCATCATGTTGAGCTCGCTCATGACGGCTCCTCTTGCTCGGCATCTAGAGCAGTTTACGAATGAAATGAGTCAACTGCTCCGCAAGGATTCGTCTTCGAATCCTTGCCGCGAAATGCTTGTAGGCTGGCCTTACCAGCCGTTAAGCAAGCATTTCAAGCGAAACATACTCTACAGACGCGTCACCAGATAATCCTCGATATACAATTCCTGTATTTTCTCCGAAGTAAGATGCTCGTTGATGACGCTGATCAAATCTTTTTTCAGCACTTCCGTTTGCGTGCTGTCCGACAGAAACGTCACCGGCTTGTTGTTGAGATAATAATAAATGGCATCGCGCACGGCAATGTTTTTCGCCTGCAGTTCGGCGTAAAGGCTCGGGTTGTCCGTGGGAATGGTAAAGCGGCAGCGCAAAAAGCGAATTTCGCCCTCGCTGCCCCGGCGTTCGATGAGAAAGGGCTCGCCTTTGAAGAGGAACTTGGGACCGGCCGGCGTATTTTCGCGCACCGGCTCGTCAGGCACCAGTTTGCGCACCGGTTCCTGAGGCGGCGGCGCCGATTTGCCGCTCAAGACGAGGCTGACCACGAGGGGGGCGAGCAAAACCAGCACCAACCCGCCGCCGATAATGGCAAGCCGCTTCTTGTTGGCAAGCAGGGCGGCCAGTTTGAGCTTGAAGGCCGAGGTTTTTTTTTCCTTGGGAGTCGCGGCCGGTTGCGTCGGGGCCGGGCGTTCCGGCTCTTTGGCCGGGGGCTTCGGTTCGTCCGGTTCCTGCAGAAAAGGGGCGTCCTCTATGTCAAGTTCAACTTTGACACTGGGGGTTTTGCCCGGAGCGGCCCCTTCGGCCGGGGGATCGTCGGAAACGAGAAATAGCATCGCTAAGCACCTTAAGGTCCGGAATAACACGGTCACGCTGCCGGCCGGCGGTGGCGGCTTTGAAGGCAAAACGTCCGGCATCACCCGAACAATTGCGGCAAGAGACGGCCGCGAATCCGTGCCCGGCGGCCGTATTTCCGGCAAAGCGGGCAAAAACCGGGGCCGCCGTCACCGCCGGCCCCGGTAGGAAAAGCTCTTTAGGGGAAGATCTTGTCGATCTTCTGCTTCATGACTTCCGCGGTGAAAGGCTTGACGATGTAGTTGGAAACCTTGGCCTGCACAGCTTCGATGATGTTTTCCTGCTGAGCTTCGGCCGTGACCATGAGGAAGGGGAGATCCGCGAATTCTTCGCTGGAGCGCACTTTGCGCAGCAGGTCAATGCCGGTCATCTGCGGCATGTTCCAGTCCGAAATGATGAAGTCTATTTTGTCCCGGTTCAGCACGTCCCAGGCCGTGGTGCCGTCGTCAGCCTCCACAACGTTGTTGAAGCCGAGCTGGCGCAGAATATTTTTCACTATCCGGCGCATGGTGGAAAAATCGTCCACCACCAGCACTCTCATATTCGGATCATACGGCATGTCGGATCTCCTTTACAGTACATGCATTTCGCCGTGGCGAACGGTAAATTCCCTGCGTAAACGCGCGAGCGCCTGGGAATGGAGCTGGGACACCCGCCCTTCGGTGATGCCCATGACTTCGGCGGCCTCGCGCATATTCAATTCATCGGTATAATACAGCGACAATACCAGCTTCTCACGAGGTGTCAATTGTTCAATAAGATCAGCCACCCTGTCTACAAGTTCCTGCGACGCGGCCAGAGCGAAAGGCTCTTCCTCGCTGACGGTTTCCAGGGGAGAAAGGGAGTCCTGGATCAGTTCAAGAGAAAGGCAGAACTGGTTGTGCAGGGCCTCCAGTCCCTCGCGCACTTCTTTGATGCTTAAGCCTGTTTCCTCTGAAAGGGCTTCTTCCGAGGGATTGTCGCCGCTTTGATGTTCCAGCTTGTGAATGGCTTCGTCAAGCATGCGCACGCGACGGCGTAAGGAGCGGGGAAACCAGTCCAGGCGCCGCAATTCGTCCAGCATGGCCCCGCGGATGCGATTTTCCGCATAGGTGTCGAATTTGATGCCCAGTTGCGGGCGAAATTTGGTGAACGACTCCATCAACCCCAGCGTACCCGCGCTGATCAGTTCCGAAAGCTCCACGTTGCGCGGCAGCCTGGCCTTTAAGCGCAGGGCCAGATACTTCACCTTGGGGGCGAAGTGCCGCACAATGCTTTCCTGCTGGGCCGGAGTGCAGTCGCTCCAGGCCACTTCACCCGAATCAAACAGTTCCCAGGCCTTGGCCGGCTGATTACTGTCTGAAGAGCAGGCGCTTCCAGAAGAATTTGATGTTGCCATCGAGGGTGTTGGGGACTTCCCACGTTTGGATTGTTTTTGCCACCTCCGCCAGAGCCAGGCTCGCGGGCCCGTCGGGGTCCTGAATGCAGAAAGGCTTCTGGTTGATGACCGCTCTGCGCACGCCCGCGTCGCGCGGAATCATGCCCGTATAATCCAGGGAAATGCCGGTCAGAAAATGATCGCAGGCCTTGTACAGGCGGCGGAACACTTCCTTGGCCGATTTTTCGTCCGAGGCCATGTTCACCAGGACGCGAAAATCGTGCACGTCATGATTTTGCTGCATGACCTTGATGAGGGCGTAGGCATCGGTAAGGGAAGTCGGCTCGGGCGTGAGAATTACCAGCCGCTCCTGGGCGGCCAGGTTGAAGTACATGACGTTTTCGTTGATGCCCGCGCCGGTGTCCACAATAAGGAAGTCCACGGAATCCTCAAGCTCGTCCATGGCTTCGAGCAGAACAATCTTTTGCCCCGCGCTGAGGGAGAGCATTTCGCTCACTCCGGAAGACGACGGGAGTATCTTGAAGCCGTAGGGGGTATCCATGATCACGTCGGACAGTTGCGCGCCTTCATGAAAAAGGTGGAAAAGGTTGCGTTTGGGCGTCAAGCCCAATATCACGTCCACGTTGGCCAGCCCCAGATCGGCGTCCAGCAGCACGACATTCTTGTTTTCCCTGGCAAGGCAGCAGGCAAGGTTGACCGCCAGGTTGGTCTTGCCGACGCCGCCTTTTCCGGAGGTGATTGAAAAGACCAGGGGAAGGTCTGCTTTCATAAGAGGCTCCAAATACAATAAGATGTTCAATGCTATTGTTTATACGCTTTCCCGCAAAGCTTCAAGCGAGTTCTTCCCGGCTTACGAGCCCATGGGCAGTTCGCGTTTGAACAGCAGCCGCCAGAGCATGGATTCGCGCACCGGGGACAGGGAGTTGCCCAGGCCCGGCCCGAACGACAGGGCGGAAACGGGCAGGCCCGTTGCCAGGGCGACGTTCACGATTTGGCCGTAATGCTCGGCCTCGTCCAGTTTTGTCCAGACAATGGCCCCGGCGTGGGGGGTGCGGTACCGTTCCAGTATGCCGCTGAGTTGCAAGGTGCCGTAATGCGGCGGCAGGGTCAGGTGCACGGCCACGTCGTCAATGGTTTCGCCCGTGCGCTCGGCCAGGCCGGCGTCGGCCAGCAGAGTGCTTAAGCGCCTGCCTCGGGAAAGCCCCGGCAGATCCACCACTATTTTATCAAAGCCCTCTTTTTTGGCGGCATTGAGCGCGGCCACCAGTTCCAGCGTGGTGGAGGCTTCCTTGTACGCCATGTCGGAAAGATCGCAGTAGTGGCGCAGCAGCAGCCGGCCGTTGCCGCGGGTGGCGTCCGCGTTCACAAGACAGATGCGGCAGGCCGGCGAGGTGCGGCGCAACGACAGGGCCATGCGGATGGCCACCGAGGTTTTGCCCGCGCCAAAAGGGCCGGCAATGACCTGGATGCGCTGGGGCCAACTGTGCTCGTTCCAGGGCCGCAGGGGCACCATTTCGGCCAGAGGGCCGAGAATGGACGAGTTCGGGTCGTTTTGCAGGCGCTGGAACAGTTCCAGCATCGCCTCGTCCTCCACTCCTTCCCGCTGAAGATATTCAATGGCCAGACGCTGCCGGGGGGGGAGAATATCCAGTTTGAGGGCGGGCTTCATCAGCGCCAGGAGGTGCGTTTTTATGCTGCTCCACTCCTCGTGCCATTTCTGCCAGCCGAACGGAGGGGGGGACGTGTTGCCGGCCGCGTCCTCGCCCGGCATGTCCTGCCCTCTTTCAGGCGCCTGGGCCGGCGCGGCGCGACCGCGCGAAACATAGGCCCGGGCCGCCCGCGCGCCCGTGGCCGCCACTTCCGGCTGTGCCTGCTGCGCTGAGGCGTCTTCCAGGGCCACGGTCATGGTGACCACGCCGTCTTCTTCCTGGGTGTCAAGAATCACGGCATCCGGTCCGAGCTCCTCCCGGATCATGCCGAGCACCGCGGACATGCCGCGCGCGCTGAACGTTCTTACCTGCATCAGTCAACTCCCGCGTTGCCCACCGCGCTCAGGCGGATATCCGTGGGGATTTCGGCCTGGGAGAGCACGGGCACGGAAGGCAGGAAGCGCATGACCAACTGGGCCAGGTGGGGCCGCGTCATGGGCGAGACCAGCACCACCGGCTGTCCGTCGGTGTTGACCGCCCGCTCGACCGCCTGGTTGATCTGCTGCATGAGGCGCTGGGCCGAGCCGGGCGCCAGGGCGAGGTAAACGCCGTTTTCCGTCTGGCGGATGGACTCTTGCAAAAGCTGCTCGGCCTTGGGGTCCAGGGTGATGATGGGCAGGGCGCCCTGGCTGTCCAGGTAGGGCTTGACAATGGTGCGGGAAAGGCGCTCGCGCACGTATTCCGTAAGTATTTCCGTATTCTTGACCATAAGCCCGTGGTCAGCCAGGGTTTCCACAATGGTGAGCAGGTCGCGCACGGAAACGTTTTCGCGCACCAGGTTCTGCAGCACCTTTTGCACCACGCCCAGAGGCAGGATGCCGGGCACCAGTTCTTCCACGGCCTTGGGCGCGGTTTTGGCCAGGTTGTCCAAAAGGCCCTGCGTTTCCTGGCGGCCGAGGAAGTCGCCCAGATGGCGGCGGAACACTTCCGTCAGGTGGGTGGCGATAACCGTGGACGGATCCACCACGGTATAGCCGGCCAGCATGGCTTCTTCCTTCTGCGCTTCGGGAATCCAGACGGCGGGCAGGTTGAAGGCCGGTTCCCTGGTTTCGATGCCGCGGATGCGATGCTTGGCGTTGCCCGGGTCCATGGCCAGGAAGTGATCGATAAGTATCTCGGCCGAGGCCACTTCGTTACCCTTGATAAGCAGGCTGTACTGGCCCGGCTTGAGTTGCAGGTTGTCGCGCAAGTGCAGGGACGGCAAAATGACGCCCATGTCCAGGGCGAACTGCCTGCGCAGGGAGCGGATGCGCGAGAGCAGGTTGCCGTTCTGGTTTTCGTCCACCAGGGGCACGAGGCCGTAGCCCACTTCCAGTTCAAGCGTGTCGAGGGGCAGAAGGGCCTGGACTTCCTCGGGCGTGTCAAGGGAGGGCTCGCCTTTGGCCGCCGGCAGGTTGCCGGCGCTTCCGGCCGCTCCCGGAGGCAGGGCGGCCTTGGCGCCGCCCTTCATGCCCTTGGGACCACCGACCACCTGGGCGTCGGCTTCACGCTGCTGCTGGCTCACGCGCGCCACCAGGAATATGGTCAGGGAGATGGCCATGAAAGGCAGCATGGGCAGGCCGGGTATGAGGGAGAAGAGCAGAAGCACGCCGCCCACCATATAGAGGGCTCGGGTGTTATAGGTCAACTGGCCGATGAATTCCTCGCCCATCTTGGCTTCGGCGGCCGCGCGGGAAACGATGATGCCCGCCGCCGTGGAGGTGATGATGGAGGGGATGGTGGCCACCAGACCGTCGCCGATGGTCAGCAGGGTGTAAGTGTGCAGGGCGTCGGTCCAGGTCATGTCCTTTTGCAGCACGCCGAGCAGCACCCCGCCGATGATGTTGATCAGGGTGATGATAAGGCCCGCGTTGACGTCCCCCTGCACGAACTTGCCGGCGCCGTCCATGGCGCCGTAAAAATCGGCTTCCTTGCGGATGGCGCCGCGCCGCTGGGTCGCTTCCTCTTCGTTGATCAGGCCGGCGTTGAGGTCGGCTTCAATGGCCATCTGCTTGCCCGGCATGGCGTCCAGGGTAAAGCGGGCCGCCACTTCGGCGATACGCGTGGTGCCTGTGGTGATGACCATTTTGTTCAGAATGAACAGGATCATGAAAATGACCGCGCCGATGATGTAACTGCCGCCGACCACAAATTCGCCAAAGGCCTGGATGACCGAGCCGGCCGCGTCCGTGCCCTTGTCGCCGTGCAGCAGAATAAGCCGGGTGGAGGCCACGTTCAGGCCGAGCCGGAGCAGAGTGGCCACCAGCATAAGGGAGGGGAAAATGGAAAATTCCAGGGGAGAAAGCATGAACATGGACGTGATCAGAATGACCAGGGACAGGGAAATGGAGATGCAGAGCATGAAGTCAAGGATAATGGTGGGCAGCGGCACCAGCATGATCATCAGGATGGTGACGACGCCGCCGGCCAGCAAAAGGTCGCCCTGGCGGGCGAAACGCTGATAATTGATATTGGGAAGTAAGGTCTTTGCTGCCATAATCCTGACACCTTATGTCACCCTGCCGTCAATGCTACGACAGCGGCGGCGTGTTGTTACGAAACGGTGTTGCGCTTGGGCGGCCTTGTTTTCCAGATTTGCGCGAGGATAATCGCCACTGCCTGGAAGAGGTCGGCCGGTATAATGTCGCCAACTTCCGTCTGCTTATACAAAGCTCGTGCCAGAGCCTTGTTTTCGCGAATGGGTATGCGGTGTTCTCTGGCAATCTCCTTGATTTTTTCCGCCACCTGGTCAACGCCCATGGCCACCACCATGGGGGCCGGCGCCTCCTTGGCGTCGTAGCGCAGGGCCACGGCAATGTGCGTGGGGTTGGTGATCACCACGTCGGCCTTGGGCACCTGTTGCATCATGCGCCTGGCGCTCATTTTCATCATTTTCTGGCGCATCTGCCCCTTGACCAGGGGGTCGCCTTCCTGCTGCTTGCGTTCGTCCTTGACCTCATCCTTGCTCATCTTGAGATTTTCGCCATAGTCCCAGCGCGTGTACCACCAGTCGGCCGCGGCTATGGCGACCATGGGCACAAGGGCGTAAATGACCATCTTGCTGCTGATGGAGAGGATGTAAATGGCAATGCCGAAGGCGTCCATGTAATACAGGTCGGCGAAGTGCGGCATTTCCTTTTTCAGCACCATGAGCGGGGCCAGACCGATAAACAGGGCCTGGAGCAGGCTTTTGCCCAGGCGGATAAAGGTCTGGAGCGAAAAGAACATGCGCTTTATCCCGTTGATGGGATTGAACTTCTCCAGCTTGAACTCAAAGACTTTGGTGGTCCAGAGCTTGCCCACCTGAACGCGCAGGGAAATGTAGACCATCACGGCGATGATCAGCATTATCGGCAGAATCATCTTGGCCAGGGAAACGGAAAGCCACAGCCCCATTTCCGTCAGATTGGTTTCGTTTATGACAAAGGAGGGGCCGGTGCTGAGAAAGTGCCGGAACAGGCGCATCAGTTCGGAGGACAAAAGGCCGATGCAGGCGAAAAGCCCGATCAGGCCGCCCAGAATGGACACGGCCTTGGAGACTTCCTGCGATTTTGCGACGTTGCCCTTGTTGCGCGCTTCTCGAATGCGCTTGGGGGTCGCCTGTTCTGTTTTGCTCGGATCTCTCGCCATAGGTCATCGCGTTCGCCGCGCCAGGCGGCATTGTGGATGGATCGCGGCCCAAAGGCCCAGGATCGTGTCAGCGCGCCATCATCATGATGCGGTCGAACATGGGTTTGAGCTCAATGATGATGTCTTCCATGCGCAGGGCCAGGGTGGAAAACAATATGCCGATAAAGAAAAAGCCCACGGCAATCTTGATGGGAAAGCCCATGGTCAGCAGGTTCATCTGCGGGGCGGCCCGGCCCATGAGGGCCAGGGTAAGCTCCACCATGAACAGGGCGGCGATGACCGGGGCGGCTATTTTTACGGCCAGAAAAAACATACCCGCGGACAGTTCCAGAATGCTCCCGGTCAGGGGGCCGGAAATGCGCAGGCCGCCGGGAGGGATAAGGGTAAAGGAGTCGGCCAGGGCCCGCAGCAGGTGCAGGTGCCCGTCCAGGGCGAGAAAGATCAGAAAGGTGACCATGTACATCAGGTGCGAGGTGATGCTGACCTGGGACCCGGACAAGGGGTCGGCCAGGGTGACCATGGTAAAGCCCATCTGAAAGCCCATGATCTCGCCGCCCGTCTGTATGCCGGTAAAAATAAAGAACACGCACATGCCGAGCATCAGTCCCAGCACGGCTTCGCCCAGAAGCAGGGTCATGATGCCGAACGGATGGCGGGGCAGCAGCTCGCCGGGAAAGGACAGGTGCGGCCAGATGGCCATGGTCAGCACCAGGCAGAAGGCCACCTTGACTTGAACGGGAATATATTCGCCGCTGTAAAAGGGCATCATGAACACCACAAAGCTGACGCGTATGAGGGTGAGCAAAAAGCCGGCGAAAACCGCCATGTCAAATCCGAAGATATCCATGCGCGCACTATGCAAGAAATGTTCTTGTTTGTGAAGGGGAACCTGTAAGCCCTTTCTTTTTTTTGGAAAAGAAAAAGTTTATATAATGTATCCATTTATCTTATTGACAAAACCGTGTTTCCTAACGTTTATAGAAAGCGTTGGCACAATAGGATGCGCCGATGTCCGCCCTTTTCGCGGCGGCACAGGATGGCAACCGTTTGATATAGCGAGGCGCGCCGCGCGACGGCGAACCGCGCACTCCGGCAGAGCGCGAACCCGACGGGTTTGCGGTTCGCCGCTGTTTTGTTTTCTTTGGGGGGTTGCTCCGCCATCCGCATGCCATCATCTGATTCTGTATAGTGCTGCAGGCTGACGCACCGCGCCATCCCGCGGGCCGGCCTCTTGTCGTCCAGTTCTTTCATATTCCGAAGGAGGCGCCTTGAACAAACGTTCCATGCCCATCATCCTTGTCAGCTGTATTTTGGCCCTGGCGGGCATTGCCGGCTACCTGTCGCCGCCGCCCACAGAGGCCAACCCCATACGGGTGCTGATGCAGAACTCCGGCGGCCGGGTCGTGTTTACGCACCTGGCCCACAGCACCCCCGGTGGAAGCTACGGCGATCTGCCATGCGACACCTGTCACCACGAACTGAAAATAGGCAAAGCGGCCGCTTCCGGCGCCAAAGACGGCAAACCCGTCACGGGCGAGGGCGCGGCCGCTTCCGCATCCGGGGCGTCAACGCCCAAAGTCACTCCCTGTAAAAGCTGCCACGGCGCCACGGACAACCCGGGCTATGTGGCGGCCCATCAGAAGCTCTACCAGGCCGGGGGCGACGCCGCCTGCGCCAGTTGTCACCACTCGCGCATGGCCGGTCTGGCCGGCGGCTGGAACCACCAGCAACATATCGACGAGTACGCCGGCGGCGACTGCGAATCCTGTCACCACCCGCTGAGCTACAAGACCCCGTCCGGCCGGCGGATGAACATCAAGCAGCAAAAATGCCGGAACTGCCATACGGCCAAACCCAACCCCATGACAGCCACCACCCTCAAGGACGCGGCCCACGCGCGCTGCCAGAATTGCCACAGCGATCTGTTCGAGGCAAAGACCAAGGGCTGCCCGACCTGCCACGTCCAGGTTTCCCTGGCGGACGAAGCGGCCAAGGGCAAACCCGTGGGCGCCTTTACCGCCTGCGGCTCCTGCCACGCGCCCATGCCCGGCAATATGGACGCCTACCACGCCCAGTGCCGGACCTGCCACGACAAGGTCGGCAAGGGACCGGGCGCCAAGGCCCCATGCGCCCAGTGCCATACGCCCTGATTCGGCGGGCACAAGGCCGTTGAGCGGGATCCCTGGCGGATCCGCGCCGTTGGCGGACGAGCCGCGACGGCGCATTGCAACGCGATACCAGCGCTGTGGAAACAACCCGGATCGGACGGGAATTTCAGCAGCGCGCCAAGGAAGTATGCGAAATGGATAAACGACTCATTCTTTCCCCCGAAGAACGATGCCCGATTGCCGTTCTTGACGACGTCGCCGTCGTGCGGCTTTCCCTGGGCGAGCATGGTGTTCTCAAAACTATAAAAAGACGTGCCAAAGTGGTCGAAGGCGCCCTTGTGGCCACGCACCCCGGCCCGGACGCGGGCGATTTGCACGCCCCGATAAGCGGGGTGGTCAAGGATCTGACCGCGACCTATATCGAGATAGAGCGCGAAGCCCCGGCCGACGAAAAGGCCGAGGCCGCTCCGGGCGACAAGGCCGCCGGGGCTGAACCGGTTGAGCCGGTTTCCTTTGACGATCTTGACGCCACGGCCCTTGCCGGGAAATTGAAGGAACTGGGCATTTCGCCCGCGCCCTTCACCCGGCCTTGCGAGCTCCTGATCATCAACGGCCTCAATCCCGAGCCGGGCATGCTGTACGCCGAGGAACTCCTGTTCGAGTACAAGCCCGTGCTGGAGGCGGGCCTTGCCCTGGCCCGCCGCCTGAGCGGAGCCTCCAGAAGTGTTCTGGTTCAGTCCACCGCCTGTTTCATCTCCCTGCAAGGGGCGGACATGCGCCAGGTGGCCCCGGTTTACCCCGCCAGCCTGACCTGTCCCATGATCCGGGCCGTCACCGGCCGGGAGGACGGCGCGGGCGTGTCCGTGATCAGGCTGCACGCCCTGTTCCAGCTCGGCCTGGTGGCGCAATCCGGCCGGCCTCTTACCCGTACGGTGACCACGGCGTTCGGCAAAAACTATCTCGTTCCCCTGGGCACGCCGGTATCCGTCCTGCTGGAGCGGTCAGCCCATACGCTCACGTCCGGCGACAGCCTGATTCTGGGCGGCGCCATGCGCGGAGTGGCCATTGCCGGCCCCGGCCGGGGCATCCGCAAGGAGGACGACGCCGTCCTGCTGCTGAAAAAGAACGGGCGGCCTTCCCTTGAGGATAACCCCTGCGTCAGTTGCGGGGCCTGTGTGAGCGCCTGCCCCATGCGGCTGCGCCCGAACATGCTCAGCCGCCACGCCGAGTTCGAGCGGTACGAGGATTGCCGCAAGGAATATATCGACGTCTGCATCGAATGCGGCATGTGCGGCTATGTCTGCCCCACCTGCCGGCCCATGCAGCAGTTGTTCCGCATGGCCAAGGCCAGCCTCGGTCTTCCGACCTTCCAGCGTTCGCTCAGGTAGGCGGCGCGTATGGCCAAGAACAACGGAACACATCCCCTGAAACGTCTCACGAGGAAGCGCCCATGACACAGGCACCTGCCCCCCAGACTCAACTGACCCCACTATTCGTGGTGGAAACGCCACCCTATACGCATTCATCATATACAATCACCGGCATGATGCGGGATACCTTTCTCGCCCTGCTGCCGGCCGCCTTTCTGGCCGTATGGACCTTCGGCCTGCCGGCTTTCAGGGTGATGGCCCTGTCCGCGGGCGTGGCGGTTCTTACCGAGGCCCTGTGGCAGCGTCTGCTCGGACAGAAAGTGCGCGTTTCCGACGGCACCGCCCTGATTTCCGGTCTGCTTTTCGCCTTTCTTCTGCCCGCGGGCGCGCCCTGGTGGCTGGTGCTGGTGGGCAGCGCCCTGATGATTGTTCTTGGCAAGCAGATATTCGGCGGCCTGGGGGCCAACCCCCTGTGCCCGCCCCTGGTGGCCTGGGCCACCATGACCGTTGCCTGGCCCGTTTACATGGATCCGGCGGCCGTGAACCTGCAAAGCGTGTATATTGAACCCCTTATCCGAATGAAATACTTCGGCTACGCGGCCTTGCCGCCCCAGAGCGAACTGCCGTTTTTCCTGGGCCGGCAACTCGGCGGCCTGGGCAGTGCCCAGATCGCGGCTGTTCTGGTCGGCGGCCTGTTCCTGGTGGCCCGCCGGGCCGTGCGCTGGGAGATTCCCCTGGCCCTGATCGCGGGCGTGCTCATTACCGGAACGCTGTTCTGGAAATTCGGCGCCGACTGGGGAGTGGACGCTTCCCATACCCCGCCGCCCCACTGGTACCTGCTGACAGGCAGCACCGTGTTCGCGGCCTTTTTCCTGGCCACGGATCACGCCTCGTCGCCGGTGGCCCGCGCGGGCATGGCCGGCTACGGCCTGCTTGCCGGAGCCTTGCTGGTGCTTATCCGCATTTTCGGCATCTACCCGGACGGCGCGCCCTTCGCGGTGTTGCTCGCCTCCCTGGGCACCCCCCTGTTTGATCTCATCCGCGTAGCTCCCTACGGGAAAAGGAGATAGCCATGCGCGAAATACTGAGCATGATAATCGTCCTGTCGCTCATTTGCGGCGCCTCGGGCTACGCCCTGTCCATGCTGAAGCAGATTACCACGCCGGTCATCGAAGAGCAGGTGCTGACCTATGTGCAGGGACCGGCTCTCAAGCGGGTGTGCCCGTCGGCCACCAACGACCCCATTGCGGACCGCAAAGCCTTTACGCTGGATGGCCAGAGTATCATGGTCTTTCCCTATAAACAGGGCGACAAGCTCCTGGGCGTGGCCCTTGAGGGCAAGGGTAAGGGCTATGGCGGCGACATCGGGGTGATGGTGGGCTTCAATCTGACCAACGACAGCCTGATCGGCATCGGGGTGACGGAAATGCGCGAAACCCCCGGCCTCGGCACCAAGGTGGCCGAGCCCAAATTCTCCGGCCAGTTCGCCGGCAAACCCATGAACGTGGAGTTGACCGCCAAGGGCGGCGCCATTGACGCCATTTCCGGCGCCACCATTTCCTCGGCCGGGACAGTCCTGGCAGTGCAGTCCGCGTCCAAGGATTTCCAGGCCCTGAAGGCCGAAATCCAGAAGACCTGGCAATAAGGAGACAACACATGGCATCCGTATGGAAAGAATTTTCCAAAGGCCTGTGGGCTGAAATACCCCCCTTCCGGCTGGTGCTCGGCCTGTGCCCCGTGCTGGCCGTGACCAAGTCGGCTGAAAACGGCCTGGGCATGGGTCTGGCCGTTATCTTCGTGCTTGTTCTCAGCAACATGTTCATTTCCATGGTGCGCAAGATCATTCCCAAAAAGGTGCGCATCGTCTGCTTTATCGCTATTTCCGCCACCCTGGTGGTGGCCGTGGAACTGCTCATGCAGGCCTACGCCTATCCTCTGTACCAGCAGTTGGGCATATTCGTGCCGCTCATAGTGGTCAACTGTATCATTCTGGGCCGGGCCGAGGCCTTTGCCGGCAAAAATCCCGTGATCCTGTCCATTGCGGACGGCCTGGGCATGGGCATAGGCTTTACCATGTCTCTGACCTTTCTCGGCGGCATGCGCGAATTGCTGGGCACGGGCGCCATCTTCGGCCATCACGTCATGTGGGAAGGCTTCAAGCCGTTCACCATCATGGTGGAAGCCCCGGGCGCCTTTCTGGCCTTGGGCGGCGTTCTGGCTCTGATGAACTGCCTTTCCATCGTCTCGGCGCGCCGGGCGGGAAGCAAGGAACTGCCCGCCAACCTGTCCTGCGGTTGCGGCTGCGGTTGCGGCAACATCAAATCGTAAACGGAGGCCGTCATGGATTTGTTTCTCACGTTTATCGGGGCGGTCTTTGTCAACAACATCGTACTGGCCCAGTTTCTCGGGCAATGCCCTTACATAGGCTGTTCCAAGGAAAAAGGCGTTTCCATCGGCATGGGCGCGGCGGTCTGCTTTGTGACCGTGCTGGCCACGGTCATTACCTGGCTGATCCAGAAGCGCCTGCTTGAGCCCCTGAACCTTGCGTATTTGCAAACCATATTCTTCATTCTGATCATCGCGGCCCTGGTGCAGTTCGTGGAAATGTTCCTCAAAAAAATGGTGCCGCCGTTGTACCGGGCTCTCGGGATCTTCCTGCCCCTGATCACCACCAACTGCTGCGTGCTCGGCGTGGCCATTCTCGTGCAGCGCGAGGAATTCGATCTGGCCACGTCCACCTTTTACGCGTTTTCCGCCAGCGTCGGTTTCATGCTGGCGCTCATTCTCATGGCCGGCATTCGCGAACGTTTCGCCTTGTGCCGGGTGCCGCGCGCCCTGCAGGGAACCCCGCTCGGGCTTATTATGGCCGGGCTCATGTCCCTGTGCTTCATGGCCTTTAAAGGAATGATACAGTAAGGATGCTGCCATGATAGTAACTTCTGTCTTCTCTCTTCTGGGAATAGGAGCCACGGCGGGCGTCGTGCTGGCGGTGGCTTCCCGCCTGCTCAAGGTGGACGAGAATCCCAATATTGAACTGGTAACGGAAGCCTTGCCCGGCGCCAACTGCGGCGGCTGCGGCTATCCGGGTTGTGAAGGATTTGCCGCCGCCGTGGTCACCAGGGACGACGTGTCCCCCGGCCTGTGTTGCGTCGGCGGGCCTGATCTTGCCGCCCGCATCGGCCAACTGGCCGGCAAGGCCGTGGAAGCCAGCGAGCCCACCGTGGCCCTGCGCTGCTGCAGCCGCAACGAGGGCAAGGTCAGGGAGCGCTACACCTATGTCGGCCTGGCCACTTGCGCCAGCGCGGCCATGCTGGAAAACGGCCCGTACATGTGCCCCTCGGCCTGCCTGGGCCTGGGCGACTGCGTGCGCGCCTGCCCCTTTGACGCCATGTACATTGCCGACGGCATGGTGGAAATCATCGCCTCCAAGTGCGTCAGCTGCGGCTCCTGCGTGAAGGCCTGCCCGCGCGCCATAGTGCAACTCGTTCCCCGGCGGGCCAGGGTCATGAACTACTGTGCCACGCAGGAAAAGCTCAAGGCCGTCACCGACGTGTGCGAAGTGGGCTGCATGAACTGCGGCAAATGCATCAAGGCCTGCCCGGCCAATGCCATTGCCGCCGTTGATTTGCGCACGCAGGTTGATCACGCGATCTGTCTGGAATACGGCCCGGCTTGCGGCGAGGCCTGCGTGAAAGCCTGCCCGCGCGGGATTCTGCGCAGCCGGAGCGCCCACGGCCTTGACCCTGCCCAGGCCGATTCGGACGTTCCGCCCGTGACGAAAGTCGACCCCTCTTCCGCCAAGGAGGCGATACAATGAAGAATACCCTGTCCTTCATCAGCCGCCGCCATTTCCTGAAAAGCGCCGGCGCCCTGGCCGCCTGCGGCCTGGCGGGCGGGCTTGTTCCTTTGCCTGCCTTTGCCGGGCAAGGCCGGGATGGAGCCGCCCCGGCCCAGCAGACCCGCCTGCTCATGGGCACCCTGGTAACCCTTACCGCTCTGGCGCCTGATCCGGCCGGAGCGGACGCGGCCTTTGCCCGGGCCTTTGCGGAAATGGAGCGCCTTATTGCCGTGTTTGACCGGCATAACCCCACCAGCGCGTTAAGCGCGCTCAATGCGGAGGGCTCGCTGTCGGCCGCCCCGCCCGAACTGCTTGCCGTGCTGCGGGAAAGCGATCTCCTCGGCCGGGATACGGAATTCGCCTTTAACCCGGCCGTGGCCCCGGTGCTGGAACTGTTCGAGGCTGCCCGGAGCGCATCCGGCGGAACAGCGTCCGCCCGGCCGATCCGTCTTGACGGCAAGGCGCTGGCCGAGGCTCTGGAACTGGCGAAACCGGGGGGAATCCGCTCCGCCGGCGGTCTTGTCCGCCTGGAACGAGGCGGCATGCGCCTCACCCTTGACGGCATCGCCAAGGGCTATATCGCGGACGCGGCCTCGCGCAGCCTGACCGCCGACGGGCTTGTTAATCACATGGTCAACGCCGGCGGCGACATCCGGGCCAGCGGGTTCGCCCGCGGCGGCAGGCCCTGGAGCGTGGGCATACAAGACCCGGGTCACCCCAACAGGATTGTGGCCGGCACCAACGCCGTCAACTGCGGCATCGCCACTTCGGGCAGCTATGAGCACTATTTCGACCGTTCTCACAGCCAGCACCACCTGATCAGCCACGTGACGGGCAAAAGCCCGGAACTGGCCGGGATTACCGTCAAGGCGCCGACCGCCATGCAGGCCGACGCTCTGGCCACGGCCCTGGCTCTGCTGCCCCCGGCCCAGGCCGTGCGCTACGTGGACGCGCGCGCCAATCTGGCCTGCCTGATCATCGGCCGGCAGGGGCAACGCTACAGCAGCGCCAACTGGGGTTGACGGAAACGCTGATTTTTTCCGTTTGGCGTCGTTGCTCGTCTTTTTTCAAGGAGGGCAGGCCCTAAGAGGCAAGCCCACCTTGAAAAAAGACTCGCGCCTTGCCAAACGAAAAAACTCAACGTTTCCCAAAGTGTTGCCTGCACCTTTTTTTAGAGAATTTTCACATTGAAATTGTCTATTCGGATAAAATACTCTGGCCTTGCGAAACGCAGTGTAGCAAGGCCCGCGAGATTGGCGTAGGCGAGCCTTGCTCGCCGTTAGGCGACAATTTCAAAGGGAAATTGCTATAAAAGAGGGGAGAGACGGGCAATTTTGCAGGAAAACAAAACTGGGCACCGCCCCAGTTGAACGAACGCGGAAGCGTCACAACGTAAAAGCCTCCCGATATCGCACGATATCGGGAGGCTTTTACGTTCGTTAGAGCAAATCAATTTTGAAATTGTCCAAGAGTAGTATTGCCTCCGGCGGCCAAAGGGGTTGAACCCCTTTGGAAACCCCATTTTTCTAAGCAGATTCAAGTGAATAATTTCAAAATTGAAATGCTCTAATGTTACAGCGTCACCAGTTCCAGCGAATCGGGATCAAGAGGCATGCCCAGAAAAAGGCCGCCAACGCGGGCAAAGCGTTCGGGCGCGTCCGTGGTCAGAAAATGCAGGCGGGACAAAACGCCGGCATCAAGCCCGTTGGGAAAGTGCGCCGCCGGAACAGGCGCGTCCACCGGCCGGGCCGGCCGCAGCAGGTCCAGCTCGCGCAGGCGATCCTCGACGGCTTCGGCGGTGGTGGCCGCGGAATCCACCAGCACCACGTCATCGCCGACCACGGATTGGATCACCGGCGCCAGGGGCGGAAAATGGGTGCAGCCCAGCACCAGGCAATCCGGGGCGTTTGATCGGTCAAATCCGCCGCCCAGCACGGGCGTAAGATAACGGACGGCCACCGCTTTGGCCACATCCCCGGTCATCCAGCCCTCCTCGGCCAGGGAAACGAACAGGGTGCAGGGTATGCCCGTAACTCTGGCCTCGGGCCGCAGGGCCTGAATCGCCCTGGTGTAGGCCTGGCCGCGAATGGTGGATTCCGTGCCCAGAACGGCGATCCTTCCGCTGCGCGACACCCTGCAGGCGGCCCGCGCTCCCGGCTCCACCACGCCCAGAACGGGCAAATGGGGGAATGCCTCTTGAAGATGCGGCAGGGCCGCGGCCGTGGCCGTGTTACAGGCCACCACCAGCAGCTTGATATGGCGCTCTACCAGCCTTTCCGCCACCTGGAGCGAATAGCGCACAATGGTGGCGCTGCTCTTGGTGCCGTAGGGCAGGCGGGCTGTGTCACCCAGATAGTGGTAGTGCTCGTGGGGCAGCCGCCTGAGCAGGGCGGCCAGAACGGTCAGCCCGCCCACGCCGGAGTCAAAAATGCCGATGGGCAGCCGCCGTTTTTCCTCCACGCCGGAAACGGAAGCCCCGCCGAGACTTTCGGAACGCCCGTCCCCGGCCGGAGAATACTTCGCGGCCCCGGCGTTTTCTCCGTTTGCTGCGTCAGCCATTGGCGTGCTCCTCTTCCCAGAGGGCGTAGCTGGAGTTGGTAACCGGCGCGTTGAGGGAGTTGAGCACCCGCTCGAGCAAGATGCCCTCGCGGCAGGGCGCGCTGTGCCCGAAAGCGGCGCGAATGCTCAAGGAAACGAACTGCACGGCCCTGTCCATGGCCAGGGGCAGGCTGTCGCCCTGGATCATGCTGCCCGTGAGCACGCTGGTAAAGGTATCTCCGGTGCCGGGGTAGACGGCCGGGATGTAGTCGCAATCCACCCGCCAGAAACGCCGGAATTCCCGCTGATAAGCCACCACGGCGCTGCGCCGTTTGTTGCCCACGGGCACGCTGGTGATGACCGCCACTTCCGGTCCGTTGTCCGTAAGCCGGTACAGCCAGTCGCGCAGCATGGCGTCGTCCATGCCCTGCTTCGTGGCTTCAAAAGGATAGGGCTCGCCAAGAAGCAGGGCGGCTTCCGTAAGGTTGGGCGTGATGCAGGTGGCCTGGCGCGTCAGCCAGCGCATGCGCTCCACCATCTGCATGTCCATGGTGGGCTCCAACTGACCGTCGTCGCCAAGCACCGGGTCCACCACCACAAAGGCATCGGGCCTTCGGCAGTGGCTGATGCAGTCGGCCACGATCTCCACCTGCCGGGGAGAGCCGAGAAAGCCGCTGTATATGGCGTCAAAGCGCAGTCCCAACTCCTTCCAATGGCCGAGAAAGTCCGACATATGGTCGGTCAGATCGGCAAAGCGAAAGTCGGAAAAGCCGCTGGTGCCCGTGGACAGCACGGCCGTGGGCAAAGGGCAGACCTGGATGCCCAGGGTGGAAAAAATGGGAATCACCACCATGAGCGACGTGCGGCCGAAGCCGGCCAGGTCATGAATGGCGGCGACGCGGGGAGTGTGGAGATTCATACGGATATGTTCCTGTGAGTGGGGAAAAATACTGGGCTCGACCGCGCCACCCTACACAACTTCGCAACGAAATAAAAGCGGCGGAGGGGAGGGGGAACGCCCCCGGCTCTTCATTCCTTTGTCGCCAGGAACAATCCGCCGAGGATAAGGGCGCTGCTGGCGAGGTGGAACCAGCGTACGGGCTCGCCCAGGAAGATCACGGCCTGGAGGCCGGCGAACAGGGGCATGGAGTAGTAGATGACGGCCGCTTTGGCCGGCCCGATGGCGCTGATGGCGCGCGTCCAGCACCAGAAGGAGAACAGCGAGGCGCCAAGGCCCATGTAGAGGAAGGCGCCGGCAATGCCCATGGTGAAGCGGAACGGGCCGGCCTGGCTGATTTCCCAGAAGGACAGGGGAAGAAGGGGCAGAAGGCCCACGCCAAAGGTCACGGCGAAAAAGGCGGACTGGCTGCTGCCGGCCGGCCGTTTGCGCAGCAGCAGGGTATAGGCGGAAAAGCCCATGGCGGCCGAGAGCAGAAGCAGGTCGCCCGTGCCAAAGGACAAAGCGGCCAGTCTGGCCAGTTCGCCCTTGGCCATGAGCAGCAGTATGCCGGCAAGGGCGATGGCAATGCCGGCCAGACGGAGCCGCGTGATGGCCTCTTCGAAAAAGACGCGGGCCAGAATGATGGTGAACAGGGGAGATGAGGTGGCGATAAGGGACATGTTCAACGCCGGCACGCTGTGCGCGCCGATATAGATAACAGTGTTGAAAAAGGAGGTGCCGATAAGGCTGACGGCCAGATAATATTTCCAGTGTTCAAGAAAATGCGGCCATTCCCGCTTAAGGGCGGGCAGGGAAAAAGGCAGCACGGCGCAAAACGCGGTCAGCCAGCGGCCGACGGCCAGGGTACAGGGAGGGACGGCATCGGCCATGCCCCGGCTGACCACGAAGTTGGCGGACCAGACGGCGGTGGCGAGCAGGGCGAAGACGGCTCCCTGTGTTTTGGGCGACAAAAGAAGGCCTGAACCGGCGGACTGGCTGCGCATGCTGTATCCTTGCTTTTCCGCGTTCGGCGCGTTCGGGCAAAAACCGTGAGGAAAGCCCCGAGCGCGGCGCGAAGCATTGCGCGGCCTGCGCCGGATGTTTTCGAAAAGCATGCCGGGAGCAGCGCCGCCAGCCCTGTATGCCTTACTTTGGCGGATAATACCATCCCCGGAACGTGGGCCGGACGAATTTTCCTCCGCTTTTCCGACGCCGTTTCGGAAAAGCGGAAGAAAACCCGTTGCGGGCCGGTCTATACGCCGGGAGGAACATAGGCCGGCACTGTCCATTCAAGCCAGTACGCCTGCAGCAGGGTTAAAATCGCCATCAGCAGCCCCATGGCCACGGCGTGCCAGAAGGTAAGGCGGAAAAGAACGCCTTCCTTGTCCGCAAGGCCCGCCGAGGCCGTGGCCACGGAAATGGATTGAGGGGAAATCATCTTGGCTATGGCGCCGCCCGAGGAGTTGGCCCCCACCGTCAGGTAGGGGTTAACGCCGACCGCTTCGGCCGTGGTGCGCTGCAGCCCGCAGAACAGGGCGTTGGAAGAGCTGTCCGAGCCGGTGAGAAACACGCCGATCCAACCGAGAATGGGGGAGAAAAAGGGAAAAAATCCGCCGGTCTTGGTGCAGGCAAGGCCGAGAGTGGAGCTCATGCCCGAATAGTTCATGATATAGGCCAGGGCCAGGATCATGACAACCGTACAGATTGGGAACCGCAGTTGATGGCAGGTGCGCGCAAGACAGCGGAGGGCTTTGACCGGCCCGTAATCGGGGATGATGCAGCAGCCGATGAGGCCGGCAAGCAGGATGGCCGTGCCGCCCGAGGTGATCAGGTTGAAGGTGAATCTGGCGGCGTAGGGAACGTCCGCGGCCGTGATCGGGGCCGTCTTCATCACCAGGCCGTGCAGGCCGGGCCAGTCGATGAGCATGACCGTGGAAGAGGCAAGATTCTTGAACCCCTGCAAGCCCCAGACGAACACCAGAACGGCAAGCACGAGATAGGGCGACCAGGCGCGCAGAATCTGCCTTCCGGTGTGCGCGACCGTGGCGCCGCCGCTTGTTGCCGGAGGCTCGCCGGGAAAGCGCCAGGAGGCTCTGGGCTTCCAGAAGCGCAGCAATACGACGAGTCCGGCCAGGGTAGCGGCGGAGGCCAGGATCACGGGCAGGTAAGGACCGTGGAAATCCGCGACCAGAAACTGCGTCAGGCCGTAACACAGGCCCGCCACCAGAATGGCCGGCAGCACCTCAAGGGATTTTCTCGGGCCGCACATGGTCACGCAAAGCCACAAGGGCACAAAAACAGCAAGCAGGGACAGTTGACGGCCCACAACCTGGGTGACAGCCATCAGATCAAGTTTGGCCACGTCCGCCGCGACGACCACGGGAACGCCGATGGCGCCGAAAGCCACGGGCGCGGTGTTGGCGATCAGGCAGATGCCGGCGGCATACAGAGGATTGAAGCCCAGGCCCACCAGCATGGGCGTGGTGATGGCCACGGGCGTGCCGAAGCCCGCCGTGCCTTCGAGAAAGGCGCCAAAGGCGAAGGCGATGAAAATGGCTTGCAAGCGACGGTCGTCCGTCAGACTGGCCAGGGAGTCCTTGATGATTTCAAACTCGCCGGACTCTACCGTCATGTTGTAGAGCCACACGGCGGTGACCACTATCCATATGATGGGGAACAGCCCGAAGCAGGCGCCCATGAGGGTGGCGCTTGCCGCAAGGGATACGGGCATGTCCCAAACAAGGACAGCCAGAAGAAACGTCAGCGAAGTGCCGACAAAGGCCGCCTTATGTCCGGGTTTGCGTTTCACGGCCAGCAGGTAAAAAAAGACAATCAGGGGAATGGCCGCCACAAGAGAGGAAAGCAGGTACTGGGGAACGGCCGAGGTCAGAGAAGCAAGGGGGTCGTAGTTCTGGATCCATGGTTGCATATGGCCTCCTGCATTTCGCAAAGCGGGCAAAAAAAGCCGCGGTTGTTATGCGTGCCTGTTCGAGCGTGCAGTGGTGCATATGTGAACTGGTGCGGTTTCTTTCAACAGGCCTCGGGCTCGAGGGCCGGCGTTTTCGTTTTCCTCTCCGTTGTTTTGGGTGCATCGCCATGCGCGGGCATCTTTCGAGCGTATTTTTATAATGGCTCTTTTTCCGTCCAAATGCAAGGCGTGGAGCAACCGGGCAAAAACAGAGAGGATTCTTCCCTTCCGCCTCTTTGCCAAGACGGATTTCCCGCTCCCTTTGGCTGTTGCCGGAAAGAGGAGGGGGAAATCCGCTATGGTTCAAAGGTTGGGGCGTTTACATCTTACATGCCGGGAGTGGGAGGCAACATCCACCCGAGCCAGTAGGCCTGCAGGAAGGTGATGGCGCAGACCACCAGTGTCATGGCAAAGGAATGGCGCAAGGTAAAGCGGAACAGGTTGCCTTCCTCGCCCACCAGACCTGAAGCGGCCGTGGCCACGGAAATGGACTGCGGGGAGATCATCTTGCCGGTAACGCCGCCGGAGGAGTTGGCCGCGACCATCAGGTGCGGGTTAACGCCCACCGCTTCAGCCGTGGTTCGCTGCAAGCCGCAGAACAGGGCGTTGGACGAGGTGTCCGAGCCGGTCAGGAACACGCCCAGCCAGCCGAGAATCGGCGCGAAGAAGGGGTAGTACCGGCCGGTCTTGGTAAAGGCAAGGGCCAGAGTGGAACTCATGCCGGAATAGTTCATGATGAAGGCCAACCCCAGCACCATGGCAATGGTGGCAATGGGGAAGCGCAACTGCCGGCAGGTGCGGAAGAAACAGCGGGCAGCCTTGCCAAGCCCGTAGTTGGGCATGATGAACGAGGCGATTATGCCGGAAAGCAGAATGGCCGTGCCCCCGGCGGTGAGCAGGTTGAGCGAGAAGGTAGCGGCATACGGGGTGGCGGCGGCGGCTATGGGGGTGGTCTGCATCACCATTTTATCCAGTCCGGGCCAGTGGATGTTCACCACCGTAGGGGCCATGATTCCCTTGAACCCTTGCAGGCCCCAGATAAAGACCATTGCGGCGAGCACAAGATAGGGCGACCATGCCCGTATGATCTGCCCCGTGCCGTATACGGCCCTGGCGCTGCCGGCCGCGACCGGCGGCTCGTCGGGGAACCGCCATATGGCCTTGGGCTTCCAGAAGCGCAGCAGCACGACCAGGCCGATCAGGGTAACAATGGCCGACATGATGTCGGGCAGGTAGGGGCCATGGAAGTTGGAGGACAGAAACTGGGTGACGGCAAAGCAAAGCCCGGCCACCAGAATGGCCGGCAGCACTTCCAGGGAACGCTTGAACCCGCACATGACCATGCACAGCCAGAAAGGAACGAGAACGGACAGAAACGGCAGTTGGCGGCCGATAATCTTGGTGACGGTCATCAGGTCCAGCTTGGCGACCTCAGCCCCGACCACCACGGGCACGCCGATAGCGCCAAAGGCCACGGGCGCGGTGTTGGCGATAAGGCAAAGG
Source organism: Desulfovibrio sp. (assembly GCA_031550695.1). Lineage (GTDB taxonomy): Bacteria > Desulfobacterota > Desulfovibrionia > Desulfovibrionales > Desulfovibrionaceae > Frigididesulfovibrio. The sequence continues at coordinate 11,130 of JAVBOI010000011.1, read as the reverse complement.
CCAGCGGCGTACATGGGGTCAAAGCCGAGGCCCACCAGCATGGCCGTGGTGATGGCCACGGGCGTGCCAAAACCCGCGGTGCCTTCCAGAAAGGCGCCAAAGGCGAAGGCGATGAAAATGGCCTGCAACCGGCGGTCGTCCGTCAGGTTGGCCAGCGAGGTCTTCAGGATCTCGAATTCGCCGGACTCCACGGTCATGTTGTAAACCCAGACCGCGGTGACCACAATCCAGATGATCGGGAACAGCCCGAAGCAGATGCCCAGCGCCGTGGTGTTCAGCGCCAGGGGAGCGGGCATGCCCCAGACGAAAATAGCCAGAAGAACGGCCGATAGCGTGCCGACAAAGGCGGCCATGTGCCCGGGGGAACGTTTCACCGCCAGCATGTAGAAAAGGATGAACAAAGGGACGGCCGCGGCAAGTGCGGAAAGCAGATACTGGGGCAGGCCCGGGGCCAGGGAGGCAAGGGGATCGTAAATCTGAGTCCACGGTTGCATGGCAAACTCCTGCATTCTGGAACTGAAGGATGCCAGAGGGGTCGCAGGCCGGAATTTTTCCGGGATGAGGCCTGAATCAAACATGCCCAAAGCGGCAATGCCGAGGCATCCGAACCAGGTTTGATCCGACAGCCGCCCTTTTCCTGTCGGCGGTTTTCGGGTCGTGCTGAAATGCTCTGACGGCGCAGGATAAAACCGGATTGAATCAGTCCATCTTGGCCTGAAGAGCGCGGAACCCTTTTCGGGATTCTACCGCAATCCTATGACACTCATCGGTTTTGACTATGTTTTTCTGCAACTCTGCCGCTTCTTTTCGCATGCGGAACAGCGCGCACGACCGCGTCGCGGACACTCGCATGGGTCTGGAGGCTTCGGCTGGGGGATGGCGGCCGTCAGGCCGGATGGGAGGATGGGGGAGGCATGGGGTAGGGGACGGACCCGCACCACGAAGGCAAATTTATCTGAAGATATGGCGGATCGCAGGGGGCAATGCGCAGGAAAGAAAAGCGGGGGCCAGGGGCCAAGTGCGCGGCGGCCGTCCCGCTCGAATTTTGTTTGGAGTCTCTTTCTGTTCGGTCCGAATTCCCGTCTTTGTTGTCAAGCACGGGCTCCTGTTGCTGCTGACAGATCTTGCTTTGCTCCATGGTAGAGCGAACAGTCGCCCGGATGCTTTGCCCGGCGTCTTTCGCGGGAAAGTCGGCCGCAAGGGAACAGGTCGCCCAGGACAAGATGAGCAGGCAGCCGCCGATGAATGCGGCAAGAAATATGGATGTTCGGTCGGTGAACATAACAATACCCTACCTCTCATACAGTATGCCCTGAGAAGAGACAAAGCAAGATGCCGGATGATAATTTCGAGAAGATTTTCGGGAAACCGGAGCGCAATGCTCCCGGTGGAGCGGGCGCCGCGGTATGGAGGCCTCTTGAAATGTTCATAGCGGATTTCCCGCTCCCCTTCGACGTACCGCCGAGGGGGGAGGGAAATCCGCTATTGGGTAGGCCTGAATCAGCTGCGTCTTACATGCCCGGAGGCGTGTAGGGGGGCAGCATCCACTTAAGCCAGTAGGCTTGCAGGAAGGTGATAACGCAGACCACCAGGGTCATGGCAAACGAGTGCCACAGGGTGAAGCGGAAGAGGTTGCCTTCCTGACCCACCATGCCCGAAGCGGCGGTGGCCACGGAAATGGACTGCGGGGAGATCATCTTGCCGGTAACGCCGCCGGAGGAGTTGGCCGCAACCGTCAGGTGCGGGTCAATGCCTACCGCTTCAGCCGTGGTCCGCTGCAAGCCGCAGAACAGGGCGTTGGACGAGGTGTCGGAACCGGTCAGGAACACGCCCAGCCAGCCAAGAATCGGCGAGAAGAACGGGAAGAGCCAGCCGGTCTTGGTGAAGGCGAGGCCCATGCTGGAGCTCATGCCGGAGTAGTTCATGATAAAGGCAAGGCCCAGAATCATGGCGATGGTGAACACCGGGAAGCGCAACTGGTAGCAGGTGCGGAAGAAGCAGGGAATGGCCCTGCCGAAACCGTAGTTGGGAATGAAGAGGCAGGAGATCAGGCCGGAAGCCAGAATGGCCGTGCCGCCGGCGGTAACCAGGTTGAGGTTGAACTTGGCGGCGTAGAGGGTATCCTTGGCCGCGATCGGGGCGGTCTTTGTGATCAGGTTGTGCAGACCGGGCCACTCAATGGTGATGACAGAGGAGGCCACGAGATCTTTGAAGGTCTGCAGACCCCAGACGAACACCATGGCGGCCAGCACGAGGTAGGGACCCCAGGCGCGCATGACTTGGCCGAAGGTGTATTGCTGCTTGTTGACGTCGATAGTCGGGGCGACTTCATCGGGGAAGTGCCAGGCCTGCTTGGGCTTCCAGACGCGCAGCAGCGCGATGAGGCCGACCAGGGTGGCAAAGGCCGACAGGATGTCGGGCAGGTAGGGGCCGTGGAAGTTGGAGGACAAGTACTGGGTGATGGCGAAGCAGAAACCCGCCACCAGAATGGCCGGCAGAACTTCCATGGCGCGCTTGAAGCCGCACATGGTTACGACCAGCCACAGGGGCACGATGATGGACAGGAAAGGCAACTGGCGACCAACAATTTTGGTCACGTGCATGATGTCAAGCCCGGCCACCACGGCGGCCGTAACAACGGGTACGCCGATGGCGCCGAAGGCCACGGGAGCGGTGTTGGCGATAAGGCAGATACCGGCGGCGTACAGGGGGTTGAAGCCCAGACCCACCAGCATGGCGGCGGTAATGGCCACGGGCGTGCCAAAGCCGGCCGTACCTTCGATAAAAGCGCCGAAGGCAAAGGCGATAAAGAGCGCTTGAAGGCGGCGGTCGTTCGTCAGGTTAGCCAAAGAGGTTTTGATGATTTCGAACTCGCCGGATTCCACGGTCATGTTGTAAACCCAGACCGCGGTGATAACGATCCACACGATGGGGAACAGGCCGAAACAGGCTCCCATCAGGGTGGAGTTCAAGGACAGGCCAACGGGCATGCCCCAGACCAGAATGGACAGAAGCACGGCGGAGCCTGTGCCGAAAAGCGCGGCGAAGTGACCGGGAGACCGCCTCACCGCCAGCATGTAGAAGAGGATGAACAGCGGAATGGCCGCGACAAGAGCGGAAAGCAGGTATTGGGGAAACCCCGGGGCAAGTGAAGCAAGAGGATCATAAACCTGGGTCCACGTTTGCATGTAACACTCCTTCGTGGTGAAATTGGTGGATACCAAAAATCAACTGTAGCTTTCACGCGCGGAGAGTCTCAGACTCGCTTCGGGCTCGGCCGCCGTCTCCTTCACCGGCGGGGCATCGGGAGCCGCTTTTATGTTGTTAAAAACGAAACCACCTGTTTTATTCGTTTGTTGTTCTAAACCGCGTAGCCTCCTTACCATTTTATATGCTTGCCAAAACTTTTTCCCCACTGTTGCGGGCGGCTGCACAGAAACGCTGATACCGCACGGAGGCGGGTAGTTCTGTTGTTGCCGGCCAAAACGGAGGCAATTACATATAGAGTAACCCTTACTATTGTCGCCGGAGGCATACGCGTTTTTTAAATCACGCAGTGCTTTCAGGCGATTATTACCGGGAGCAGCTATGCTTTACTCCGGTTGGTCACGCAGGCGGATTCCTTGTAGGCCTTAAGAAATTGCTTGCTTGTCGGCTAAAACAATTCTTGCCCCGGTAATAATCCCCTTCATCCGGATAGCGGCGATCCGTCTTGCGCACTATGGCTGCGTACATACAGACCATAAATCGGGATCGAACGCTTCACGGAGTGACGCCGGTCCTGCTGACCGGGTCACACGTCGCATGCACTACCAGGGGGTACCTGGATGCCACGAAAAACGACCGGAGGTTGCTTACGGCGTTTTCCGCGTTGCACACGCAACATTCTGTTACGATAGGTATGGGAGCGGAAAGCGCCCGGGAGCCTTTTGCGCGCTTTCCGTAGGGTCGGCCGTTAGGCCGAAAGGGGAGAAGGAGGAGGCAGACTGTAAGGAATGAGTCCACGCCAGGAAGGAAGCTTTATATAAAGATGGGGCGCGGCGGGAAGGAAGGTGTACGCCAACGGAGAGCGCACATTGGGGGAGGGAGTGTCGACAGCAATATCGTCAGAGTCGCCTGTCGGCTGATGCACGCTGTCCGGGCTTTTGTTCTTGCCTTTCAGCGTGGGATCCTGCTGTTGCCACAGCAGGGGCTGGGCCATGGCCTCGTAAGCGGCGGCGATGCTCTGCTCGGCGCTGCCGGCCGCGGGGGTGGAAGTGGATGAATACGTCGTCCACGGCAACAGCAGCACACAGATGCTGTATGCAAGGATGATAAACGTGGATGGACGGCTGCTATTCATAACTCTTTCACCCGCTGACTTCACTCTATACATGAAACAACCGGCAAAGCAAGCCGTCCGCCGGGCTGATCCCCGAAATTTTCCGCGTTGCTTGCGTCGTGGCCGCGCGCTTTTTTAAGTCTTGACAAAAGTGGTCGGAATTTATTTTCTTAATCCACGCTAAGTCGCTGTTTTGAAAAGAGCGGTATCCCGCCGGAAAACAAGGCTGACGGGCGGCTTTGAAGTCGTAAATTTTTGATGTCGCTATAGCTTTTCGGGTAAAACCGTCGAGAGGCCGCGCGTGCCGCCCCGAACGCAGGAAAACGGGGAAGGCGCGCGTGGCGGAGGAACGGGAAAAATAAAAAAAATTTGAATCGGCCTATTAATATGGTGCAAAATGAAACGTTTCAGCGTACACTGCTTGAAAAGAGTCCAGCCGAAAATAGGGGGCATCCCTTTTCGGCGGCTGCTTTTTTACTATAAAACTGTTTTTTAAGGAGACCCCCTTTATGGCTAAAAACATGAAAACGATGGACGGCAATACCGCCGCCGCGTACATTGCATACGCCTTGAGCGAGGCCGCGACCATCTTTCCGATCACTCCTTCCTCCAACATGGCCGAGGAAGCGGAAGAGTGGGCAGCTCAGGGCAGAAAAAACATTTTCGGACAAACTGTGCAGGTGCGCGAGCTTCAGTCTGAAGCCGGCGCGGCCGGCGCGGCGCACGGAGCTCTGGCCGGTGGTGTTTTGACCACCACCTTTACGGCCTCTCAAGGGCTCCTTCTTATGATCCCCAACATGTACAAGATTTCGGGTGAACTGCTTCCCGGCGTGTTCCATGTGTCGGCCCGCGCGCTGGCAGCCCATGCCCTGTCCATCTTTGGCGATCACCAGGACGTCATGGCCTGCCGCCAGACCGGCTTTGCCTTCATCTGCGGCGGTTCCGTGCAGGAAACCCACGATATGGCCCTGGTGGCTCACCTGGCCGCCATTGAATCCAAAGTGCCTTTCTGTAACTTCTTTGACGGGTTCCGCACTTCCCACGAAGTGCAGAAAATAGAAGTGCTCGACTATGACGAAATCGCAACTTTAGTCAATTGGGAAAAGATTGAAGAATTCCGCGCCAACAGCATGCATCCCGAGCATCCGCACCTGCGCGGCACGGCCCAGAACCCGGACATCTACTTCCAGAACCGCGAAGCGGCCAACGCGTACTATGATGCCCTGCCCGAAATCGTTCTGCAGCAGATGAAAAAAGTGGCCGCTCATACCGGCCGCCAGTACAAGCTGTTCGATTACGTGGGCCACCCGGAAGCCGAACGCGTGGTCATCGCCATGGGTTCCTCCTGCGAAGCCATCGAGGAAGTGGTCAACTACCTGATGGCCAAGGGCGAAAAAGTCGGCCTGATCAAAGTGCGCCTGTACCGTCCCTTCTCCACGGCGCATCTGCTCCAGGCTCTGCCCGCCACCGCCACCTGCATCACCGTTCTGGACCGCACCAAAGAGCCCGGCGCTCTGGGCGAGCCCCTGTACACCGACGTGTGCACGGCTTTCTTCGAGCAGGGCCAAATGCCCACGGTTGTGGGCGGCCGTTACGGCCTCGGCTCCAAGGACTTCTCGCCGGCCATGGCCAAAGCCGTGTTCGACAACATGCGCGCCAACACCCCGAAAAACCACTTCACCGTGGGCATTGAGGATGACGTTACCTTCACCTCCCTGCCCCTTGAATCCGACATCAACACCGTGCCGACCGGCACCGTGCAGTGCAAGTTCTTCGGCCTTGGCGCCGACGGCACCGTGGGAGCGAACAAGCAGGCAATCAAGATTATCGGCGACAACACCGACCTGTACGCTCAAGGCTACTTCGCTTACGACTCCAAGAAGTCCGGCGGCTTTACCCTGTCCCACCTGCGTTTCGGCCCCGCGCCCATCACCTCCACCTACTTCGTGAACCAGGCCGACTACGTGGCTTGCCACAAGTCGTCCTATGTGCACGAGTTCGACATGCTGGAAGGCATCAAGGACGGCGGCGTGTTTGTGCTGAACTCCCACTGGTCCGACAAGGACATGGAGAAGGAACTGCCCGCGGCCATGCGCCGGACCATTGCCAGGAAAAAGCTGAAGTTCTACAACGTCGACGCGGTCAAGCTGGCTTCCAAAGTCGGTCTTGGCGGCCGCATCAACATGATCATGCAGACGGCCTTCTTCAAGCTGGCCAATGTGCTGCCCTTTGAACAGGCTGTGGCCCTGCTTAAGGATTCCATCAAAAAGACCTACGGCAACAAGGGCGAAAAAATCGTCACCATGAACGTTGCCGCCGTGGACAACACCATAGCCGCCCTTAAGGAAGTCAAATACCCGGCTTCCTGGGCCAACGCGGTGGATAAGGACAAGTGCGCCGCCGGTACCTGCCATTGCTGCAGCGGCGAGCCCGAGTACATCACCAACGTGGTTCGTCCGATCCTGGCCCAGCAGGGCGACAAGCTGCCCGTGTCGTCCTTCACGCCCGACGGCGTAGTGCCCCTTGGCAGCACCGCTTACGAAAAACGCGGCGTGGCCATTCTGGTTCCCCGCTGGCTGCCCGAACACTGCATCCAGTGCAACCAGTGCTCCTACGTCTGCCCCCATGCCGCCATCCGTCCCTATGTGGCCACCACCGACGAACTGAAGGGCGCTCCGGCCTCCTTTGTGACCGTTGACGGCAAGGCCAAGGCGCTGGCCGGCCTGAAGTACCGCATGCAGGTCTATGCCCAGGACTGTCAGGGCTGCGGCTCCTGCGCCGAAGTCTGCCCATCCAAGACCAAGGCCCTGGAAATGCACCCCATTGAAGAGGAACTGAAGGATCAGGTGCCCAACCTGGCCTTTGCCGAACAGAACATCAGCATCAAGGACGATCTGATGGGCCGTGAAACCCTTATGGGTTCGCAGTTCCACCAGCCTCTGCTCGAGTTCTCCGGCGCCTGCGCCGGCTGCGGCGAAACGCCTTACGCCAAGCTGATCACCCAGTTGTTCGGCGAGCGCATGGCCATTGCCAACGCCACGGGCTGCTCCTCCATCTGGGGCGCTTCCTCCCCCACCGTGCCTTACTGCACCAACAAGGACGGCTTTGGTCCGACCTGGGGCAACTCCCTGTTTGAAGACGCGGCCGAGTTCGGTTACGGCATCAACCTTGCCTACAACCAGCGCCGCGACAAGCTGCTTGATCTGGTGCGGGAAGCCCTGAAGGGCAAACTGCCCGCGGCCCTGAAGACCGCTTTGGCCAACTGGGCCGACAACAAGGAAGACGCCACCCTGTCCAGAAAGTTCGGCGACGAAGCCATGGGCCTTCTGGATCAGGACGCGGCCGAAAAGAACCAGGTCCTGTACGAAATCGCCGGCATGGGCGACATGTTCACCAAAAAGTCCGTGTGGGCTTTTGGCGGCGACGGCTGGGCCTATGACATCGGCTACGGCGGTCTGGACCACGTTATCGCTTCCGGCGACGACATCAACCTCTTCGTCATGGACACGGAAGTGTACTCCAACACCGGCGGTCAGGCCTCCAAGGCCACGCAGCTCGGCTCCATCGCCAGGTTCGCGGCTTCGGGCAAAAAGATCCGCAAAAAGGATCTCGGCCTCATCGCCATGAGCTACGGGTATGTGTACGTGGCCTCCATCTGCATGGGCGCCAACAAGAACCAGACGCTCAAGGCCCTGCTGGAAGCCGAAGCCTATAAAGGTCCCTCTCTGGTCATCGCCTATGCTCCCTGCATCAACCAGGGCATCCGCAGAGGCATGGGCAAGAGCATGGAAGAAGCCAAAGCAGCCGTGGATTCCGGTTACTGGCCCCTCTACCGCTACAACCCCGATCTCATGGCTCAGGGCAAGAACCCCCTGGTTATTGATTCCAAGGCCCCCGACGGCTCGCTGCAGGAATTCCTGTCCGGCGAAAACCGTTACGCCCAACTGGAAAAGGATAACCCCGCGGAATCCAAGCGCCTGCGCGCGATGCTTGAAAAAGCCTGCTATGAACGGTATGCCTATCTCAAGCAACTGGCGGATCTGCCGTATATCAGCTATGAAGCCAAGGGTGACATCCCCGCCGGGAAAAAAGGCAAGGCGGGCGATGCCTGTGAAGTGACCGACACCGCCGAACACGCTCGCAGAAAGGGCGGCGACGCGTGTGACGACGGCCGGGCCGGCGTCAAAAAGTAAAGAGAGCAAGCGGCGCCCCCGCATTTTTGCGCGGGGGCGCCCCCATATACGCTTCGCCCGCGATGCGATCATTTGCGGGTAGACTTTTCCAACACTGTAACACGGGAACGCCGGACTGGAAGATCCGCGCCGGCATCAAGCCGGAGCGGCTCTCACGGCCGGAAAGCCCGGAAGGAGGGGGTGCGCACAGAAGTTATAGACCTCACGGCACCTCACTTGTTGCCGGAAACTCTCAAGTCAAAACAGACAGGCGGATTCCTTGTAGGCCAGAGAATGCGCCCGGCCCTGGAAGAGACTTGCGGTTCCGGCGGTTGATGCAACGCTCAAGTCGCGCGTTCCTGAAAGGCAACGGCTGATATCAGCCTGTAGGTATTGCTTTTTACGGAAAGTTCTCTTGAGTCGCCATGTGCACCGACTCTCTGCCGCGATGTGGTTCCGGCCTGCCGGACTCCTTCGCTACAAGTGAAGCGCCACTCTGCACTCATTTGCAGAGAGAGCTGCCTTGGGAAAAGCGGAGCGTACATACCCGCTATCCGGACAACTACAACGGCCATACGGCCCAAATGAGGTTGCTTATGTCAATAGGACTTCTTGCTCTTGTCGCCGCTGTCCCGATGCTTGTCGCCCTTGTGCTCATGGTCGGCCTGCGTCTGGGCGCCATGAAAGCCATGCCCATTGCCTGGCTTGCCTGTGCCCTGGGCGCTTACTTCGTCTGGAAACTGCCCGTTGATTACATTGCCGCCCTTAGCATTCAGGGGGCCATCAGCGCTGTGGGCGTGCTCATTATCGTGTTCGGCGCCCTGGTTCTTCTGCACACCCTGCAATATTCCGGCGGGATGGAAACCATCCAGTACGGCATGCAGGGCGTCAGCAGAGACATGCGCGTGCAAGCCATTATCATTGGCTATATGTTCGGCGCCTTTGTTGAAGGCGCTGCCGGTTTCGGCACGCCCGGCGCTCTGGCCGCCCCGTTCATGCTCGCCTTGGGCTTTCCCCCACTGGCGGCTGCGGTGCTTGCCCTTATCTTCAACTCCTTCTCCGTTTCCTTCGGCGCGGTTGGCGTAACCCTTCTCGTGGGTATGCAGACGGCCATCAAAACCGGCATTGATACGGTTATTGCCGGAGGCGGGGGCGGGATTTTCAAGACCAGTCTGGACTTCATCGTATACATCGGCAAAACCACGACCTTCCTGCACTTGCCGATGATCTTCATTCTGCCCATTTTCACCCTTGGTTTCATCAGCCGTTTGTTCGGCCCCAACCGCTCCTGGGCTGAAGGCTTTGCCGCCTGGAAATTCTGCCTGTTCGCGGCTGTCGCCTTCAGCGTTCCCTTTGTGATCATGGCCTGGTTCTTCGGGCCGGAACTGCCCTCCATGGTCGGCGGTCTGGTGGGCCTTGGCGTCATCATCACCGGTGCCAAGAACGGCTTCTGCGTGCCCAAGGGCGAACCCTGGACCTTTGGCGATCCCTCCAAGTGGGAAAAGACATGGACCGGTTCCATGGCCTTTGACGCCACCAAGGAATACAAGCCCCACATGAGCCAGTTCATGGCCTGGTTGCCGTACATCATCATCGCCATAATCCTGATGTGCACCCGCAACAACTTCCTGCCTTTCAAGGCTTGGCTGAGTTCCACTGGCGTGCTTACCTTCACCGGCATTCTTGGCTTCGATGGTTCCTCACCCGTCAAGCCCATGGTCAAGGAAAGCCTGGCCTTAATGTACATCCCCGGCATTATTCCCTTTATGGTTATTGCCCTGCTGACCGGCATTCTGCATAAGATGTCGCCCGACAAGGTGCTCAAGGCCTGGGTTGACACGGCCGTCAAAATGAAGGCCGCCACCATCGCTCTTCTCGCCTCCGTTGCCTTGGTGGCGATCTTCCGGGGTTCGGGCGTCAACCCGGCCATTGCCGCTGACGTGGCCGCCGGAACAGCCAAGTATCTGCCTTCCATGCCGCTGGCTCTGGCCACGGCCGTGGCGGCCGCGGTTGGTCCTGTCTGGCCCATGTTCGCCTCGTTCATCGGTGGCCTTGGGGCATTCATCACCGGTTCCCACACGGTCTCCAACATGCTCTTCGGCGCATTCCAGTGGGATATGGCCGGACAGCTCGGGCTGCCCAGAGCCATCATCCTTGCCGGCCAGTCCGCCGGCGGCGCCATGGGCAACATGGTGTGTATCCACAATATTATCGCTGCCTGCACAGTTGTGGGCCTTGTTGACCGCGAAGGGGAAATCCTGAAGAAGACCGTTATCCCCTTCATTCTCTACGGACTGGTCGTCGGTATCGTCTGCTTCGCCCTGATTAACGCGGGCTGGGGCGCCAACACCATCTTCCCCGGCTTCTAGTTGCTGCACCTTTAAACGCTTTTCGACGCGGGCGGAATCAGCGCATTCCGTCCGCGCCGGACTGGCGGCGGCCGGCTTTGGCCGCCTTTTTTTTGCCAACTGGCCGCCAGCGCCGATTTAGAGCAATTAGAGCATTTCAACTTTGAAATTGTTCACCTGAGCCTGCCAAAAAAATGGGGTTTCCAAAGGGGTTCAACCCCTTTGGCCGCCTGAGGCAATACTACTCTTGGACAATTTCAAAATTGATTTGCTCTAACGCTTGAAAGAG
>JAVBOI010000061.1:0-14239 GCA_031550695.1 Desulfovibrio sp. | reverse complement strand
CCCATCCCCTTTCCTTCAAACCTTTTTATACAATGGGTTAGTGAGTTGAGGCGGAAGCGCGAAGGCTTTCCCCCCTCAACTACGCTCCCGTGTGGCAAACCTCCCCGTGCGCCGGGCGTTCCGGCTGTGGCGTGACGTGCGCCGCAATTGAGGGGGTCCGGGGGAAATCATTTCCCCCGGCGGGTCCAGGGCAGAGTCCTGGCGGGGTCTGGGGCGGCGCCCCAGCGGGTTCCAAGGGCGGCCCTTGGCGGGTTCCAGGGGCGGAGCCCCGGCGGTGCCCTCTCTGGTTGCGGAAGGTGAAAGAATGCGATACGGTCCGTGTGGGTTTTATGCGCGGGGGTCCGGACTGCGGATCGAACGCGCGGCGTTGCCGTGGCGGGGTTGTATGCCGAACAACCCGCGGCGCGGCGGCGACACCTAAAGGGGAGACGCGAAAGACACGCGCGGTCGCCGTTTGCCGACGGCGCGCCTGATGTTTTTCGCTCACACGCATGCGAAAATCCGTATTCTATATACTGCTGGCTTTGCTGGCGGTTGCGGGCTGTCGTGGCGAAGAACCGCGCCAGGACGACGCGCGCCCTATCATCCGGACGTACCGGGATATTCCCGGCGTTACCGAGGATGAGATTGCGGCCATAGAGGCGCTTAAACGCGGGCGGGACAGGCTTTTTTACGGAGCGCTCTTGTCCACCGAGGCGTTTATGGACGACCAGGGCGAGATTACGGGCTACACGCACCGGCTGTGCGATACGCTGTCTTCGCTGTTTGACGTGCAATTCGTGCCCAGGCTGTACGACTGGGACGACTTGCTCAAGCGCCTGGCCGACGGTTCCCTTGATTTTTCCGGCGATTTGATACCCACTCCGGACAGACGCAGGGTTTACGCCATGTCCGACGCCATTGCGGAGCGCTCGATCAGCGTTTTCAAAAAACGGGGCGAAGAGGACTTTACGGAAATAGCGAAAAAGCGCCGGCCCAGGCTGGCTTTTCTGGACGGCTCCGTGCATCTGGCGCCGTTCCGGGGGGTGTACAGGGAAGATTTCGGCCTCACGTACGTGGACAATTTCGAACAGGCGGCGGCGATGCTGGGCAGCGGCGCGGTGGATGCGTTCATCAACGAGAGCGTGTCGGACTGCTTTTTCGTCGAGTACGGCTTTATTGAGTCCAAGCCTTTTTTCCCGCTGGTGTATATTCCGGTTTCCCTGACCACGCAAAAGGACGAACTGCGCCCCATCATCAGCGTGATGAACAAGTACCTGGCCAACGGCGGGCACGAAACGCTGGCGCTTTTGTACTCGGAAGGGGAAAGCGACTACAAGCGCTACGGCCTGTTCAAGGCGTTCACGCCCGAAGAGCGGGAATACATCAAACTCTCAATCGCTTCCGGCGCCCGGATTCCGGTAGCCCTGGAGAGCGACAACTATCCGGTAAGCTTCTTTAACGACACCAGCGGGCGGTTCGAGGGCATAGTGCCGGATTTGCTCGAATCCATTTCCGCCTTCACGGGCCTGCGTTTCAAGACCATCAACCAGGGCGGGACGCCATGGGATGATCTGCTGGACAGCCTGGTTTCGGGCAAGGCGGCCGTTATTTCCGAGCTTATGCATTCCGAGGCGCGCAAGGGCCGCTTTTTGTGGACCGACCAGCCCTTTTGCACCACCTCTTACGCCTTTATCTCCAAAGTCACGTTCCCGGATCTGGAAATATACCAGGTAATGGGCCAGAAGGTGGGCGTCATCAAGGGCACGGCCTACGAGGAGATGTATAACAGGTGGTTTCCGGACAATAAGGGCATTGCCTTTGACACCGGGGATCTGGCCTTCGAGGCCCTGGAACGCGACGAAATCACGCTGATTCTGGCGGCCGAAACCCTGCTGCTGAGCCAGACCAACTTTCGGGAAAAGCCGGGGTACAAGGTCAATATCACGCTCAACCACGCCATTGACGCCAAGTTCGGCTTCAACCCCCGGGAAAAGGCGCTGTGCTCGGTCATAAGCAAGGCGCAGGGCTTCATGAAAACCGAGATGATCACCAAACGCTGGTTCGGCAAGGTGTTCGACTATTCGGCGGAGCTTTCCAAAACGCGGGTGTATCTGCTGCTTATCTGCGTGGCGCTGCTGCTGGCCGTTATGGGCTTTATCACCTCGTACCTGCTGCGCGGCCGGACCATGCGCCTGCGCCTGGAAAAGCTGGTGAACGAACGCACCGCCGAACTCCAGGCCCAGATAGCGGTGCGGGAAGCGGCCGAACGCGAGGCCCGCATCGCCTCGTCGGCCAAAAGTTCGTTCCTGGCCCGCATGAGCCACGAAATACGCACGCCCCTCAACGCCATTATCGGCATGTCGGAAATCACGAAAAACGTCGTGGCCGGCAACGACAAGGCCCTGGACGCCGTGGGCCGCATCATCTCGTCCTCGCGCCACCTGCTCGGCCTGCTCAACGACATTCTGGACATGGCCAAAATCGAATCGGGCAAAATGCTCCTGGCCGACGAGCCTTTCTCCCTCGGCCCGGCCATGGATCAGGTGGCGGACATCATTTCGCCGCGCTGCGCCGACAAAGGCATACGGTTTATCCAGGACATCGACGCCGTCCGGCAGCTCGCGGTGCGGGGCGACAAACTGCGCCTGAACCAGGTGCTGATCAACCTGCTCGGCAACGCCGTAAAATTCACGGACGCCGGCGGGCGAATAACCGTGTCCATCGCCCCGCTGCGCGAGGATGCCGACCGCCTTTGCCTGGCCTTTGCCGTGTCGGACGACGGCATCGGCATGACAGAGGAACAGGTGGCCAAGCTGTTTTCCCCCTTTGAGCAAACCGACACCAGCATTGCCTCGCGCTTTGGCGGCACCGGGCTGGGGCTGTCCATCTGCAAAAGCCTTGTCAACGCCATGGGCGGCGATATTTCCGTCACCAGCGCCCCCGGCCGGGGCACAACCTTTCAATTCGAACTCACCCTGCCCAAAGCCGACGCCTGCGCCCCGGAATGCCACGAAACGGCGGAAACCGTCTCCTTCGAGGGCGCGCGCATTCTGCTGGCCGAGGATATCGCCGTGAACCGCATCATCATCAACGAACTGCTCTCGCCCCACGGCGCCGTCATCGACGAAGCCGCCGACGGCGTGGAAGCCGTGGCCATGTTCGCCGCCTCGCCGCAAAACCACTACAGCCTCATCCTCATGGATATCCAGATGCCCGAGCTTGACGGCTACGAAGCCACCGGGCAAATTCGCGCCATGCCAAGAGAAGACGCCCGCGCCATACCCATCATCGCCATGACCGCCAACGCCTACCGCGAAGACGTGGACCGCGCCCTGGCCGCCGGCATGAACGCCCACATCGCCAAGCCCATAGATGTGGCCGCGTTATTCAACACTTTGGCGCAGTGGATCAGGTAGGGGGAAGAAGATGCCTCCGGCGGCCGGGGAAGGGGTTTGCTTGAATGAATTCGCCTTCGCTTCGCTCAGATCGAACGGCCCCTTTGAAAAGGGTGGTTTTCCCCTTCTTCCCCCGGACCCCCCATCCCCTTTCCCCCAAACTTTTTATACTGGGGTGTGATGCGGCTCGGTTACTCCGGGCCTTTCTTTTTGGCAGGGCTCCCGGCTGGGGGGTCAGTGGGCCTTCACGGCGCTCAGGAACAGGCGGTCGACCCCGGCCGCCGGAGGCAATCATTCCTCTTGGACAACTTCAAAAGCACTCCGCCCTGGTATTCGCCCTTTGGCCTGTTGCCCACAAAGGCGCAATGCTGTATGGATTTTGAAATATTTCCGCCCGCGGGCGGGCCACTTTTCCATGCCGCCGCGACAGGCGGTTTGTTTCCGGGGGAATGCGCATGTTTTCAGCCGATCCGGCTTTTGCTGTTTCCAAAACCGCGCGGCCGCGTTGTCGCGCCGGGGCAATGGCCCGGCTGTTCCGGGTTGCTGCCCTGGCCCTGTTCGTCCTGGCCTTTCCGGGCGCCGTTTTGGCCGCCGAGGCCTGGCAGGACGTCACCCCCAAGCCCAAGGGCAACCTTTCCCCGCCGGCCAGCGTGGACTACAGCCTGCAATCGGTCTGGAGCCGTTCGCAGATTGTGCGTTTTGACAGCGATATGGTCGCGCCGGACAAGTTCGGGCAAACGCTGTTGCCGCGCGACATGCCGGTGAGCATCAGCGTGGACCTGGGCTGGACCGGCCAGTGGCTGGACGCGCGCTCTTTGCAGCTTTTTCACAAAAAGCCGCTGCCCCCGGCCACGGACATCATCTATTCCCCGGCCGCCCAGGTGAAATCCCTGAAGGATGTTCCCCTGCTGCGCGTCAAAAAATACACGCCCTTTCCCTTTGACTGGAAGTTCGAGCCCAACCAGGTGCGCTACGATGCCGACGGCACCATGCACTTTCTGCTCCATTTTTCCAACTCCGCGGTCAATCTTGAGTCGCTGCGCAAAAATCTCAAGGTGTCCAGCGTCATCGTCAGCCGCGACAAGGACGGCAAATCCGTGGAGGAACTGGTGCCCGTGCCGGTGCTTTCGGCCGTGTCGGTCAAGGGCGACAACCGCTGGAGCACGGCCAGGATCACCGTCCGGCCCACGACCTTTGACCCCCTGATCTTTGAGCTGCCCAAAGGCT
Source organism: Desulfovibrio sp. (assembly GCA_031550695.1). Taxonomy (GTDB): domain Bacteria; phylum Desulfobacterota; class Desulfovibrionia; order Desulfovibrionales; family Desulfovibrionaceae; genus Frigididesulfovibrio. The sequence continues at coordinate 9,635 of JAVBOI010000061.1, read as the reverse complement.
TTGCCGGCGTTGACGGGCCGGTGGGCCTGGCCAGGGACGCGCGCTACCGGGTAAAGCCCGGCTCGTTGCTCGGCCTGATGGGCGTTTCGTCCAGCCAGAACGAAAGCCCGCCCTGGGAGCGGACCATCCGCATCAACACCACTTCGCCGGTCAAGCCGCAGGATCTCAAGCGCTACCTTTCCCTGAGCCCGGAAATGGACTTTTCCGTGGAAGAAGAAGACCCCGGCCATTACGTGGTCAAGGGCGATTTCAGCACCCGGCCGCGCGTGACCGTGACCGTGCAGAAAGGCCTGCCCAATACCGAGGGCACCGGCATGATACACGCGGACAATACCACCCTGGTGGCATTCGAGGATTTCGAGCCGCGTCTGGCGCTCGGCGAGCAGGGCTCGCTTATTTCGCCGGAGCGCGGCCTGCTGGTGCCGCTTACCAGCATCAACGTCAACCGCATCCAGGTGACGTTGCGCGAACTGCCGGAAAACAGCATTCCCCTGATGGCCATGGGCTTTTACGACGACTACCGCGCCAGCCTGGCCCGCGAAATCGGCACCCGCACCGCGGACGTGGGCGGCGTGCTCAACCGTATTTCCGAGCGCAGCCTGGATCTCGCCCCCCTGGTGGAAGGCCGCAAGGGCATCTTTTTCCTGAGCGTGATCGACGCAAGCCAGCCGGACAATATGCCGGACAGTCACCTGCGCCGGCCGTCCAGGGATTCCAACCGCTCTGATGCCAGCAAAAATGGCCGGAACGGCGACGATGACGACGGCGACGATCCCTCTTCCCGCATGGCCCGCTGGGGCCAGAAACTGGTGGTGGTTTCGGACATCGGCCTGGTGGCGCGGGTAATGCCCGACGGCCTGACCGTGTGGGCCAACTCACTGGCCACGGCAGACGCGTTGAAGGACGTGACGTTGCGCCTGTATTCCAACAACAACATTCTGATTGCGGAAGGGCGCACCGACGCCCAGGGGCTGTGGGTATACAAGCGCGGCGAACCATGGGACGCCAAACTCAAGCCGGCCCTGATCCTGGCCTCCACGCCGGCCAAAAATACATCGGCCCAAAACGCGTCGGCCGCAAGTACATCGAATCAAGCCGCGCCGGCTGGAAAAACGTCGCCGGCCGGAAAGACTCCGCCGGCCGCGTCCGGCAAAAACGAAGCGGCCCCCGGCAAAAGCGCGGCCGCGCCGAATTTTTTGCCGCGCAGCTACGACGACATGACCTACCTCAAGCTGGAGCGGAACCTGACCCGGGGCGAGGCTTTTGACACCGGCGGCAAGGCCTACCTGAGCGAAGGCTACGAGGCTTACTGCTACACGCCGCGCGGCGTTTACCGCCCCGGCGAGACCGTGCCTTTCCGCGTGCTGGTGCGCGACAGCGCCATGAAGGCCCCGGCCCCCTTCCCGGTAAGCTGGAAGGTCTTCACCCCCACCGGCCGCACGGCCGGCCAGGGGCTGGAAATGCTTTCCGCCAGCGGCGGGGCCGGCTTCGAACTGCCCCTGGTGCCGGCCACGCCCACGGGCGCGTATCGCCTGGAAATCTACCTGCCCGGCCAGGAAAACAAGGCCCCCCTGGGCTCGGCCGCTTTTTCCGTGGAGGATCTGGCCCCGCCGCGCCTGGAAGTCACCCTTGAGCCGGACGTGAAGAGCGTGTCCGGAGACGGGGCCGTGTCCGTGGCTGTGGAGGCCCGCTACCTGTTCGGCACCCCGGCCGCCGATGCCGGCTACGAGGTCAACATCCAGGCCCAGCCCCTGGAATTCTCTCATCCGGACTGGAGGCGCTTTGCCTTTCCGGCCCAGACCGAGCGCTATAAATCCAACTATTTCGACGTGAAAGACCAGACGCTGGACGAAAACGGCAAGGCGGTCTTTTCCATCAGCCCGGCGAGTGAGTTCGGCGCCACCTCGCAGCGGCTGGTCTTTACTTTCCGCGTGCGCGAGGACGGCGGCCGCATGGTGGCCAAAAGCCTGTCCCTGCCCTACTATCCCAAGCCCGTGCTCATCGGCTACGCCCTGCCCCGGCAGGAGCTTGCCGCCGGCGGCCCCTGCCGCATAGACGTGGCGGCCGTCACCCCCGAAGGCGCGCCGGCCGGGGCGAAAACGCTCCGGGCCGCCGTGGCCCTGGAACAATACTATTATTCCCGCTCGGAAACCGGCTATGCCGAAGCGGTGGAGAAAAAGCGCCTGACCGAATCCACGGTCGCTCTGGACAAGGGCACGGGCGCTCTGACCTTCACCCCCCAGACCGAGGGCACCTACGTCATTTCCCTGCTGGATGAGGAAAGCGACACCGAACAGCGCTTCACCGTGCGGGTCTGGCCCGGACTGGTGGGGTCGACTCCGGGCGCGTCCCCGCTCATGGACCGGGTGATGCTCTCCTGGGGCAAGCCGCGCTACGTGCCCGGCGATACGGCCGAACTGACCGTGCGCGCGCCCTTTGCCGGCAAGCTGCTGCTGGTGGTGGAAAGCGATCGCGAACTGTTGCGCCGCGTGGAAACCCTGGACAAGCCCGAAACCGTTATCCGCTTTCCCGTTACCGGCGACATGGGCCCCAACGCCTACTGCTCGGCCTGGGTGATCCGGGCGGTCAAACCGGGCGAGGCCTGGGCCGCCCACCGCGCCTTCGGCCTTGTGCCTCTGCTGCTGGACCAGGCGGCGGCGCGCATCGGCCTGGCCGTGGAAGCGCCGGAAAAAGCGCTGCCCAAAACCAGCCTGCCCGTGAAAGTGCGGCTGACGGACAGCAAGAGCGCGCCGGTCAGGGGCGAGGTGGTCATCGCCCTGATCGACGAGGGCCTGCTGTCCCTGACCAACCAGAAAACGCCCGATCCCTTTGCCTTTTTCTCCAGCAAGCGGGCCATGCTCAGCCGCTCCCACGACCGCTACGACGAACTTATGCCCTTGAACGCCAACCCGCCCGTGGCCCTTGAGGCCGGCGGCGACGACAGCCAGGAGAAAAACGACGCCTCGCCCATAACGCGCAAGCTGGAACTGCTCAGCATCGTGCGCGCCGCCGTGCAAACCGATGCCGACGGCAGGGCCGAAGTCACCCTCGATCTGCCGGAATACAGCGGCAAGGGCCGGCTGATGGCCGTGGCCGCCAGCCCCGCGGCCGTGGGCAGCGCCGCCGCCAACGTGGCAATCGCCCGCTCCGTGACCGTGGAAGCCACCACCCCGCGCATGGCCGCGCCCGGCGATTCGTTCATCGTGCCCGTTATCTGCTACGCCTCGGACGCCACCCCGCGCGAGGCCAGAATCACCGTGATCACCGAAGGCCCCCTGGCCGTGCAAGGCGCGACCACCTTCAGCGTCAAGCTGGACAAGAAAACGCCCAAGGCGGCCGTGGACGTGCCCGTGCTGGCCCTTAAGGAATCGGCGCTCGGCGTCATCACGCTGAAAACGGAAATTATCGGCTCGCCTGATCCGGCCTTTGAGCAGCGCCTGGAACTGCCCGTGCGCCCGCCCTACGCCCGCGTCACCATGGCCGGCTCCGGCACGGTCCGGGGCAAGGCGCCGGAAGACATCCGCCTGCCCGGCGGCTTTTTCCCCGGCGGCCAGCGCGCCCGCCTGGCATTTTCCGAAACCCCGGCCGTCAGCCTGGCCTCGGCCCTGGAATACTTGAGCGACTATCCCCACGGCTGCCTTGAGCAGACCGTTTCCACCACCTGGCCGTACATTGCCGTGCCCGCGCTGGTGCGCGGCCTGAACGAAACGCTGGCCGACGAAAAAGGCCTGCGCGCTGCCCTGGACTTCGGCATTCGCCGCATTCTGTCCATGCAGCGCCAGGACGGCGGCTTCACCATGTGGCCCGGCGAAAGCGCCCACGGCGGCAACGGCTACGTGTGGGGCAGCGCCTACGCCGCGCACCTGCTTACCGAAGCCCGCAACACAGACCCCACCCTGGTGCCGGCCGACGCTTTCAAGGCGGCCGTGCGCCGGCTCAAGATCTATTTGTCCGCGCCCCTGAACCCCAAGGACCAGCCAGGCTACGGCCTGGGCTACGAACTGAGCGCCCGCGCCTACATCGCTTACGTGCTGGCCTTAAACGGCGAGGCGCCGCTCGGCTGGATGCAGTTCTTGAAAGACCAGAGCAACACCCTGAACACCTCGGCCCGCATCTTCCTGGCCGGAGCTTACGCCCTGGCCGAAGGCAAGCCGAACGCCCTGCGCGCCCTGGGCACGGCCCCCTGCACGGGCGCGGACTACGGCTTCAGCCACGAGTCGGCCGTGCGCAACGAGGCCCTGCGCCTGCTCATGTGGGCCTCGATCGATCCCTTTGCCGAGGAAAGCGCCCTGCTCGCCAAGCGCCTGCTGGAAGCCGGCGGCAAAGGCGAGTTCCGGAATACCCAGGAAAACGCCCTGGCCGTGCTGGCCCTTGGCCGCTACATGGAAAAAATCGCCGGCGCCCGCCAGCCTTTCACGGCCACCGTGGAACGCCTGGACAAGAGCGGCCCGGTGGCGCTCGGCTCATTCGGCGCGGGCAACGCGCCCTCGTACGGCACGGACAAGCTCCTGCCGGCCGGCCAGGCCGCGCCTTCGCCGGTCAAGGTTACGCTTAAAGGCCAGGGCCCGGACCCGGACAAGGCCGCGCTCTACTACACCTGGGTAACCACCGGCGTGCCCCTGGACCCGCCGGGGCCCATGGAGTCCGGCATCCGGCTCATGCGCCGCTGGACCCTGGCCGACGAAAGCACCCGGGCCGAATCCTGGACCACCGACGACAAAAACGTCCGCCGCCAGAACGCCCCGGAAATCCACGTGGAGCACGGCGACAAGATCACCGTCACCCTGTACTTGGAGTCCGACAAGGAAATCAACAACCTGGTGCTCTCGGACATCGTGCCGGGCGGCTTTGACATAGAAAACCCCAAACTCGTGCCGTCCTCGGAAAGCAATGGCGACGACAGCGGCGGCTACGCCAACGTGCCGGAAAGCCTTCAGGAGCAGTGGACCGCCATCAACGACGCCCCGCCCCTGGCCGGGCTCGGCATGCTCAACGGCCTTGACGGCGCGCGCGCGGAAATGCGCGACGACAGGCTGCTGCTCTACGTGGACACCCTGCCGAAAAAGTCCGCCTTCGTGTACACCCTGCGGGCCGTCAGCCGGGGCAGCTTCGTTCTGCCGCCCTTGTCCGCCGAGGGCATGTACGATGCCGACATCCGGGCCGTCACCCTGCCCGGCAAGGTCACGGTGCATAAAAAGGGCGAACCGCCCGAGGACAAGCCCGAGAAAACCCCCGAGAAAACGCCCGGGAAAAAGGAATAACAGCCATGAAGCCCGGACGGGAGAAGAAAGGTACGCCGCAAGAGTCGGCCGCCGATGAAGGAAGGTCGCCCGCGAGCATGGATCTGCGGGAGGATTTGCGCTTCATCTGCTCCATGGTGGACGCCAACCTGCGCTATGCCGAAAGCAAGCACACCTACTTCATGGCCTTTAACGGCATGGCCATTTTCGGCGGCTTCGGCGTGCTGCGCACCCTGATCGCGGGCAGTTCCGGCGCCATCCAGGTCATGCTGGTGCTGACCATACTAATCCTGATCGCCGCCATCCTGACCAGCTTTTACTCCTTTTTGCCCGTGATCGTGAAAAAAGCCGAGGCCAGCAATTTCGAACACTGCGACAACGCCCTTTTTTTCGCTCACATCAAGGAGCATTCCGTCGAGTCTTACATCCAGTTGCTCCAGGACAAATACAACGTCAAAGCGGAGGACATCCTTACCCTGGATCGCTGTATTATTTCGCACATTATCGTCAACGCCCGGCTGGCCTCGCGCAAGTTCGCCATGTTCAGGCTGGTGGCCCTGTTCGATCTGATCGCGATCGTGCTCGGCCTGGGCGGGCTTATTCTGGTCACTATTTTTCATTAGGCCATAAAGCGAATTGATTTTGAAGTTGCCCAGGAATAGTATTGCCTCCGGCCGCGGGCACAGGCTCTGTGCGGCCAAAGGGGGGCGGGGACACAGGCTCTGTGTGAACCCCTTTGGAAACCCCAGTATGTTGGTCAGGCCGCGGTGGACAGCCGTAAAGTTGCTTTGTCCCAGAGTCCGTCACTTTTTCCTGGAGAGATCATGAAACGAATCGCCTTTTTTCTTTCAGCCTGCCTGTTCCTTTTCGCCTCCGCCGCCCTGGCCGAGGAAGGCGTCACCCTGTCCGACGATAAAGCCGGCTACACCATCACCCTGCCGGAGTTCTGGACCAAGATGGAGCCGGCGGCGCTCGTTCGCTCCGGTTCGCTGATCGGCGGCAACCTTTCCGCAGAAGCCAAGGCCCAGTTGCAAAGCACGCTTCAGGGCGCCATTTTCCACGCCGCCAACTACTCCTCGGTGATGACCCTGGTCGTCCACTACGCGAGCAACGAATCCATGGGCATCACGCCGGAGTACCTGGCCAACATCACCGCCCCCGGCAACCCGATAACGGAAAAAATCCGCCGGGACATCGAAGCGGTCGTGAAAGCGGCCGACCTGAACGTGCTGCCAAGCCCCAATCCCCCGGACGGCATAGCCGTAGGCATGCAAATGGACACGGCCAGCGGCAGCATCTACTTCGGACCCAAGCTTTACGGCATCACCCATGTGCGTTTCACCAAAGACAACGTCATCTTCATCTCGGCCCACCTGATGGTGCGCGACGCCCCGGAACGCAAAGGGGAAGTGCAGGGGCTTCTCGACAGTCTGGTCATCAGCCCGGACAAGCTGTTGTTCCCCGCTGCCGAAAAAGCAGCCGCCCCCGGCGCTGAAAACGCGACCGAACCCGCCAAAAACTGACAGCGGCCGTTTGCCCGCTGCCGGAAAAGCCCATGCCGCCGTCCCCCCTGTTTTCCCTTTTGCAACGTTTTGGAAAATACGGGACGGCGGCTCGCGTTTTCCGCCGACTCGCCCTTCTCGCCCCGCTCGCCCTGACCGGCGGCGCGGCCGCCCTGTACGCCGTGCCCTCGGCCCTGCCCCAGGTCGAAGCCTGGCCCGTTTCCCCGGCCCTGTTCGACAACCGGGGCGACCTGTACCACATCCGCCTTTCCACGGCCGAGGAATACTGCCTGCCCCTGCCCCTGGCCCGCATGGGCCGCTGGCTGCCCCGCCTGGCCGTGGCCGTGGAAGACAAACGCTTCTATTCCCACCCCGGCCTCGATCCCCTGGCCCTGGGCCGGGCCTTGGGCCAGAACCTGATCCAGGGCCGCACGGTTTCCGGCGCGTCCACCATCACCAGCCAGCTTGTGCGCATCGCCATTCCCCGGCCGCGCACCCTGACCACCAAGGCCCTGGAATTCGCCCAGGCCCTTAAGCTGGAGCAGGACCTGGACAAGGACCGCATTCTCGAACTCTACCTGAACCGCGCTCCCATGGGCGGCCCCTACCGGGGCGTGGAAGCGGCCGCCAGGGGCTATTTCGGCAAACGGGCCGAAGACCTCACCCTGGCCGAAGCCGCCGCCCTGGTGGCCATGTTCCAGGGCCCCACCTTTTACCGGCCGGACCGCAACCCGGCCGGCCTGCTGGCCCGCCGCGACCGCATTCTGCGCCAGACCGGCGAGGACGGCTGGATAAACGACGAGGAACTGCGCCTCGCCTTGCGCGAGCCCCTGCCTCGCTTCCAGGCCGCCCTGCCCCTGTCGCACTGGCACTTTGCCGAACACAGCCTGGCCCGCGCCGGGAAATCCCGCTGGGAAAACGGCGGCCCGCCCCTGAACACCAGCCTTGACCCGCACATCCAGGACCTGCTGCGGCAAAACCTGGCCCTGGCCCTGGCCGGCCTGCCCGCCGACATAACCGCCGCCGGGGCCGTGGCCGACAACGCCAGCGGCGCCCTTGCGGCCTACGTGGGCAACGCCCGCTTCGACCCGGCCACCGGCCTGAACTGGGTGGATTGCGGCAACGCCCCGCGCTCGCCCGGCTCCACCCTCAAGCCCTTCGTCTACCTGGAAGCCCTGGAACAAGGCCTGCTGGTGCCCGGCTCGCTTCTGGCCGACACGCCCCTGTCCTTTTCCGGCCAGGCCCCGCGCAACTTCGACCGCGCCTACCGAGGCCCCGTGTCCGCCGCCCAGGCCCTGTCCGAATCGCTCAACGCCCCGGCCGTGCGCGTGCTGCGCCTGATAGGCGGCGAAGCCGCCCTGCACCGCATCCGCGCCTTCGGCTTCCGCCACTTTTCCCGCGCCGCCTCCCACTACGGCGATTCCCTGGTGCTCGGCGGCTGCGAAGTCACCCTGCTGGAACTGCTCCAGGCATACTCCGATCTGGCCCGCCTCGGCGCGCGCCGCCCCCTGGTTCTGAACCCGGATCAGGAACCCGGCCAGACCAGCCCGGCCTGCTCCCCGGCCGGCGCCTACCTGGTGGCCGACATGCTCCACGCCATGCGCCTGCTGCCCCCGGTCCAGCGCGAAGCCCTGGCCCGCAAAAGGCGCGGCCTGGCCTTCAAGACCGGCACCTCCTACGGTCTGCGCGACGCCTGGGTCTGCGCCTATACCCCGGAACACACCGTCATCATCTGGCTCGGCAACGAACAATCCCGCCCGCACGAAGAACTGGTGGGCGCGGCCGGCGCCGCCCCGGCCGCCTTCCGCATCCTGCGCGACATCCCCCTGAAACAGCCGGCCCGCTGGTTCTCACCCCCCACCGGCGTCGAAACCTTCCTCGCCTGCCGCCTGTCCGGCCGCCCGGCCACGCCCTTCTGCCCGGAAACCGTCAACGCCAAACGCATCCAGGGCATCAGCCACACCTTACGCTGCGCCCTGCACCGCGAAACCGACGCGGGCATCCAGACCACCCTGCCCCCGGACCTGGAAGACTTCGCCCGCCTGCGCTCCCTGCAATCCGGCCAAAGCCCGGCCGTTACCATCACCTCGCCCCGCCCCGGCGCCAACTACCTGCTCAATACCGCCGCCCCGGAACAAAAACTGGCCCTGCGCTGCGAAGGACGCCAGGGACGCGTCCACTGGTTCGTCAACCGCAGTTTCTACGCCGTGCAGGAAGAAGACGATACCCTGCTCTGGCCCATGCGCCCCGGCCACTTCACCATCTCCCTGGTGGACGAACACGGCAAAAGCGCCAGCGTCACCTTCCGAATCACCGACACCGCCGCCGGGCAACCAGTGCCGCTGAGGCTGGAGTAGAGAAAAGGCATGCCTCCGGCGGCCGGGGGAAGGAAGGGAACCCCCCTTTGAAAAGGGGCCGTTCGACCTGAGCGAAGCGAAGGCGAACTCATCTGAAAAAGCCTCCCTTCCCCCCGGACCCCCCATCCCCTTTCCCCCAAACTTTTTATAATGGGCCGACGGAGGGCTCGATAACTCAGAGGCTTTCCCCGGAAAGCGCTCCCGCGTTGTGGGCTTGTTGCTCCCATTGAGGTTGCAGCGGGCTTTTTTGTTTAGAGCATTTCAACTTTAAAATTGTATATAACCAGAAGACTTGAACCAGCCCTGGGCATCGCTTGCAGAAACACGGTCCAGGGCTTTTCCAACTCCTGCAAAGAGGTCTTCATGGGTTCTGTATTTTATGCCTCGCAATATCTGTTTCACTTTGCTCCACATCTTTTCAATAGGATTAAAATCAGGGCTATAGGCTGGTAAAAACAAAAGTTCAACTTGCACTTTCTTTATCGCATCATGCGCGCCGGATGATTTGTGTGCAGAAAGATTGTCCATAATAACAA
>JAVBOI010000063.1:0-38135 GCA_031550695.1 Desulfovibrio sp. | reverse complement strand
TAGAGCATTTCAACTTTGAAATTGTTCACCTGAGCCTGCCAAAAAAATGGGGTTTCCAAAGGGGTTCAACCCCTTTGGCCGCCTGAGGCAATACTACTCTTGGACAATTTCAAAATTGATTTGCTCTAACGCTTGAAAGAGTCGCTTAAAGGCGGGCAAGGCCCGCCTACGCCTCGTTCGCTGCAAGGATTTGAGGACAAATCCTTGCAGAGCAATTCACTCATTTCATTCGTGAAATGCTCTAGTTCCGGCCACCGGCGGATCATTGCTTCTCCGCGGCGTTTCTTCAGGCGATACCATTGCAATCCGCTCCAGATAAAGCTACCGTAGCTTCGGCAATATTCTCTTCCGCCTGAGCGCGAAAGAGAACCCGCGCGCAGTGCTGCCTTCTTCACTCTCTGCCAGATTGCATGGGGGGGAGACAAAGTGGGCGCGGGGTGATCGCGCCGGAAGCCGTATGTCTTCCCATCAATTCTCGCATATCAGTTATCCTGCGTAGAACAGCTCAGACCGTCACCCGCATGGCGCATGCGGAACTATATTCGTTCCTCTTCCCGGGAATGCACCCTGGGGGAAAACCATTAAGTGAGGTTTGACTCATGGCAATCAGTCCTGCTCTTATAAAAGAGTTTGTCGGCATTTCCGGCCAGGAAAACGTCCTGACGGAAGAAGCCGACCGCATGGCGTATTCCTACGACGCCGCGGTGCTCACCCCGGTGGTGCCGGCTCTGGTCGTCAGCCCGGCCACGCAGGAGCAATTGGGTAAAGTGGTAAAGCTGGCGTATGACAGCGATTTGCCCATCACCGTGCGCGGTTCGGGCACCAACCTGTCCGGCGGCGTCATTCCCGCGGAAGGCAACGGCCTTGTCATTCTGACGAACAAGCTGAACAAGATCGTCGAGATCAACGAGGAAGACCTGTACGCCGTGGTCGAACCCGGCGTGGTCACGGCCCAGTTCGCGGCCGCCGTGGCCCAGCGCGGCCTGTTCTATCCGCCGGATCCCGGTTCGCAAACCGTGTCCACCCTGGGCGGCAACGTGGCCATGAACGCCGGGGGCTTGCGCGGTTTGAAATACGGCGTGACCAAAGACTATGTCATGGGCATGGAAATTTTTGACTATCGCGGTGAACTGGTGAAAACCGGCTCGCGCACGGTCAAGTGCGTTACCGGCTACAACATGGCCGGGCTCATGTCCTGCTCCGAAGGCACGCTCGGGATCTTTTCCAACATCATTCTCAAGCTCGTGCCCCCGCCCAAGGCTTCCAAAGCCATGATGGCCGTGTACGCCGACATCAACAAGGCCTCGGAAACCGTGGCCGGGATTATCGCTTCCCACATCGTGCCCTGCACCCTGGAAATCATGGACCAAAGCTGCATCAAGCACGTGGAGGCCCACACAAAGGCCGGCCTGCCAGTGGAAGCGGGCGCTATTCTGCTGATCGAAGTAGACGGCGGCCATATCCAGATGGTCGAGGAAGACGCGGCCAAGGTCATTGAAGTCTGCAAAAAGTGCGGCGCCACAGACGTGCGCATAGCCCAGACCGCCGAAGAAAAGAACAAGCTCTGGGAGGCGCGGCGCAATGCCCTGCCGGCGCTCGCCCGGGCCAAGCCCACCACGGTGCTGGAAGACGCCACGGTACCGCGCTCCAAGATTCCGGCCATGGTGGCGGCTGTAAACGAGATCGCCAAAAAGTACAGGCTGGACATAGGCACCTTCGGCCATGCCGGCGACGGCAACCTGCACCCCACCATCCTCTGCGATCGCAGGAACACGGAAGAGTTCCACCGGGTGGAAGCGGCCGTGGACGAAATTTTTGACGTGGCCCTGAAGCTCCAGGGCACCCTTTCCGGCGAGCACGGCATCGGCATGGCCAAGGCCAAGTGGATGGAAAAGGAAACCAACAAGGCCACCATCGAGTTTTCCAAAAACCTGCGGCGCGCCCTGGACCCCAAATACCTGTTCAATGCCGGCAAAAAGGTGCTGTAGGAGTTAGCCATGTCAGAGCAAAAAACCAACAAGGCCCCGCAGGACGTAAGCCGGCTTGCCGCCATGCTGCTTGAGCTTGACGACATGCTGGTATCCTGCATGCGTTGCGGCATGTGCCAGGCGGTCTGCCCCGTTTACGGGGCCACCATGAGAGAGGCCGACGTTACCAGGGGCAAGATAGCGCTTCTGGAAAACCTGGCCAAAAACATGATCGCCGATGCCGAAAGCGTGAACGACAAGCTCAATCGCTGTCTGCTTTGCGGCTCCTGCCAGGCCAACTGTCCCTCGGGCGTCAAGATTCTGGACATTTTCCTGCGCGCCCGTTCCATTGTTTCCGGCTACATGGGCCTGACGCCGGTGAAGAAGCTGATCTTCCGCGGCCTGCTGGTCCGGCCGGGCCTGTTCAACACCCTGATGGACATTTCCGGCAAATTCCAGGGCCTGTTCATCAAAGACGCCAATAAGGTGGTGGGCACCTCCTGCTCGTCGATATTGACGCCCTTTATCGGCGATCGCCACTTCCCCTCGTTGGCCAAGGAATCCTTCCATTCGCAGGTGGCGTCCCTGGATACGCCGGTCGGTTCCAGCGGCCTGCGTATCGCCTTTTTCCCCGGCTGCGTTTCCGACAAGCTCTTTCCGCGGGTGCCCGCGGCCGTGCTCAAGGTGATGGAAAAACACGGGGTGGGCGTGTATATGCCGGGCGGCCAGAGCTGCTGCGGCATTCCGGCCCTGGCTTCCGGGGACAGAAAAACGTATGACACGCTGGTAAAGCAGAACCTGAAGCTTTTTTCTTCAGGCGTCTATGATTACCTGATTACGCCCTGCGCCACCTGCGCGGCCACGATCAAGGAAATCTGGCCCAAGCTCATGGAAAACTACCCAAGCGAACTGCGCGGGCAGATTGCGGCAATCCACAACAAAACCATTGATGTGACAGCGTTTATGCTGGATGTTCTGAAGGTGCGGTTGCCCGCGCCGTCAGGGAACGGCAAGCGGGTGACCTACCACGACTCCTGCCACCTGAAGAAATCCCTTGGCGTTACCGAACAGCCGCGCACCGTGCTCAAAAGTCTGCCCGGCTGGCAACTGGTGGAAATGCCCGAAGCGGACCGCTGCTGCGGCTGCGGCGGCAGTTTTACCCTGTACAACTATGATCTCTCCCGGCAGATCGGGCAACGCAAACGCGACAACATCGTTTCGGTTCATCCGGATGTGGTTGCCACGGGCTGCCCCGCCTGCATGATGCAGATCATGGATATGCTGTCGCGCAATAATGACAGTATCCCGGTAAAGCACGTTATTGAGCTTTACGCCGATACCTTGTAAGATATCGATTGGCCGTGTCTCAAAATCGGCAGAGATCCGGCGGGATCTCTGCCGATTTTGTTTCTGCCAGGCAAAGCCGGCAGGTCAGAGCAAATTCATTTTGAAGTTTCCCAAGAAAATTATTGCCCCCGGCGGCCAAAGGGGGTGACCCCCTTTGGAAACCCCAATGGGTAGCTCGAATTTAATTTGCTCTTAGGGGGAATAAGGACAGGCCCGCTGGCGCACGCCACGGAAGGAAAACCGCCATGTAACAGGCGTTCGGGGGGCTCTGCGGCCTCCCGCCTTGGGGGAATGCCATGAGAGAACAGGCGCGCCACTTGCTGGAAGGCTTCCTTTTTATCGGCGCCCGCGAGTATCTTGCCCTTTTTCCGGAATCCGGCTTCGTCCATACGGGACAAACCTTCGACACCCCGTATTACATGGTGCGCAACTGCCTCTGCGCGGGCGAACTCGGGCAGATCATCATGCCGCCGGGAAACAGGGGCGGGCGAACATTTATTCTCAGGGAATCGCTCAATCACGAACATGGCGAGGAACTCCTGGCCCAGGTCGTGAGTTCGGCACTGCTTCACGCCGACCGGAGCGAGCCCACGGTGCTGGATGAGGCGGTTCCCCTGTACCCGCTGTGGAGCCTCGGCAATCTGTGGCACTGGCTTTTTGAGAGCGTGCCGAAGATTTTTCTTATGGAATCAGCCGGATACAAGGGGCAGTATATTGCCAACACCTCCAGCAAGGTTGTGCTGGAAGGGCTGGAGCTCATGGGCGTGACGCCGGAGCGGATTGTTCATTGCGCCGGCCCGCATCTTATACGGCGTGCCGTTATTCCGCATGTCATTCACTGGAGCGGCCTGCACAAGCATAAGCATTTGCTGTCAACAATCCGGGAGCGGCTGCTCGAGGTGGCCGGAACGCTTGATGGGGAAAAGCGCTGCTTTATCCGTAGAATAGGTACGAGACGCCTGCTGAACGAGGCGGAGTTGCTGGACGCGCTCCGCGCCTATGACATTGAGGTGCTGGTGCCGGAAGAACACAGTCTGCGCGGGCAGATTGCCTTTATGAGCAACTCCGCCCTGACCCTGTCGCCGCACGGGGCCAATTCCACCCTGGCGTTTTTTCAGAAACGCGAGTCGGTGCTGATGGAGTTCTTCGGCCACGATCATATCAATAACGGCTGCAACCTTATCACTATCAAGCTCCTTAAACTGTTGTATCTTCCCGTGACGCAAACCGTATTGTCCGGCCAGCCGCTGGGGGCGGGCGCTTCAGGCGCCGAGTTGGACGATTATCGCATTGACGTTGATCTGGTAGTCTCCATTCTCGACAACGTCGCTTCCGCCACGTACAGATTGTAAGATTGGGGCTGTTTTTTTCGTTTGTCCGCCGCCATAAGCTGTTGCGTTATATTTTGATATTATATAACGAAAATGTGATGTCTGTTCGGAGTGGCTTTACGGCCTCCGGGCAAGGCCCCCTTTCGGCGCCGGCGTGGCCCAGGCGGTATTCGCGCTGTGCCTCGTGGTCCGAACCCGTTCGAATCATATCCCGGCGGAGTGCTGCAATGACCCCATCCTGCTGGTGCGGCAACCACGGCCTGTTGCCCTGGAATGACGCTTACGCCCGTTGCCCGGCCTGCGAAACCCTGGTGGAGAATTCGGTCGGCGTTTTATCCGCCCGCGAAAGCGACAGCGCCTCGCTGTACGACGAGTCGTACTGGCTGGGCAAAATGGCCGCTCTCTACAAGGATATGGGCTGCAACAGCATTGACGACATCTTGCTGCTGCACTACCGCGAACGGGCGGCCCACTGGGCGGGGCACATTATCCGGCATGTGGAACCCGGCGCCAGGGTGCTGGAACTGGGCTGCGGCTTGGGCACCCTGACCCGGTGGCTGTGCGACTTGGGATACCGGGCCGCGGCCACGGAGCTCAACCCGGCCTGGAGGGCGTATCTGCGGCGGAAGCTGGGCATTACGACCCTTGACCCGGCCGCTGTTTCGATGCGGGCGGATGACGAGCGCTACGACGCCGTCATTGCTCTGGACGTGTTGGAACATCTGGCCGATCCCGTGGGGGAGTTGGAAAGGATCAGCGCCGCGCTCAAGCCGGGCGGAACGCTGATCCTGCAACTGCCGGAATATCCGGCGGGCGCTTCCCATGCTCAACTGGCGGCCCGGGAACACCCCTTTCTCGGCATGCTGCTGTCCGGCGAGCATCTGTTTCTGTATTCCCGGCAGGCGCTGGCCGCGCTGTTGGGAAGGTTCGGCTTCACTCATATCCTTCGCTATCCGAATCTGTTCCCGGCGGATATGTTTTTGTTCGCCGCGCGGGAAGCGTTGCCTGAATATTCCCCGGAACAGGCGGAGCGACGCTTCATGGCCCGACCGCAAAGCCTGACAGCCTACGCCGCCCTGAAAAACGCCATGGAACTGGCTTCGGTCTGGCAGAACTACGGCCGGCGGCTACAGGAATTGGAACAGTTGGTAAAGTTTTCCTGAGAAGCAGCGCGTTTCGGGGGACGGGGAGGCGATGGGCGGGATATACAGCTTGGGCATCCCAAACTAAAAAGTTTTGAAGGAGAGGGAAGGAGGTTTGGGGGAAGGGAGAGGAAACTTTTCCAAAAGTTTCCTCTCCCTTCCCCCAAATTTTAGTGCTGGCCGCTGGCTGGCAGGCGAACGGTGAACTCCGCGCCTCCGTCGGGATGGTTGCGGGCGCAGACGTTGCCGCTTAGGCTTTCCATGATCGAGTAGCAGATGGACAGGCCGAGCCCGGTGCCGTCGCCTGTTTTTTTGGTGGTAAAGAAGGGATCGAAGATCTGTCCGAGGCGCTCTTCGGGAACGCCCGGCCCGTTATCGTGCAGAACAACGCAGGCCATTCCCTCATCGTCAAGGCGGGTGGTCACCGAAACCCGGCCGCCCTCACCCACGGCGTCAATGGCGTTGTCCAGGATGTTAAGGATAACCTGCTGCAATTGCCCCACATCAGTGGCGACGCGCAGTTCGTCTTTGCTGAAGTCGCGCTCGATGGTGATGCCCCTGTAGTTGGCTTCATTTTGCAGAAACGCGATGGCCTGGTCCACGATCGGGTTGAGGGGCAGGCTTTCGGACGAGGGATCGACCCGCCTGGCAAAGCCGAGCAGCCGATGGGTGATGTCCTTGGCCCGGTCCACGTTCTGCTCCACCTTGATGGCGGCCTTTTGCAGATCGGTATAGTGCTGCATGGTTTCCGGCTTTTCGTCCTCAAGCAGATCGCGCATCCAGCCGGCGTGTTCGCGGATGAGCATAAGCGGATTGTTGATTTCGTGGGAGATGCCGGCGGCCATTTTGCCAAGAGCGGCCATTTTGCTCGATTGCAACAGGCTGGCGTCGTAGGCGGCCTTTTGCTTGTCCGCCTCCACCAGGCGGCGGATAATCATGCGGGTGGTAAGCCAGGTGCCGATGGAAAGAGCGATCAGGCCGAGCAGCACAATGCCCGCGGCCATGCTCCTGGTTTTGAAAAGCAGAGAGATATGCTCGCTCGGGTCCTCGGCCACAACGAGCATCCAGGGCGCGTTGCTCAAGGGCACCTTGGCGACAAGCATATTTTTGTCGCTCAAAGACTCTTCGGTGGTGGAAGGTTCGCCCCGGCGCGGCCAGGTGATATTGACCTTGTCCATAATCGCGCCGGCCAGCAGGGATTCGGTCTGGAGCACGCCATCGCGGCTGACCACAAAGGCGTCGCCGTCAGTGCTCAGGCGGCTGGCCTGCACAATGGAGGTGAATACGGCCGAATCGATGGTAGCGCGCAGAATCCAGGACCGGTGGCCTTCCTCGCGCATGACCGCGATGATGATGTGGGGAAAATTGCGGAAACCCAGAAACACGTCGCTGACGAACACGCCCTTGCGGCGGACCTCGGCAAACCAGCTTTCGTTTTTGTAATTGGCGTGAAGCACGTCATAAGAGCCGGCATAGGCCGCATGGTTGCCTTCCATGTCAATAACGCCGAGATCCACGTAAGACTGGGAATTGGCCTTGATGGTGCGCAGTATTTCCGCCAGTTTGCCGGGCGCCGTGAGTTCCTCGAAATTGAACATGCCGGCCAGGCTCTTCAACTGGGAGGTGCGCTCCTCAAAAAAAATGTCAATGGTGCGGCCCTTGCTGCGGGCGACGTTTTCCACCTCGCGCACGGTTTTCTCATTGTACAGGCCCGTGAACTGGATGGGAATAACCACGCCCACCACCAGCATGGGGAGGATGGCAAAACAGAGGGTGGTCGCCAGAATGATGTTCCGAAGCCGCGTGTAGCGCTGCTGGGTTGCCATGACTTTCCCCCGGTGAAGGTTGATGCGGCGTTGGTTTGCGCCCGGCCGGCAGCTTGGAGCGGAGTAATTTTGAAGTTGGCCATGAGCCGTATTGCCTCCGGCGGTCAAAGGGGGCCGGGGGCACAGGCTCTGTGTGACCCCCTTTGGAAACCCCATACAGAATGACGCATTGTATCGGTGGCTCAACAGGCCCGCTTGGGCGAGGCTCCCGTCAGTTATTTCTTCAAATTCGAGCTATTCCTTCTCATGGCTGCGGGCAAGAGCCACCAGCCAGCCGTAATGCGGAGGCCGTTCCGGCGAAAAGCGGACAAAGCCCTTAATGCGATCCTTGCTCGCAATCACGCCTTCCCCTTGCTCATGCCAATGCGTGTCATACAGCAGCATACGCTCGCCGGGTGCAAAACCGTCCTGTCCCGCGTGGGCGAAAGAGGCGTGCAAACCGTCCGCCTGCTTTTTCACGCCGTGAATAACGTAAACCCCCTGCCGGGCAAGGCGCGATTCGGCTTTGGCGAAAAAGACAAAGTTGCAGACGCCGGCCAGCAGGGCAAAAAAGGCGGCCGCGCCGGCCACGGCAAAAGGCGCCTGGCCCGTGAAACGGCGCAAAAAGGAAATCTCCGCGGCTTCGCGCTCAGCGGCCGAAGGCCAGACCGTCACCGCATACACCAGGGCCGGGTTCTGGCCCAGAATCGGGGCCGGGGCGGCTTCTTCGGGCGGCGCGGGCTTGCGGGGGCTGTCCTCGTCGCGTACGGCGGATGATCCCACTTTCTTCATGGGCACCATGTCCACAACCGTCAGCGTGCCCTTGCCGGGCGAGGCCGAGGCGTCGGCCGTGAGTTCGGCCCGCCACATGTTGCCGCCCATCCAGAATCCTTTGAACGCGTCCACGGGATTGAAGCGCAGGCCGGTCAGCCCTTCGGTTTCCACGACCAGATCGCCGGTTCCGGTGGCGTTCTGCGGCATCATGCCGCTCATGATCGTAGTTTCGCCGGGGATGAGCGACACGGAGTTAAAGTCCTGCCGCATGAGGGTTTGCAATCCATCCACCACGGCCAGGGCGGCGATGAGAAATATACAGGCGCTGAGCTTGCCCAGAATGCGGGAGCGGACCAGATACGCCTTTCCTTCTTCCATATCCGGAGATGAGGAGAGTGAAGCGCTGCCGGCCCGGGAAGGGGCGTCGAAACTCATCGTCTACCCCAGCGGGCGATAACGCGTTTGGCCACAAAGGCCAGAACCAGCGTGGGCAGCAGCATGCTGAAGAGCGTCTTGAAGAATATGGGGGTTATTTCGTCGGGATTTTGAGCCGCGAAATACATGGCGATGAACACTTCCGCAAGCACCAGCACGTTCACGGTGATGGTAAGCAGCATGCGGGGCAACCCGTGGGCGAGTTGAACGCTTTGGGCTTCGCCGATAGGGCCTTCGGCGGCGTTTTCAGGGGAGGCTTCGGCTTCGGCGTATTCCGCCGAACCGTCGGCTTGCCGCGCGTGCGGGCTTAACGGGGTTGGCTGCATGGCCTGTCTCCTGTAGCAGATTCCGGGCAGAGTGTAGCTGTTTGCGCGCCGGAGCACCAGCAAAAAATTCCGGAAAGAAAACGGGCGGCAGCGCGAAAGCTGCCGCCCGTAAGGGTTGCGCGCTTGTATTTAGCGCCGGGTGATGTCGGTCTTGGACACGTTCATGAAGCGCAGGGCCTTGCCCGATTCCTTGTAGTAGATGCGCACGTCGTCGCCGGCCGCCCAGTCCTTTTCGCCGTACTTGGCGAAATCTTCGTCAGAGAGCTTGATCACGGTATAGAGCTGCTGACGACCGGAATAGATGGTCACGGTCTTCTTTTCGGCATCCACCACGGGGAAGGAGCGCGCCTTTTTCGTGGCCGCGTCATACACCAGGGGGTGTTGCCGGCGCACGTTAACGTTTTCTTCCTTCTGGACCATGGTGAAGGGCAGTTTGTCGAACTGCTGGGTTTTGGGGTTGTACATGGTGATGATGTTGTTCTTGGCATCCAGGTTCACGCGCAGGCCCACGGCCGGATCGGCGCCGCGTTCGGCCGGATCGGCGGGCAGTTGGAAGGTGTGGGGCGGCAGCACCGTGTACTGGGGATTCTTGTCGTCGATGCCGTTGTCTTTAATGATTGTCACAGTGGCGGCTTCTTTGTCAAAACCCACCGTGCGACCTTGCTCAACCTGACCGTATTCTCCGCAACCGGCGAGGGCAAGTCCCATCAGGGCGAGGAGCGGAAGCAGTATTTTACGCATAAGTTGGTACTCCTTTCAATTTCCTCTGCGGTTACTGAGCCTTCTTGGCGGCCAGTTCTTCCTTCACGCCCTTGATCATCCTGGTGAAGATGTAGAGGGACATGCAGGTGATGAGGCCGAGAACCAGAACGGTGGCGCCGCTGTCCAGGAAGCTGGTGAGGCTGGGCACCCAGGGCTGGACCAGCTTCATGAGGATGGATATGCAGCAGCCGACAACGCAGATGCCGAAGGCAATGCGGATGCCGTAACCCTTGATGTACTTGGTGGCCACAGCGCCGATCTGGGCGCCGATGGCGGCGCCGACCAGCATGACCATGGCGGCCACGAGTTCGGTACGGCCCTTGTACGTATAGGTGGCGGCGCCGTACAGGCCGGAGATCATAACTTCAAAAAGGTCGGTGCCGACGGCCACGTGGGTCGGGCAGCCGATGATGTAGATAAGGGCGGGCATGCGGATAAGGCCGCCGCCGATGCCCAGAATGCCGGCCAGCCAGCCGGTGGCGAAGCTGACGAAAATGGGCAGCCAGGCGGAGCAGTAAATGCCGGAAGCCGTCAGGTTGACCATGGGGGGAATGTGAATTTTGTGCAGAGCGCTGGCCCAGTTAACACCGGTGGCCAGAGCGTCGATTTCCTCGCCCTTTTCCTTGGCGCGCTTTTCTTTCTGGATGCGCTTATGCAGGTCGTAGAAGACCATCCAGGCGATAAGGGAGAGCAGGGCGACGTAGATCCAGCGCACAACCACGTTGATGTTGCCTACGCGCTCGAGCCACATGACCATCTGGGCGCCCACTTCAAAGCCGACCACGGTACCGACCAGCATGATGACGCCGAGTTTGTAGTCCACGTTTCCGAATCTGCCGTGTCTCAGGGTGGAGATAAGCGATTTACCGGCCATGTGGGCGATGTCCGTGCCGATGGCGAAAGCCATGGGGAAGCCCAGCATGTTCAGACCGGGGGTAACCATCCAGGCGCCGCCCATGCCGAAGAAGCCGCCGATGATACCGACGCCAACACCGAGAATGATCAGGCCGGGCCAGAAGATCTGCATGCCCGCGATAGGCATCATGATATACAGCCAATCCATAAGATTCCTCCTTACATTACCCGGGCTGATTAATGTTCCGCGAGTTTGCGCGATTTCAGGTCAATGCCGATATGGTTCATGACAACGTCCGCGAGCAGGCCGAAAATGCAGCCGGTCACGGGAATCAGGATAATGGTCAGGATGGTGAACTGCATGTGGCTCTCGTTATACAGGCTCGCCCACCAGTGCATGATGCCCGTGAGCTTGCGCGTGTCGGCCACAAGGATGATGGGCGCCCCGCCGCCCCCGGCAGCGGATGCGTACAGGGCTGGCAGCATCCACATGCATGTTGCCATGGCCATGAGCAGCAACTTTTTAATGGATTTCATGAAGTCCTCCGGTTTCTGGTAGTTTGGAAGCTGGTGCGGGACACCGCATCCCGCGTTTCATTGCCTCTCTGTTAGCAAACAGCATGCCATGCGCTGCTGCGCGATTTCTAAGCGCACATTTTACCTTGTGATTTTTGTGACAATGTGCCATCGTGTTTGCGCGACTGCGGGATTCTCTCTGGCCCGCTCCTCTTTGTTTTCGCGAAGGAGGTCTCATGCGTTTCGCGATTCCTCTGTTTCCAGCACGGGCTTTGCGCCTTTCGGCCAATGCTGACGACTGGCCCATGGCCCTGCGCTTTGCCGTTGTCATCATACCCGCGTGCGTCTGCGTTGTTCTGGCCGCTGCCTGGCTCGGTTACAACGCTGCCTCGGTCACCCTGGCCGAGTCCTTGGAAACGTTGCCTCTTCTGAAGGCAAGGGTCCAGGCCGAGCGTCTGAACAGCAGTCTGACCCACCTCCGGCACAGCCTGGAACGCATTGCGCGTCTGCCTGCGCTTAACGCGCAGGATATACAGCCCCAATTGGAGTTTTTTTTTCAAGACAGCCTGCCCCTGTTGCGCGAATTTGCGATTTATACCAAAGAGGGCAAGGGCGTTTTGTTCTTGCGCGATGGCGATGCTTTTCGCGAAATTGCGGGATCAACCGTGGGCGCGGGCGACTATTCCCTGCTCCAGCAAATATCCAGCCTGCCCCTCATTCCTGGAAAGGCACAACTGTATCCAATTGTTTTTACATATCATCATTCTCAAGACGGCAAAGATCAACCGCGCAAGGTTCCGGTCATGCGCATGGCCCTGCCCCTTGCCGACGGCTCCACCCTGGTGGCCGGCATTGACATTGACGCCCTGCAAAAGAAAATAGGCGTCTATTCCCGGACCAATTCCCCCCTGCGATCCCCCTTGCAGGACGACCCTCTGCAGATATCGTACTTTTTCGATCCCGAGGGCTGGATTCTTTTTGAGATGACCGGCAATGAAAACAACGGATTTTATCCTGATCTGGCGCGTCGAGGCTACACGGGCGATCTGGGGCGCTCGGGCTACGACGCCGCCTTCCGCCCCTGGGGCGTGCACGAGGACTACTGGCGCATGATCACCGAGGTCAAGGAAAACCGCTCCGGCAACTCGCCGGCCTCGGCGGATCACTTTTCCTCGGTCCAGGCTCAGAACAAGGCCTTTCTCTGTTACGCTCCGGTGTACTTTTCCGCATCCGACACCTCTCCGCCCCAGCTTATTGGCGGCATCGCCTTTTTTGAAACCTCGAACCTTCCTCTGGTGGCCTTCCTGCGGGTGGCCAACGTATCGCTGTTCGTAGTCGTCGGGGCAATCGCCATTCTGGGCATGTTGGTCATGATGGCGGGGCGGCGTTTGAGCAGGCCGTTGAATGTCCTGGCCGCTCAGTTTAAATCCATGGACGAGAACGGAGAATTCCTGGCCGTGGAGGCCACCCCCATCTGCATGGAGCACCAGCGGCTTCTGGCCGCGGCCAATTCGCTGATTTCACGCGCCATGTCCGCGCAGACAAACCTGGAGCGCGTCCAGCGGGAGGTGCTGCACGCCCGCGCCCAATCGCCCGTGGATCTGCACCAGTTGGTGTCCAGCCCTCCGGAGGACGCGGAATTCGATCTGGTGGGTTCAAGCACCTTGATTAGCGAGGTGCGCGAACAGGTGCGCAAAGCGGCGCGGGCCGGAACCGACGTGCTCATCTGGGGCGAAACCGGTACCGGCAAGGAACTGGTGGCGGCAGCCATCCACAAGGCCAGTTCCCGCAGCGGCGGCCCGTATATTTCCATCAACTGCGGCGCGCTTGACGAAAGCCTGCTTATGGACACCTTGTTCGGGCACGTAAAGGGCGCTTTTACCGAAGCCAAGGCTGAGCGCAAGGGGGCCTTTCTTTCAGCCGACGGCGGCGCGCTGCTGCTGGACGAAATCGCCAATGCCTCGTCCAAGGTGCAGCAAGCGCTCTTGCGGGCGCTTTCCGTGCGGCGCATCCGTCCTTTGGGATCGGACGTGGAAGTGTCGTTCAACACGCGGGTGGTGGCCGCCACCAACGTGGACTTGCGCGAA
This sequence comes from Desulfovibrio sp., assembly GCA_031550695.1. Taxonomy (GTDB): domain Bacteria; phylum Desulfobacterota; class Desulfovibrionia; order Desulfovibrionales; family Desulfovibrionaceae; genus Frigididesulfovibrio. The sequence goes on along the minus strand of JAVBOI010000063.1, from coordinate 24,788 downwards.
TGCGTGCGCGCCGGAACGTTTCGCGAGGATTTGTATTACCGCCTGGCCATCATCAGTATTGAGACGCCGCCCCTGCGCCATCGCAAGGAGGATATTCCGCAATTGGCGGCTTACTGTATCCGCGAGGCGGCCGAGGGCATGGGCCAGCCGGAGGTCCGCCTGTCCCGCGGGGCGCTTGAGCTGATGGCCGCCCACGACTGGCCGGGCAACGTGCGCGAACTGAAAAATTGCCTGACCAGGGCCATGGCTTTTGTGGATGGCGATTTGATCCTGCCCCAGCATATCGTGTTGGAACAGGACGCGTTCCGGGCCTACGGCAAGCCCGTGTCCGCCCAGATTCTGGCGGGCAAGTTCAAGGCCGAGGATTTCCGGGAACCGGCGGGCATGCCGCCGCCGCGCAGGGCAGCGGCAGGCTCGCAAGCCGAAGCGCAGGCCGACCAGGATGGCGGCGACGGATCGCAGCACAGTCCCATGGGAGTGGGGCATGCGGCGGAGTTTCTCTGGCCGGCGCCTCCCAGAAAAACCTTCACCCCCGCCCGGGCGGAGAAGGAACCGGGAACGGATACCGGAATCCGGGCCGGTGCAGGCGATGAGGACGGCGCCGTTGCCCCGGCGGATCGTGCCGACGGCGCGGAAAGAGGTTGGGCGGAAGACATTCGGGGAAAAAGTCTGGTGCCTCCGTCGGGTTTTGGCGATGCGCCGCGGTATTCCAATTTCGCTGCGGTTGCCGGCAAAAATCCTGGTCCGGCTGTTCCTTCACACTTCGTTCCTGCCGGAAATTCCGGTCAGGATGCCGGACGGAATCTTTGGGAACAGGGGGACGGGCCCGGATTTTCCTCCATTGCTTCCGCGCTGTTGAGAGATGCCCCAGTTTCGGGCACGGCCGCGGGTTGGCGGTTTGCCCCTTTGGCGGAGGCTCCCGGCGTTCTCCCGCATACTGGACAAAACAGGGGTCATGCGGCAAGCTATGTGCCGCAGTCCGCGGGCGGTCGCATTGCGGCGGAGCCCGATTCCGGCGCGATACGGGGCCGGCCGCTTCCGGCGCCGGCGGAATTGAACGAGCGGCAGATGCGAGGCCTGGAATTTCTGCGCGCCAATGGCGCCATAACCCGCGCCCAATACGAGGGCATAGCGGGTAGGGAACTTTCCGCCCGAACCGCCCAGAACGATTTGAAAGAACTGGTGGAACTCGGCGTTCTTGAACGCGTGGGCGCCGGCCCGGGGGTTCGCTATGTCCTGCGCCGGCAAACGGGGGATTCATGATCTGGCAGAAACTGACCGGGCGGCTTTTCAAAAGAAAAAGCGATGAGCAAATCCTTGCCGACAAGGCGGTAGTGAAAATATTCCGCAAGCGGTACGCGCGGTTCAGGAAACTTCTGGACGCCAACGCGGCGCTCGCGGATCTCATGGCCGAGCTTGAAGTGAAACTGAGCGGCAAGTCGTTGTTCGGCGTCCTCTATGTGCGCCACATGGCTCGAAAAGGCATTGATCTCACAACGCGCATGGCCCGGAGCCTGGAAGCCATGAACCCGGGAAAACACCGTGGGCTGGACAAGGCCCTGGCCGAAATCGAGGAGAATATACAGAATCTGCTCGGCGATGACGCGGGTTGCCACGACCTGTGCGCCCGCCTCACCCTGCCTTTGCGCGACGTCAACCTGAGCATGGTGGACTGGGTGGGCGGCAAGTGCGCCAATCTGGGAGAAATGGCAGGCAAGGCGGATATTCCCACGCCGCGCGGCTTTGCCGTGACCACAACCGCCTTTCACCAGTTCATGGCCCATGAAAACCTTGGCAAAGACGTGCAGGATATGCTGGGGCGCATCAAGCTCGACGATCTTGAAGATCTCGCGTCCATTCTTGAGGAAGTGCGGGACCGCGTGGAAAACGGCCCCCTGCCCGAAGCCCTGTCTCTGGCCCTGGAAGAAGCCCTGGAACAGACCTTTGGCCAGGATGATGTGCGCATGGCTGTGCGCAGCAGCGCCCAGGTGGAAGACGGCAACAAAAGCTTCGCCGGCCAGTTTCTCACGGAACTCGGCGTGAGCCGCGGCGGGCTTGCGGACAGTTACCGCAAGGTTGTCGCAAGCCTGTACACCCCTTCTGCCACCCTGTACCGGCTGCACCAGGGCATACCGGTCAATGCCAGCGCCATGGCCGTGGCCTGCCTGGAAATGGTGGACGCCCTTTCCAGCGGCGTGGCCTATTCGCACGATCCGGTGGATCTGATGCGCGACACCCTGGTGATCAACGGAGTCTGGGGACTGGGCCGTTACGCCGTTGACGGTCTGGTCGAGCCTGATCTCTGGGTGTTCACCCGGGAAGAAAAACCGGAAATGGTGCGCCGGCGCGCCGGCAACAAGGATCGCAAGCTGGTTATGGGACCGGACGGCCTGCCTGTTGACGCAGTGGTGCCTGATGACGAGCGCCGCCGGTTTACCCTGTCGGAAACCGAAGTGCAGGAGCTTGCCGGGCTGGTCATGCGGCTTGATCGCCACTACGGCGGCTACCAGGATGTGGAGTGGGCCAGGACCGTGGACGGCAGGCTGATTTTTCTCCAGTCGCGCCCTCTGGACGCGCGCGGCGGCGGCAGTGCCGTACCCAAGCCGCCCCTGCTGGAAAACTATCCGCTGCTGCTCCAGGGCGGCGATATCGCTTATCCCGGTGTGGGGCACGGCCCTGTGGTCATGCCGCGCACGGCCGAGGATTTGCTGAACTTTCCCAAAGGGGGCGTCCTGGTGGCGGCCCATTCCAACGCGGAATACGCCGCGATTATGGACAAGGCCCAGGCCGTGCTCACCCAGACCGGCGGCATTACCGGCCACATGGCCACCATCTGTCGGGAATACAGCGTTCCCACCATCCTGAATCTGCCCGGCCTCATGCAGACCCTGAAGCCCGGCACGGAAGTGACCGTGGACGCCTTTTCCGGCCGGGTATACGAAGGCAAGGCCGAAGAACTGCTTCCTCTGCGCCTGGCTCTTGATCCGGTGCGCCTGCAGGATACCCCGGTGCACAACCTGCTGCGCAACGTGGCCCGCTACATCCTGCCCCTTAACCTCACTGATCCGGGTTCGGCCAAATTTTCGCCCGCCGGCTGCCAGACCCTGCACGACGTCATGCGCTACGCGCACGAACTCTCATACCACGAAATGTTCGCCATCAGCGATTCGGCCGTGGATGCCGGCGGCGTGGCCCTCAAGCTGAAGGCGTCCCTGCCCATCGATCTGCACCTTATTGATCTGGATAACGGCACCACTGTCGGCCCCACCGCCCGCAGCGTCACGCCGGAGGAAATCGTCAGCGCCCCCTTAAAGGCCCTGCTCAGCGGCATGCTCCGGCCCGACGTGGTCTTTCGCAAGCCCCGACCCGTCAACATGGGCGGCTTCATGTCCGTTATGGGGCAGCAGATGATCAATTCCCCGGCCGGGGAGCGCTTTGGCGACAAAAGTTACGCCATTATTTCCGACCGCTACATGAACTTCAGTTCCCGCGTGGGCTATCACTACAGCGTGCTGGATTCCTATTGCGGCAACACGGTGAGCAAAAACTACATTTCCTTCAGCTTCCAGGGGGGCGCGGCCGGGGAAGTCCGCCGCGTCCGCCGCATCCGGGCCATGGCCCTGGTGCTCGAAGAACTCGGCTTCACCGTGATCGTCCAGGGCGACGCCGTCAAATCCCGCTTCCAGAAATATCCCAAAGACGAGATTGCGGATCGCCTCGATCAACTCGGCCGGCTTCTCCAGGTCACTCGGCAGATGGATATGCTCATGATCAACGAAGCCGCCGTCACCCGGTTCAAGGAAGATTTTATGAACGGCATTTATCGGTAAGCTTGCCGTACAATGACGCCGTCAACCGGAAACTCCGCTTTGCCCATCATGTTTTCAACGCCAGCACGGCGTCCTGCTTGCCGATGAGCAGAACCTTGTCGCCTTTGCCAAAGGGGATGTTGGGGTCGGGCACAAAGCGGTATTCGTTCTCGCCGGCGTGCTTCACGGCCGCCACCAGGATGCTGCTGTGGGTTCTGAGGTTCAGGGAAAGCAGGCTTTTGCCTTCCCAGGCGTCCACCACGTTTTCCTGCACCAGCACGCCGCCGCCCACGGGCAGCAGATCCAGCATGCCGGGGTTGGCCAGGCGGTGGGCGGTATGAATGGCCACGTCCGCCTCGGGCTGGATCACGTGGTGCGCGCCCAGGCGCTTCAGCACCTTGCGGTGGGCGGCGCTGACGGCCTTGACGATGATTTTCGGCACGCCGATTTCCTGCAGGTTCAGGGTGACGAGAACAGAGGTCTCCATGGAATCGCCCACGCTCACTGCCACCGCGTCCAGATCCTGGAAGCGGAGCTGTTCCAGCACGGTCCTGTTGGCGGCGTCGGCCAGGTAGACCTGGGCGAGCATCTCCTGGGCCGACCGGACGTGGTGCTCGTCCGCATCCACGCCGATGACGCGGTGCCCAAGCTCCGTCAGGGTTCCGGCCAGTTGCAGGCCGAATTTGCCAAGGCCGATGACGCCCACTTCAAGTTTTTTCCGCATACTGTTTTTCCTTGTGGTTATCCTATTGGCATGGCGGTTTCGGGATAGCGATAGGCCGGGTCCGACTGGAACTGCCGGATGGTGGTGAGCAGCCAGATGGGGCCAAGGCGGCCGATGAACATGACCAGACAGATAAGCAGCTTGCCGGCGTCCGAAAGCCGGGGCGTGACGTTGACGGACAGGCCCACCGTGCCAAAGGCCGAGGTGACTTCAAAGAGCAGATCCAGCATGTGGAACGCCCCCTCGGTGTGATGGGCCGTGCCGTTTTCGCTCAGAACCAGGAAAAAGGTGGCGGCGGACACGGTCAGGATGGAAAAACAGAACAGCAGCAGGGCCTTGTTCAACGTGCCGGACTCCATGGCCCGGCCCGTGACCACCACCTGCGAGCGGCCGCGGAACTGGGCGATAAAATAGGCGGCCAGAACGCAGAAGGTGGTGGTCTTGATGCCGCCCGCGCACGATCCCGGCGAGCCGCCGATAAACATGAGCAGAATCATGGACAGCAGGGACACATCGCTGAACGAGGCCATGTCCACGGTGGAAAAGCCGGCCGTGCGGCAGGAGACGGACTGAAACAGCGAGGTCAGCGCCCGGTCGAAAAACGAGGCCCCTTCCCAGGCCGGATTGCCCAGGTTGCCCCACATGATGAGCAGGCCGCCGCCAAAGGTCAGAACGGCGCTTACGGCGATAACGATACGGCTGTTGAAGCTTAAGTGCGGCTTGAAGCGCAGGGCCTGGGCCACGGAAAACCGGGCCACGCGCGGCCTTCTCCAATACAGGCGCTGTTTGAGAACGCGCAGCATCTCGTCCAGCACGAAAAAGCCCAGGCCGCCGCAGGTGATCAGGGTCATGACCACCATGTTGACCCCAAGATGATTCCGCCACTGCATGAGATTGTCCGGCCAAAGGGCGAACCCGGAGTTGCAGAAGGCCGAAACGGCCAGGAACACGGCTTTGAACGGGCTGATGCTCTCCGGTGCGAAAGCGAGAAGAAGCAGGGCGCCGATGGCTTCCACGGCCAACACCTGCACGACGATACGTTGCAGGAACTTGCCCAGATGGAAAGAGGAATCATGCAGCAGCGCCTGGCCCACGGCCAGCCGGTCGTGCAGGGAAATGCGCCGGCTGAGCATGTAGAAAATCAGGGTGGAATAGGTAATGATGCCCAGCCCGCCAAGCTGCGTCAGCACGAGCATGACGCTCTGCCCCGTGCGGTTGAAGACCGTGGACGGATCAACCGTGGCCAGCCCGGTAACGCACACCGCCGAGGTGGCCGTGAACAGGGCGTCCACAAAGGTCACCGGCTGATCAACGGCGCTTATATCCAGCCACAAGGCGAAAGCGCCGATGAGGATTGTGGCGGCAAAAGCGGCCACCGGCAGCACAAAGGGGGCGGCAAAACGTTGTTGGGACATAGCGCTGGCACTACCTGTTACGGATTAGAGTAACTCGCGAATGAAATGAGTGCGTTGCTCTGCAAGGATTTGTCCCCAAATCCTTGCCGCGAAAGAGGCGTAGGCGGGCTTTTGCCCGCCGTTAAGCGACTCTTTCAAGCGTTAACTACTCTGGAACGCCCGCGCGGCAGCGGGGCATGCGCGGGCTTTTTTGCAATCTGGTGTTGTTTCGCCGGAGTTTTTTTTTTATCATAGCCGCGAAAACCGCCCCATATTTTCTTCAGGGGCCGCTCCCCCTACATGGGCAAGGTTTTTCATACAACACCCATACGCCAGTCCCGCCGGACTGACAACAGGAGATATGCATGGACATCCATTTTCAAAACGCTTCCGGAGGGGACTGGCGGGCTGACTGCGCCCTGGCGTTCGCCTTTGAGAAAGAACAGCCGGCCTCAATTTCCCCTGCTCTGTGGGAGCGTTGCCCCTGGCTTGAAATCAGTCCGGCCCTGCGCGATTTCACCGGTAAAAAAGACGAGCTGACCCTGCTTTACGGCCATCCGGATCTGCCGCTTTCCCGCGTGATTCTGGTCGGGCTGGGAAAAAAGGACGCCTTTTCCCTCAGAACGCTCCGGACAGCCGTGGCCAAGGCCGTGCAACAGTGCCGCGCGCGCGGGTTCGCCTCCCTGGGGCTGCCCGTGGAAGCCCTGGACGCGCTCCTGCCCTCCGGCGTCAGTCGCGAGGAAATGATTCGCGAGGCCGTGGTCGCCGCCCTCTTGAGCCTGCACCGTTGCGACGCCTACCGTTCCGGCAAGGAAGAAGACGCGCCCGGCGCCGATCCGCAATGGCTGGCCCTGCTGTTCACGGACAAGCACACCCCGGACGAGGCGCAGCAAGCCGCCCGCCAGGGCGAGGCCGAAGCGGCCGGGGTCATGCTGGCCCGCGACCTCAGCAACGGTCCGGCCAACCACATCACGCCGGCGGTTCTGGCCGAGGAAGCCGAACGCCTGGCCAAGGCCCACGGCTTTGCCTGCACGGTGCTGGACGGCGAGGAAATACAGCGGCGGGGCATGGGCGCGCTCTGGGCTGTTGCCCGCGGCGCGCGGCAGGACCCGCGTTTTATCGTGCTGGAGCACTGCCCCAAAGGCCGGGAACAGGATAACCCCGTGGTGCTGGTCGGCAAGGGCGTTACCTTTGACACCGGCGGCATTTCCCTCAAGCCGGCGGCCAAGATGCATGAGATGAAAGGCGACATGGGCGGGGCCGCCGCCATCCTGGGGCTGTTCGCCGCCATCGGGGCAATGCCCAAGGCCGACGATCTGCCCAGAATCATCGGCCTTGTGCCGGCCACGGAAAACATGCCCGGCGGCAACGCCACCCGGCCTGGCGACGTGGTGGCCACCTTGAGCGGCAAGACCGTGGAAATTCTCAATACCGACGCCGAAGGCCGCCTTATCCTCTGCGACGCCCTCGCCTATGCCCAGCAGCAATGGACGCCGGCCGCGCTTGTGGACATGGCCACCCTTACCGGGGCCTGCGTCATTGCCCTGGGCGATTACGGCGCCGGGCTCTTTACCGACGACGCACCCCTGCGCCAGGCCATCATGGACGCGGCCGATCGCGCCGGCGACCTGGTCTGGCCCATGCCCTTGTGGGACGACTACGACGCCAACCTGAAAAGCGACGTGGCCGACGTGGCCAACATCGGCCCGCGCGAAGGCGGGGCCATCAACGCCGCCCTGTTCCTGCGCCGCTTTATCGAAAAAGGCGTGCGCTGGGCGCATCTGGATATCGCCGGCCCCGGCTACGTGGTCAAATCCTCGCCCCTGCTCCCCATCCCCGGCGGCACCGGAACGGGCCTGCGCCTGATCTGCCGTCTGCTGGAAAACAAGGAAGCGCTGGCGGGTAAGAGCGGCGAGTAAGGCATGCTGGGGGAGAGGAAACCACGCCATCATGAAAAAAATAATTCTTCTGCTCTTTTTGGCCGGTCTGGGCGCCGGCGGATACTGGCTGTACGAGGAAAACCGGCGGGCCGGGCTTGAGCGTTCCGGCGAGATTGTCCTTTACGGCAACGTGGACATCCGCGACGTGGCTCTGGGGTTCCGGGTTTTCGGGCGCATTGCCGAACTGCGGTTCGAGGAGGGCGACCGGGTCAAGGCCGGCGAAGTGCTGGCGGTGCTGGACAAGCAGCCCTTTCTCGACGACGTGGCCCTGCACAGCGCCGAACTGGTTGAGGCCGAGGTGCAGAAGCGCAAGGTGGAGAAACCGTTCGAGCGCCGGGCCGCCTTGACCAAAATAGGGGCCATTTCCAAGGAAGAACGCGACGACGCCGAAGCGGCGCGCGACGAGGGCGTGGCCGGGGTGAACACATCCCTGGCCAGATTGCAGCAGGCCAAAACCCGCTTGCAGGACGCGGAAATTCTCGCGCCCAGCGACGGCACTATCCTTACCAGGGTGCGCGAGCCCGGCGCGGTGGTGGCCGCGGGCGAGCCGGTCTATACTCTGGCCCTGGACAATCCGGTCTGGGTGCGCACCTATGTGGACGAGCCCCGGCTCGGGGCAGTGCATCCGGGGCAGAAAGCCCTGGTGCTTACGGATTCCGGCGGCCGGTACGTGGGCTATGTCGGCTTTATTTCCCCCCAGGCCGAGTTCACCCCCAAAACCGTGGAAACTTCCCAACTGCGCACTGATCTGGTCTACCGCCTGCGCGTGATCGTCAACGCCCCGGACAAGGGCCTGCGCCAGGGAATGCCCGTGACGGTGCGCCTTGAAAACGGCAAGCCATGAACGATGAAGCGCGGCCGCCCTCCCCGCCCGTTCCGGAAGGCGAAGCCATTGTCATTGACGGGCTGCGCAAGCGTTTTCCCGGCCGGGAGCAGCCGGCTCTGGCCGATATATCAAGCCGCATTCATTTCGGACGGATGACCGGCCTGGTCGGACCGGACGGGGCGGGCAAAACCACCCTGATCCGCCTGCTGGTGGGCCTGCTGAAAGCAGACGGCGGAAGCGCGCGCGTGGGCGGGTTTGACGCCGCCACCCAGGCCGACCGCATTCACCCCATTTGCGGGTACATGCCCCAGAAGTTCGGCCTGTACGAAGACTTGAGCGTGATCGAAAACCTGCGCCTGTACGCGGATCTGCGTTCCGTCACCGGGGACGAGCGGCGGCGTAAGTTCGAACGGCTTCTGCGCTTTACGGATCTTGAGGCTTTCCAGACCCGCCTGGCCGGCCGGCTTTCGGGCGGCATGAAGCAGAAACTGGGCCTGGCCTGCGCCCTGATCGGCGAGCCCCGGATACTGCTTCTGGACGAGCCCAGCGTGGGAGTGGACCCCATTTCCCGGCGGGAACTCTGGAAAATGGTGCAGCAGTTGCTGGCCGACGGCCTGGCCGTGGTCTGGTCCACTTCGTATCTGGACGAGGCGGAAAAATGCGATGCCGTTATTCTGCTTACCGAAGGGCAGGTGCTTTACGACGGCCCCCCGGCCGGAATGCTCCAACGGGTTCAAGGCCGGGTGTGGCATTTGGGCGGCGTTGCGGCGGACAAGCGCCGCAAGCTGCTCATGCGTCTGCTGTTGCGACCGGACGTGACCGACGCCGTGCTCCAGGGCCGCGCCCTGCGGCTGGTGACCGCTTCCGACGCCGGCCCGTCCGCGTCCTGGCGGGAGGAACTGCCGGCCGACTGGGTGGAGAACGATGCCGGCGACATCCTCTGGACCCCGGGGGAAGCGCGCTTTGAGGACGGCTTCATCGATATCCTTGGCGGCGGCCCGGGCGGGGTTTCGGCCCTTGGCGAGAGCATTGCCGAAAAGGAATGGTCGGACGCGCCGGTTATCGACGCCAACGGGCTGACCAAACGCTTCGGGCGTTTCACGGCGGTGCGGGACAACAGTTTCCAGATTCGGCGCGGGGAAATATTCGGACTGCTGGGCCCCAACGGCGCGGGCAAGTCCACCACCTTCAAGATGATGTGCGGGCTGCTCAAGCCCAGCGCGGGCACTGCCACGATCATGGGCCTTGATCTAAAAAAGGCGTCCTCGCGGGCCAGGGAGCGCATCGGGTACATGGCCCAGAAGTTTTCCCTGTACGGCAACATCAGCGTGCTCCAGAACCTGCGTTTTTTTTCCGGGGTGTACGGCCTTTCCGGCAAGGCGCGGCGGGAGCGCGTGGATCTGATGGTCTCCCTGTTCGGGCTCAGGGATTTTCTCGCCATGAACGCCGAAACTCTGCCTTTGGGCTTCAAGCAGCGCCTGGCCCTGGCCTGCGCGGTTATGCATGAGCCGGACATCCTGTTTCTGGACGAGCCCACCTCGGGCGTGGACCCGGTGACGCGGCGGGAATTCTGGCTGCACATCAACGCCATGGTGCAGAAAGGCGTTACAGTTATGATCACCACCCATTTCATGGACGAGGCCGAATACTGCGACCGCATCGCCCTGATCTACCGGGGCGAGAACATCGCCACCGGCACCCCGGACGATTTGAAGAACAGGGTACGTTCGCCCGAACTGCCCGACCCCACTCTGGAAGACGCCTTTATCGCCCTGTGCGAGCAAGGGGCGGAGGGGGCGGCATGAGGCGGCTGGCAGCGCTGATCAGAAAGGAGAGCCTGCAGATCGTGCGCGATCCGAGCTCCATCCTCATCGCCTTTGTGCTGCCCTTGCTGCTGTTGTTTATTTTCGGCTACGGGGTCAACCTGGACAGCAACCGCGTCCGCATCGGGCTGGTGCTGGAAGACAGCAGCCCGGCCATTGCCAGCCTGACCACGGCCTTTACCAATTCGCGCTTTTTCAGCGTGTCCGTGGGGCATGACCGGCGGGAATTCAAATCCGAGCTTGTGGCCGGGCGTTTGCGCGGCATCGTGATCATACCGCGCGGCTTCAGCGCCGGGCTCATGCGCGGGGCGGCCGCTTCTTCGGGAACCAGTGCCGGGGCAATGCCGGTGCAGGTGCTTGCCGACGGCTCGGAGCCGAACATCGCCACGTTTGTGCAGAATTACGCCAAGGGAGTGGTCGAGATCTGGGGAGAGCACCAGAACGAGGATCGCGGCCTGAAAGCCAAGTCTCTGATCGGGGTGGAGCCGCGCTTCTGGTACAACGAAGAGCTGAAAAGCCGCAATTTTCTTCTGCCTGGTTCCATTGCCGTGACCATGACCCTTATCGGCACGCTGCTCACGGCCTTGGTCATTGCCCGGGAATGGGAACGCGGCACCATGGAAGCGCTCATGGCCACGCCCGTGACCATTATCGAAATCCTGCTCGGCAAACTTATCCCGTACTTCATTCTCGGCCTGGGATCCATGACCGTGTGCTGGCTGGCGGCCACGCTGTGGTATGATGTGCCTTTCCGCGGCTCGTTCGCGGCCCTTCTGGTCGTGACCTCGGTATTTCTGCTCACCGCCCTGGGCCAGGGGCTGCTGATTTCCTCCCTGTCGAAAAACCAGTTCCTGGCCTCGCAGATAGCGCTTTTGTCCGCCTTTTTGCCGGCCATGATGCTGTCCGGCTTCGTGTTCGAAATCGCCTCCATGGTGGCCCCGGTGCGGGGCATATCCTATATGGTGGCGGCCCGGTATTTCGTTTCCTGCCTGCAGACCCTGTTCCTGACCGGCAACATCTGGCCCGTTTTCCTTTCGGCCATCGGGGCCATGCTGCTGATCAGCGCCGTGTTTTTCATCCTCACGGCCCGAAAAACCGTCAAGAGACTGGACGGTTGATCATGCCCGGACGCATCGCCGCTCTTATCGTCAAGGAGATGGTCACCCTGGTGCGCGACCGCAGAAGCCGCATGCTGCTCATCGTGCCGCCCATCGTGCAGTTGCTGATTTTTGCCTTTGCCGCCACGCTTGAAGTGAAAAATGTGTCCCTGGCCGTCCTGAACCAGGATCAGGGCAAGCACGGATCGGAAATAGTGCGGCGCCTTGGCGGGTCAACCACCTTTACCCATATTTTCTTTGTGGATTCCCAGGCGGCAATCGCCGAACGGATCGACACCCAGGCCGTGCTCGCGGCCGTGCGGATTCCGCAGGATTTTTCCCGCCGCGTCAATGCCGGGGAACAAGGAACGGTACAGATAATCCTTGACGGCAGACGCTCCAACGTCGCCCAGATCGTAAGCGGCTATATCACCCAACTGGTGGTCCAGTATGGCAGGGAACTGGAAAAAGACCGGGCGGACGTCAACGCCACGCCCGTTGTGGCCGAGCGCAACTGGTTCAACGACAACCTGCTGTATCTCTGGTTCACCGTGCCCTCGCTGGTGGGCATCCTGTCCATGGTCATCGCCCTGGTGGTCACGGCCCTGTCCGTGGCCAGGGAAAGGGAACTCGGCACTTTTGACCAGCTTCTGGTCTCGCCCCTGCCGCCCTGGGAGATACTGATCGGCAAAACCGTACCGGCCGTGATCATCGGCCTGTTTGAAGGCCTGATCATCTGGGCCGTGGGCGTGCTGGTTTTCCGAATTCCCTTTACCGGCTCGTTCGCTCTCTTGGTTTTCACCATCCTGCTCTTCATCATGTCCATAGTCGGAGTGGGGTTGTTCATCTCCTCTCTGGCCAAAACCCAGCAGCAGGCCATACTGGGCGCCTTTGTCTTCATGGTGCCGGCCGTCACCCTGTCCGGCTTCGCCTCGCCCGTGGAAAACATGCCCGAATGGCTCCAACGCCTCACATGGTTCAATCCCCTCAAACACGTTCTGATCACCCTCAAAGGCCTCTTCCTTAAAGACATGCCCTTTGCGGAAGTCTGGACCAACTCCTGGCCCCTGCTCATTATCGGCTTCTGCGCCCTGCTTCTGTCCGGCTGGTTTTTCTCCCGACGGCTGGAGTGACGGTAGGGGCGGTGGATGAAGAGCCGGCCGCGGCCATATCCGGCTTGGCGTAGAGGTCGCCCCCCACGGAATCGTTGATGACCAGCAGGGGCAGGTCGGTGACGGTCAGTTGCCGGATGGCTTCCGGCCCCAGTTCCTCGAAAGCGATGGGCACGGCGGCGCTGATGCGCACGGAAAGCAGGGCTCCAGCGCCGCCGGTGGCGCCGAGGTAGACGCAGGTATGATCTTGCAGGGCTTGTTTGACGGCCTCGTTGCGTTTGCCTTTGCCGATGGTGGCCCGCACGCCCAGGCTGTGCAGGCGCGGGGCAAAGCTGTCCATGCGGTAGCTGGTGGTGGGGCCGGCGGAGCCGATGGGGCGGTCAGGGGGCGCGGGCGTGGGCCCAACGTAATAGATGACGGCGCCTTGCAGGGGAAAGGGCGGCTCAACGCCGGCATCCAGCAGTTCGGCCAGCTTTTTGTGGGCGGCATCGCGGGCAGTGTAGACGGTGCCGGAAAGAAGCACCATGTCGCCGGAGCGCAGCATGGCCGCGTCTTCGGCCGACAGGGGGGCGTTCAGGCGGTATTCGGCCATCAGAGCAGAACCTCCTCGTGCCGGGCGGAGTGGCACTGCACGTTGACGGCCAGGGGCAGGCTGGCGATGTGGCAGGGTGATACGGCGATTTTCACGGCCAGCGTGGTGGTGTCGCCGCCAAGGCCCATCGGACCTATGCCCAGTTTATTGAGGGCGGTCAGAAGCTCCTCTTCCCTGGCGGCCAGCGTGGGATCGGGGTTGCGGTCGTCCAGTCGGCGCAGCAGGGCCTTTTTGGCCAGAATGGGCGCGTGGCAGAAGGTGCCGCCTATGCCTATGCCGATGATGGTGGGCGGGCAGGGGTTGGGGCCGGCTTCGGCCACGTGGCGGATGACAAAGCGCTTGACCCCTTCCCAGCCTTCGGCCGGGGCGAGCATGGTCACGCGGGACATGTTCTCGCTGCCGCCGCCCTTGGCCAGGTATGCGATGCAAAGCGCATCCCCGGGCACGATATCGAAGTGGATCACGGCTGGGGTGTTGTCGCCGGTGTTGGCCCGGGTAAAGGGATCGCACATGGATTTGCGCAGCAGGCCCTGGTCGTAGCCTTTGCGCACGCCCGCGTTGATGGCTTCACGGATGTTCATGCCTTCAAGGCGCAAGTCCTGGCCTATGTCCACGAAAAAAACGGCCGCGCCCGTATCCTGGCACAGGGGCAGGCCGGTTTGTTCCGCCAACTGGTAGTTTTCCCTGATCTGGCGGAATATTTCTTTGGCTGCCGGGGAAGTTTCGGCCGCGGCCCGTTTTTCCAGACAGTCGCGCACGTCTTTGGGCAGGTGCCGGTTGGCGTGCGCGCACATGTTCGCAACAGCCTCGATGATGGCGTCGGAGTGCAGAATGCGCATACGGAAAGACTCCAGAAGTCCGTTTCGTGACTTGGGCGCGGATCGCCCGGCCCGCAAAGCGGGGCTGAGGACAAAATAGCCTTGATTGCCGTTCACGTCACGCGGATATGTGCGCCGATTTTGCGGACCGGGGTGCCGGCATTTTTCAGTTGTGAAAAATAAGTAATTATATCACATAAATATTGGGAATAAATTCAATTGACGCGACCGGGATGGTTGCATATACAATTACCTCATGAAGACGCCCTACTACGATGTAGACAACTCCCTGGGCTTTCTGACCATCACCACAAACCGGCTGATGAGCGCCTGCCTGAGAAAACGGCTGGTGGAGGCAGGCATAGACATTACGGCCGAGCAATGGGGCGTGCTGACCCGTCTCTGGAACAAGAACGGCGTTGCCCAGGATGAGCTGGCGCATATTGTCTGCGTTGACAAATCAAGTTTGAGCCGCGTTCTGGACGTGATGGAGCGCCGGGGCCTTGTCTGTCGCGTGCGCGATCCTGACGATGCCAGGCGCAAGATTCTTTTCGCCACGGATCAGGCGGACACTCTGCGCGAGCCATGCCTGAAAGCGGCCAGAGAAGCGCGGGCCACAATGCTGGAAAACGTGGACAGCGGCGAGTTGGCCACCTGCCTCAAAGTTCTTGCCCAGGTCAAGCAGAACATAAGGAAAATAGCAGAATGAGCGCGCGACAGGAACAACCCTCCCGACAGGAACAGGTCCAGCAACCGGAACCCGCCGGCCCGCCTCCCTCTCCCGGTATGGAACATGCGGCCAGGATCGCGCGGGCGCGGCGTTTTCGCCTGATCGGCGGCTTGTGCGCGCTTTTCCTTCTGATCGGGGTGGCCTGGCTGAGCTACTGGCTCTTTTTTCTCCGTTTCGAGGAGTCCACGGATGACGCGTATGTAGCCGGCAACCTTGTCCGCGTTTCGCCCCTGGTCAGCGGAAGCGTGCGGGAAATCCTGGTGGACAATACCGAGGCCGTATCGGCCGGCCAGATGCTGGTCCGCCTTGACAGCACCGACGCCTCCCTGGCCCTTGAGCGCGCCCGATCCTCCCTGGCCGACGCCGTGCGCCAGATTCGCAGCCTGATGTCCGAATCCGACCGGCTGACCGCGATGGTCGAACTGCGCAAAAGTGAACTGGCAAAAGCCAAAGGGGATCTGGCCAGGCGGGTCAACCGCAAAACCGCCATGGCCGTCAGCGAGGAAGAACTGAGCCACGCCCGCGACAATCTGGCCATTGCCCAGAGTTCCCTGGAAGCGGCCGAGCACAGCCTGCAGGTCAACCACATGCTGTTGCAGGGCAAGAGTTTGCGGGAACAGCCGCAGGTGCTGCTGCACGTCCAGATGCTGCGCGAGGCCTGGCTTGCCTTCAAACGCTGCGAAATCAAAAGCCCGGTGGCCGGCTATGTGGCCAAGCGTTCGGCCCAGGTGGGCGTCTATGTGACGCCGGGGACGCCCCTTATGGCCGTGGTGCCTCTTGGAGAGGTCTGGGTGGACGCCAATTTCAAGGAAGTGCAGCTCACCCGCATGCGCATCGGCCAGCCGGCCGCCATTGAGGCGGACCTGTACGGCCGTTCGGTCAAATACAAGGGTACGGTGCTGGGATTCTCCGCCGGCACCGGCAGCAGTTTTTCTCTGCTGCCCCCGGAAAACGCCACCGGCAACTGGATCAAGGTGGTGCAGCGCGTGCCGGTCAAAATATTGCTGGATAAAGAGGAACTGAACAAGGCGCCGTTGTTGATCGGGTTGTCCTGCACGGTGCACGTCAAGGTCGCGGACCACGACGGCGTCATGCTAAGCCCCCTGCCCCCGAAAGGCGCGGTCGAGAATGCGCCCGTCTACAGCACCACGGCCCTGGAATACGATCTGAAAGAGATAGATGAAGAGATAGAGGACATTATCCGGGCCAACGCTTCCGAAAGCCAGTAGGCGCGGCTGGCCTTGGCGGTCTGAAAAAGAGATGGCGGAACCCGGGCATCGGGTTCCGCCATCTCTTTTTCAGGTATGGAACGATAGCTCAGCCGACGATTTCCAGGGAGCTGAAGAAATAGGCGATTTCCACGGCGGCCGTTTCCGGGGCGTCGGAACCGTGCACGGAGTTGGCTTCCACGTCCACGGCATACAGCTTGCGGATGGTGCCGGCTTCGGCGTTGGCCGGGTTGGTGGCGCCCATGAGCTTTCTGTAGCGGGCAACGGCGTCTTCGCCTTCAAGCACGGCCGCCACAATGGGGCCGGAGGACATGTAGCCGGTCAGGCTGTCGAAAAAGGGGCGCTCTTTATGCACCGCGTAAAAGCCTTCCGCCCCGCCCTTGGTCAGGCGCAGCATTTTCAGGGCGGCGACTTTGAGACCGCTCTTCTGGATAAGGTCCAGAATGGCGCCGCTCAGGTCGCGCGTAACGGCATCGGGCTTGATAAGGCAAAGGGTGCGTTGAACCATCTGTTGTTGCTCCATAACGATTGCGATTTAAGGGTGTCTTATGCGCGGGCGGGCCTTTTAGAGCATGTAACGCTTGAGATGCTTGCTTAACGGCGGGCACAGCACAGAGCCTGTGTCCGCGACCCGCCTACAAGCATCTCGCGGCAAGGATTTGAGGACAAATCCTTGCAGAGCAATTCGCTCACTTCATTCGCGAACTGCTCTAACCAGGCGCACGCCCTGTTCTCCGTCAATATTCCGCACCAGCACGTCCACGCGGTCTTCTTTTTCCGTGGGGCAGGTCGCGCCCACGTAATCCGCGTGAATGGGCAGTTCGCGGCGGCCGCGATCGACCAGAACCAGCAGCTCCACCTTGCTCGGCCGGCCGAAATCCGTCAGGGCCTCCAAGGCGGCCCGGATGGTACGGCCGGTATACAGGACATCGTCCACCAGCACCAGCGTTTTCCCTTCCACGTCGAAGCGGATGCGGGTTTCGCCCACCGAGGGTTTGGGGCCCTTGGTGGTCCAGTCGTCCCGGTACAGGGTGATGTCCAGGGAGCCGGCAAGCACGGGCTCCCCAAGTTTTCGCTCCATGCGGGCGCGCAGTTCCTCGGCAATGCTCACCCCCCGGCGTTGAATGCCGATCAGGGCGAGATTCCGGCATGCGCCGTGCCGCTCAAGCAGGCGGCCGGCCAGGGAGTCAAGGGCGCGCGCCATGTCGTCGGCGGACATGAGCAGGCCGGGCGCGCGCGACAACGGAGAAGCGGCCGAAGCTGAAGAGTCTGGCATATATCCTCCGTAAAAACTGGTCCGCCCGCGCGCATGCGCCGGCGGCGGCCGGCCGGAGCCGGGCAGGGGATCGGGGGGCGGGCGGCGAACGTTTTGCCTGAAATTTTCCGATGCGCCTTCCCAGATACGAGGGAATACGGTATCGTGTTTGTTTGCGTCTGGCAATGCTCTCGTTGCGCACGGCGGGACCGGCCGAGGATGAATGCGGGCGGCTGCGTATGCGAAAGGCCTTTCCCGTTTGGAATTCGCAATATTGCGTTGACAAAGCGCGTACGGACCCTTACCTGATATTGAAACGACGGAGGTCGGCATGATTACGGTAACCGATTCTGCTAAAAAGGAGCTGGATGCCTACTTTGACGGCAATCCGCCCAGTTCCATCAGAGTATTCCTTTCCGGCGGCGGCTGAAGCGGGCCCAGACTCGCATTGGCTCTGGACGAGCCAAAAGACACCGACACCAAGGCTGAGGAAAAGGGATACAATTTCTGCATGGACAAGCAGTTGCTTGCCCAGGTGTCCCACGTGACCATTGACTATTCCCATATGGGCTTTTCCGTCGATCCCAAGACCCCCCTGCCCGGCGGGGGGAGCAAGTGCGGAGGCTGCGCTTCGGCCAGCAGCGGCTGCGGTCCGGACCAATAGGCCATTGCCCGCGCGGCGGCTTGCGATATGAGCGGCGCCCACTCTTTGGAGAAAACAATGATTGAAGTAACTGATGCCGCGTGCAGAGAGCTGGATGCGTATTTTGACGGCAAGGAAAGAACGCCGATACGCATCTGCCTGACGCCCGGCGGATGCAGCGGTCCCAGGCTGGGACTGGCCCTGGACTCCCCCGGCACTTCCGATGAGGTGTTTGCTGAAAAGGACTATGTTTTCTGCATCAACACGGAACTGTTACGGGTGCTTAAAAGCGTCAAGCTGGACTTCTCGGACAAGGGCTTCAGCATAGAGTCCGGGGAAAGCTTCGGCGGCGGCTGCGCCTCCTGCCAAAGCGGGTGCGCCAGCGAGGCTTAGGGGGGGACTCTGTTCGCGGAGCGCGCCGGTCCGCCGGTCTGGCCGCGAATGTGACACATACACCTGACCCGGTGCGGAAAGAGCTACAACCGCCTTTCCGCACCGGTCTTTCCTTTTGCCGTCGTTGCCGCGAGCCGGCGCGCCGCTTTTCGGAGAACGCATGCTCCAACTGACCAAATTTACAGCCACCCTTCCTCCTGAACATTCGGACGACGATCTGGCCAAACTTCTGTCCGTGCTTGCCCGGCACGTTTCCCACGGCTGGGAAGAAGAGAGTCTGCCCACGGGAGAAATGCAGTGCGTGGTCTATTTCACCCATGAACGCCTCAGCGACGAATTGTCGGCGGCCCTGTCCGAGGCCCTGCCCTCGCTTCGACTCGACCGGGAAACCGTGGAAGAGGAAAACTGGGTGGAGGCCTGGAAGGAATTTTTCACGCCCGTGGAAGGCGGCAGCCACTTTCTCGTCCTGGCGCCGTGGATGAAGGAAGAGCGGGCCGCGACCACGCGCATTCCGATCATCATTGAGCCCAAAGCCGCCTTCGGCACCGGGCATCACGCCACCACGGCCCTGTGTCTTGACGCCATCTCCCTGCTCGCCGCCGAGGGCAAACTGCAAAAGGGCACGCGTTTTCTTGACCTCGGTACGGGCTCGGGCATTCTCGCCGTTGCCTGCGCCAAGCTCGGCCTTGCGGGCGACGGCCTGGACATTGACGCGGCCGCCGTGGACAACTCCGTGGAGAACAGGGACAAGAACGGCGTGCCGGCCGCTGGTTTCAGCGTGCGCCGGGGCAGCGTGGAAGAAGCATCCGGCCCTTACGGCATTGTTCTGGCCAACATCCTGGCCGGCCCCTTGAAGGACATGGCCCCGCAAATAGCGGGCCTGGGTCCCCGGACGGACGAGAAGCCGTTGCTGGTGCTTTCGGGCATTCTGGACATACAGGCGGACGATGTGGAAAAAACATACCGCGATCAGGGATTCCCACCGGCCCGGCGCCTGGCCAAAGGCGAGTGGACCGCCCTGATCTTCGGGTAGCCATGGCCGGGAGAAAACGGAACACGGCCCCGGCGGGCGTCTCCGGCCAACCGGGCGGGCACGGGACACGCTCCCTGCTGATGGGGATGTACGAGGCCATGGCCGGGCACTTTGGCCCCTGCCACTGGTGGCCCGGCGACAGCCCCTTTGAGGTGGTCGTGGGCGCGGTGCTCACCCAGAACACGGCCTGGCGCAATGTGGAAAAGGCCCTGGCCCGGTTGCGGGCGATGGATGCCCTACGGCCCGTGGCCCTGTGGGCCCTGCCCCCGGAAGTTCTGCAAGAGGCCCTGCGGCCGTCGGGCTTTTTCCGGCTCAAGGCGGAACGGCTGCATAATCTTCTGGACTATATGCGTTCCTTTGCCGGCTGGGATACTCCGCCCGGCGATGCCGGCCTGGACTTCATGCGGTTCAGGCCGGGCGAGGAGCTTCGGCGGGAACTGCTGGCGGTGCGCGGCATAGGTCCGGAAACCGCGGATTGCATCCTCCTCTACGCCCTGGGGCATCCCTCGTTCGCGGCCGACGCGTATACCCGCCGCATTTTCAGCCGCCACGGCCTGCTGCCCGAGGACGCCTCCTACGAGCGCATGCGCGATTTTTTTATGCAAGCCCTGCCGCTTGATACGAAACTCTTCAACGAGTACCATGCCCTGGTCGTGCGTACGGGGAATACCTTCTGCAGAAAGTCGGTTCCCCTGTGTTCCCAATGCCCTTTGCAAAGGTTTTCGACCCATGGCCCTGCCTGACGCGTCCGGCGCCCCTGAAAAACGCCCGCTATCTATAGCGAGAGCGTCGCCTGCCGCCCGCCATCCTAAGCCGGCCGCGTTCCGGCCTTTTCCGGCCCAGGCCGCGTTTTTTGCGCTGGCGCTCACGCTGTTGGCCGCGTTTTTTTTGCCGGTCTCCCCGTCCAGGGCCGCCTCCAGCCTTGAGCAACTGGAAAAAAAGCTCGCCCAGGAACAGAAAAAGGCCGCGGAACGCCGTCAGAGCCTGAAACGACTGACGGATCAGGAACGCCAGATCAATGCCGGTCTGGCCGCGGCGGAAGCGCGCATTCTGGAACTGGAAAGGGGCATAGAGCTGCACCAGGCCAAGTTGCGCGATCTTGCCTATGCCGACGAGGAAGTGCGGGCCGAATACGAAAAATTGTTGGCGGAACAGTCCAAAACCGAGGAAGCCCAGGCCGAGACGCTGCGCCTGCTCTGGGAAATAGCGGGCAAGCGCATTGCCGTGGGCAACAGGGACATGGCCGACTGGGCCGAAAGCGATCGGGAGTATGTCTGGTCAGGGGAGCTATATGCCGCCCTTGAAGGCTACCGGAAAAAGCTGGACGAGCAGGAGGCGAAGCTGGCCACTGTTATCGGCCGGCGCAACAAAATATCCAAGGACATGCAGGCCCGCCTGAACGCCGTGAACGAGGAAAAGCGCCGCCTGCTGAACAGCCGTCTTTCCTATGACAAACGCCTGTCCGAACTGCGCTTGAAGCGCACGGATACGGAGAGCGAACTGGGCGACATCCTGGCTCTGGTGGAAAGCCTGAACCTTGAAATCACCCAGCGCTCCGGCAAGGACATTGAACGGAGCAAGGGCAGGCTGCCCTGGCCGGCCACGGGGAGAGTGGCGCAGAGCTATGCGCCGCAGGCTGTTCCGGCTTCCCGGGGCCTGGGAATCGCCACGGCGGAAAAGGCGTCGGTCCGGGCCGTGGCCGGCGGCAAAGTGGTGCATAACGACGTGCTGCGCGGGTTCGGCACGGTGCTCATTTTGCAGCACGGCGACGATTACTATTCCCTGTACGCTTTTCTCGGCAACAGCCCCTTACGGGTGGGGCAGGACGTGGAAAGCCGCCAGCAACTGGGCACGGCGGGGTATTATCCGGCCATAAAAGGGCCGGGACTGTATTTTGAATTGCGTTTTAAACAAAAAGCCATTAACCCTGAACAGTGGCTTGCGCGATAGCCGACGCTGAGCGATCGGCCAAAATCCAAGGCGGTAAGCCAAGTTTTTCGGGAGGAGCCCATGCGCTTTTTCGTAAAGATCCTGTCTGTCTGTTGTCTGCTGGCGGTGTTGGCCGCACCGGCATACGGCGCTTCCGGCGACAACAAATACAATGACATGAAGCGGTTTTCCAAGGCCTATGACCTGATCCGCAATGGCTACGTTCGCGATGTGACCAGCGAAGAGATGATGAACGGGGCCATCAAAGGGATGCTGGAAGCGCTGGATCCCCACTCCACCTTTCTGAACAAGGACGACTTCAAGGAAATGCAGGAGGCCACCTCCGGCGAGTTTTTCGGAATCGGCATAGAAATATCGACCGAAAACAATCAGCTGATCGTGGTTTCCCCCATTGAAGACACCCCGGCCGACAAGGCGGGCTTAAAGGCCGGCGACGTCATTCTTTCCGTCGACGGGCAACTTACCCAGGACATGAGCACCCAGGAGGCGGTTTCCAAAATTCGCGGCCCCAAGGGCACCTCGGTGGAACTGCTCATTCTGCACAAGGAAGCCAAAGCCCCGACCACGGTGAAAATCGTGCGCGACGCCATCCCCCTTATCAGCGTCAAGTCGCGCTTTCTTGATGAAGACGGCTATCTCTGGGTCCGCCTGACGCGCTTCAACGACCGCACCACCCAGGAACTGCTCGACGCCCTGCGCGACCAGGCCAAAAAAGCCTCGATCAAGGGCATTGTGCTTGACCTGCGCAACAATCCGGGCGGCCTGTTCAAGCAGTCGGTCACCGTGGCCGACGTGTTCCTGAAGCGGGGCACCATCGTGAGCATGCGCGGCCGCGGCGGCGTGGTGCTCGAAACCCACGAGGCCAAGAATACACCTTCGGATATTACCTGCCCCCTGGTGGTGCTGGTGAACCAGGGCTCGGCCTCGGCCTCGGAAATCGTTGCCGGTGCTTTGCAGGATCACAACCGGGCCGTGATTCTCGGCGAACGCACCTTTGGCAAGGGTTCGGTGCAGAAAATCGAACCCCTGGGCGACGGCACGGCCATCAAGATGACCATTGCCCGTTACTACACGCCCAACGGGCGTTCCATCCAGGCCGAAGGCATCAAGCCGGATCTGGAAGTGGCCTTTGAACCTCCGCGCGAAGGCGAGACCAAGCTGCCCCGGTTCTCCGGGCCGCGCGAAAAGGATCTGTCCCGCCATCTGGACAACGGCACCGCCAAGGATGCCAAGGGCGAGGACGGCGAAAAGCCCAAGCTGGTGGACGCCGACACCAAGACCATGCTGGAAAAGGACAACCAGTTGCGCATGGCCCTGCAAATGGTGCGCAGCCTGCCCAAGATTACCGAAGTGCAGACGCAGTAATTTGAAAAACGCCGTTTGACCGAACCGGGGAAGGGAAAAAGACGCGGGAGCCCCTCTTGCGCAAGCTTTTCCCCTTCCCTGGTTTTTTTCGCCACATACACCCGCTACCGCGCCATGACGCCGCCGCCAAAAAAGACAAGCCGACCCGCCCCAAGCGCCGCCAAACGCGGCGCGGCAAAGAAACCCGCCCCGAAAAGGAAAAAGGCCCGCCGGAAATCGACCGGCTGGTCCCTGACGGCCCTGGCGGCCGCTGTTGCCGTGGGCATTGCCCTGACCCTGTCCGCTTTGTGGATCGTCAACAGGCTTGACGGGCCGGAACCGCGATCCTATACGGCCGCGCCGGGTGACGCCCAGAAGCGGCCTGCCCTTTCGGAGAAAGCTTCAGGCAAAAGAGAAAGGGCGGCCGGATCGTCCCCGGCTTCGCCGGACGACCGGCGGCCGGCTGCCGGCGCAAAATACGGCGCGAGCGACGACCGAAACGACCGGGCGCTCGCGGAACAGGGGCGGAACACGCAACGAGGCGCGCCCGAAGGATCGGTTTCCGGGCCGGCCGCCCGGGCCCCCTCCGTTCCCCCCGGAACGGACGCGGGAACCGCCGCCGAAGGAGCCGTGGCCAGCGCCCTTATTGACCTCAAGGCGCTGCCCTATGAAGAATCCCTCAACGCTTCTTTGGACGAACGCATCCGCCAGGTTGATTACGCCCTTATGCAGGCGGCCTGGCTCAGAAAGATTCCCGCCGCCGGCCTGCGGCTCGTTTCTGTGGAGGATCGCCTGGAGGGCGTGGAGCCCTACCAGTTCCAGACCATAGACATTCTGCCGGGAAAAAATGCCAGGGAATACACGGACGCTTTAAAAAGCTGTCTTGCGGCCTGGGCCGAAGGCGCGGAGCTGAGCGAACAGGGCGACAATCACTGGCTGATTGTGATCAACGGCGTGGAAACCCACCATATTCGACTGTTTCCGGGCAGCCGGGAATTTCCGCCCCTGCCCGGCCGTTCCGGGCAGTCGCCGCCGGCGCAAACCGCCTCGCTTCCGTATCCGGCCGATACCCCGCCCGGTTCCGCCCTGCCCGGACGGTCCGGTCTGGAGCGGCCTTCTTTGCGCGCCCCGGGCGAGCCGGCCAGAATGGTCGTCGTCATGGACGATCTGGGCGCCAGCCATGCGGCCGTGCAGCAATTGCTGGCTCTGGACTTTCCGGTGACCTTCGCTTTCTGGCCCCACGGCGAACACACCACCGCGGACGCCAGGGCGGTGCATCGGGCCGGGCGGGAAATCCTCATCCACCAGCCTATGGAGCCCCTGGGCTATCCCCGGGTCAGGCCCGGACCCAACCCGCTGCTGGTGGGCATGCCGGCTGACAGGATCCGGACCATTCTCGAGCAGTCCATCGCCGTTGTGCCCCACGCCGTGGGCCTGAACAACCATATGGGCTCGCGCTTTACCCAGCATGCCGCCGGAGTGGACGTGGTTGCGGCCACGCTGAAGCGCCACGGGCTTTTCGCCCTGGACAGCCTCACCCACAACCGTTCCGTCTTTGCCGCCGAGGCCCGCCGCTACGGTTTGGCAACATACCAGCGCAACGTGTTTCTTGACGTCACAGCCTCGCGCTCCAAAATACTGAACGAGCTTCAGCGGGCCGAGCACATTGCCCTGCTCACCGGGCAGAGCATCGCCATAGGCCACCCCCTGCCTGAAACGCTGGCCGCCCTCAAAGAATGGCAGCGCCTGCGCAACAAAGAGGTTCGCCTTGTCCGGCTGCAAGACCTGGGGCGATAAGGCCGATAAATTTTGAAGTTGCCCAAGAGAATGATTGTCTCCGGCGGACAAAGGGGGTGACCCCCTTTGGAAAACCCATTTTGGGGTTTGGGCGCAACTGTTAATCTCAAAGGGAGTTTCTTTTAGAGTATTTTAACTTTAGAGCATTTCAACTTTAAAATTGTATATAACCAGAAGACTTGAACCAGCCCTGGGCATCGCTTGCAGAAACACGGTCCAGGGCTTTTCCAACTCCTGCAAAGAGGTCTTCATGGGTTCTGGATTTTATGCCTCGCAATA
>JAVBOI010000008.1:0-62868 GCA_031550695.1 Desulfovibrio sp. | reverse complement strand
GGGTGACACCCCAGACCCCACCAGGGGAAATGATTTCCCCTGGACCCCTCGATTAGGGTGGTACAACGCCCCGAAGGTATCAGCTCTGGCTGTAAACCCACCCCGAAATACGCGGGTCAAGGGGGTCGTTACCCCCTTGCGGGGTGCAGGGGCAGAGCCCCGCTTCGACTAATCTGGCTTCATCCTCAAATCGTTCACCCCTTCGCGCGGGTGGCTTCGTCCACCAGGTTGAGGATGGAGTAATACGGGATGCCGCTGTGCAGGGACAGGCCGATCTGGCAGGTGCGGCTGGTGGAGTAGCCGGCATCGCAGCCCGTTACCTGGAAGCGCAGGGTGTGCAGGGCGGCCTCGTTGAGTTCCGGGTGCGAAAAGCCCCGGTCGCCGGCAAAGCCGCAGCATTCCGTGTCCGTGGGAACCACCACCCGTTCGGCGCACAGCGAGGCCAGGCCGGTGAGCTTGGCGTCCAGATTCATCTTGCGGGTGGAGCAGGTGGCGTGCACGGCCACGGTTTTGGGCAGCAGGGTGAAGGAAAGATGCTCGCGCAGCACGTCCATGACAAAGCCGATCGGTTCGTACAGGGTGATCCGGTTGTCCTGGGTTTCCTTCATGTGCAGCAGGCAGGCGCCGTTTTCCGAAATCACGGGATATTGCCCGTTGTTGCTGGCGGCCAGCAGGGCGGCGCCCAATTCCTGTTCGCGTTTGCGGGCTTCGTCGCCAAGGCCCTTGCTGGCAAAGGCCATGCCGCAGCACAGCTTTTCCACGCCGGCCGGGATGATCACGTCGTAGCCGGCCTTGTGGAGCAGGCTGATCATGACCTGGGGCTCGGTGCGGGTATCGTCGTGCTCCCGGCCCGGTCCCATGCTCCGGCTGATGCAACTGGGGAAGTAGACCACCTTGCGCGGGTTGCCCGGAGCGGGCTGCACCTTGGGCAGGGGGCCGCCGCCCTTGGGCATGGCCCGGTTCCAGGCCGGGCTGGCGCCAAAGGTGATGGTCCGGAGCAGGCAGGAGCCGTTTTTCATGAAGGTGGCGCCCACGGCCTTGTGCAGGGCGTTTGCCGCGTCCAGGCTTTTGGAAACGGCTTTGCAGACGCAGTCAAAGTGGTTGCCCACAAAGGCGGCCGTGCGTTTGGTCATTACCCCGGCGTGTTCCTTACGCAGGTGCTTGATGAAATCGCCGCTGTTGATGCTGGCCGGGCAACGCAGGGCGCACAGGCCGTCGGCGGCGCAGGTGGCGTCGCCCTGATAGGCGTAGGACTTTTCCCACTGCCTGATGACGCCGGGCTTGGCCTTTTCGTTCTTCAGGCGCTGGATTTCGCGCCAGGAGGCGATGCGCTGGCGGGGCGAAAGGGTCACGGCGCGCGAGGGACAGGTAGGCTCGCAGAAGCCGCACTCGGTACACTTGTCAATCAGTTCGTGGGACGGGGGCATGAGCTTGAGATGGCGCACGTGGGCCTGGGGATCGGTGTTCAGGAGCACGCCGGGGTTCAGGACGCCTTCCGGATCGAACAGATTCTTGATTTCCTTCATGATCGCGTAGGCCTGGGCGCCCCATTCCATTTCCACGAAAGCGGAGATGTTGCGGCCCGTGCCGTGCTCGGCCTTGAGGGAGCCGTCGTACTTTTCCGTGATCATGCGGCACAGATCGTCCATGAAGGCGCCGAAGCGGTTGATTTCCGCCTGGGTGCTGAAATCCTGGGCCAGGGTGAAGTGCAGGTTGCCGTCGCGGGCGTGGCCGAAAATGGCCGTGCCTTCGTACCCGTGGCGGTTGAAGATGTCCTGAAGATCAAGCACCGCGTCGGCCAGCTTTTCCAGGGGAAAGGCCACGTCTTCGATAAGCTGGGCTGTTCCCGGCGGGCGTATGGCGCCCACGGAAGGAATGATGCCCTTGCGGATAAGCCAGAGTTGGGCCGCTTCCGCCGCGTTCTTGGTAAAGACGATGGGCCGCACCGTGGGGTGCTTGTCCAGGGCCGCGATCACGGTGGCGATGTTACGGTCGAGTTCCTCGTCGCTGGTCGCCCGCACTTCCACCAGCAGGGAGCAGACGTCCGGGTCCAGGGTTTCCAGGCCGGGGGGCAGGCCGGGCTGGCCTTCCACCGAGCGTAAGGAAGCGCGGTCCATCATTTCCACCGCGTTTACGGGCGTTTTGGTCATGGTGATGGTGGCTTCGCAGGCGGCGTGCACCGAGGGGAAGAACATCAGCGAGGATGCCTTGTGGGGCAACTCGGGCACGGTGCGATACGTAACTTGGCCCACAAAGGCCAGGGTGCCTTCCGAACCCACGATCAGGTGCAGCAGGATGTCGAACGGGTCCTCGAAATCGACCAGGGCGTTAAGGCTGTAGCCGGTGGTGTTCTTGACCTTGTACTTGCGCCGGATGCGTTCCACCAGCACCTCGTCGCTCATGACGCGCTTGTGCAGGTCGGACAGGCCGTTAAGCAGCTTGCCGTGGGTTTTGGCGAAGGCTTCCCGGCTGCGGGCGTTGCCCGTGTCCAGCAGGGTGCCGTCGGCAAAGATGAAGCGGGCGGAAACAATGGTTTTGTAAGTGTTGTCCGTGGTGCCGCAGCACATGCCGCTGGAATTGTTGGAAACAATGCCGCCGATTTTGCAGGTGTCGATGGATGCCGGGTCCGGGCCGATCTTTTTGCCGAACTCCGCCAGCAGCAGGTTGGCCCGGCCGCCGATGATGCCGGGTTGCAGGGTGATTTGCGAGGCGTCCTGGTTGATGCTCCAGTTGCGCCAGCTTTTCGGGCTCAAACGCACCAGGATGGAATCGGTCACGCCCTGGCCGGACAGGCTGGTGCCGGCGGCGCGGAAGGTCAGCGGCGTTTTGTTGCGGCGGGCCAGGCGAATCACCTCGCTCACCTCAATCTCGTTTTCCACGTCCACCACAATTTTGGGCGTGAGTCGGTACATGCTGGCGTCCGTTCCATACGCCAGGGTACGCAGGGGGTCGGTGTAGATGCGCGAAGCGGGCATGGACTCGCGCAAGCCCTCCAGAAACTTTTTGTAAGGACCGGATAACATGATTCCTCCTTAAGAGAATGCGCGCACTGCGGCATGCTGGGGCATAGTGGACTGCCGTTATACACTTTTGGGTTTAGTTACTAATATCATAAAACAGGAGTTAACGAAACAGCTTTTTTCAAAAAAAAGTGCAACATGGGCACAATTTGTCGCAATGCGCCGTTTACGACCGGTTTTTCTTTCATATGCGCGCCCGGGCGCGAAATACGCATGGCCCGAACGTCCACGGCGCCGCTTTCTTCCTTGGCAGCGGACGAAAATCTCCGTAATGTCATTGTCGCCCGGCAACGCCGGATAGAGCAGTTAAAGAAAAGGGCGTTTTTTCTTTCTTGTCATCAAACAACGCGAATACAGCCGCGAGCCGGATATGGAACACCACATACGTTTTTCGCCCGAGGATTGCGCGCTGTATCTGCTGGATCAGCGCCTGCTGCCGGCCAGGGAAGAATACTTTTCCTGCACCGACAGCGAGGATATCATTTACGCTCTCAAGGAGATGGTGGTGCGCGGCGCTCCGGCCATAGGCGTGACCGCGGCCTGGGGCTGCGTTCTGGCCGCGCGGGAGCTTTCGCGCCAGGGCCGGGATAGGGCCGGCGCCTGGGAAGCGGAACTGGAAAAATTGTTGGCCACCCTGGCCGAGGCCCGGCCCACGGCCGTGAACCTGCGCTGGGCCGTGGCGCGCATGCGTGACTTGTGGAAGCAAGCCGCGCCGGAAAGCCTGGGCCGCCTTGTGGAGTTCTGGCACAACGAGGCCGCCCGCATGCAGGCCGACGATATAGCCATCAACCGGCGCATGGGCGCTCACGGGGCCGCGCTTATAGACGACGGCGACACGGTCATGACCCACTGCAACGCCGGCGCCCTGGCCACGGCCGGCTACGGCACCGCCCTGGGCGTCATTTACGCCGCTCACGAGCGGGGAAAAAACGTCCGCGTCATCGCCAACGAGACGCGCCCCTTTCTCCAGGGCGCGCGCCTGACCGCCTATGAACTGAAAGTCCGCGGCGTGCCAACAACCATTGCCTGCGACAACGCCTGCGCCCTGCTCATGAAACGGGGCATGGTGCAAAAGGTGGTCGTGGGCGCGGATCGCATAGCGGCCAACGGCGACGCGGCCAATAAAATTGGCACCTACGGCGTGGCCCTGCTGGCCAGGGCGCACAAGGTGCCGTTCTACGTGGCGGCCCCGCTTTCCACCATCGACCGCCAGTGCCCGGACGGCGCGGCCATCCCCATTGAGGAGCGGCCGCCGTCCGAGGTCACCCATGTGGGCGGCGCGGCCATCACTCCCGAGGGCGTGCCCGTGTATAATTTCGCCTTTGACGTTACGCCGGCGGACCTGATAACCGGTATAATCACCGAGCGGGGCGTGCTTGCGCCGCCGTATCCGCAGAGCATCGCCGCCGCTTTTGAACGGGCGGGCAACATTTAGAGCAAAGTAATTTTGAAAAGTATGCCTCCGGCGGCCGGGGCTTCGCCCCGGACCCCACCAGGGGAATGATGTCCCCTGGACCCCTCAATCGGGTGGTATTTATCGCGAAACAGCCCCCAGGCGCGGAGTGCCGGTTTCATCGAGAGGCATGCAACCGGGAAAACCTTTGCGTACCCGCGACGAACGTACATCCTAGAGCATTTCACGAATGAAATGAGTGAATTGCTCTGCAAGGATTTGTCCTCAAATCCTTGCCGCGAAAGAGGCGTAGGCGGGCCTTGCCCGCCGTTAAGCGACTCTTTCAAGCGTTAATTGCTCTAAAAGGGTTTCCAAAGGGACATTGTCCCTTTGGCCGCCGGAGGCAATAGTTCTCTTGGGCAACTTCACAATGAATGTATTTTAACCGGCCGAAGGCATTCGGGTTTGCCATGCTGCGCGTTCTGGTCGTTCTTCCCCTGTACGGCGGGTCTCTGCCCGTGGGCCGTTGCTGCCTGGAAGGCCTGAAAGAGGCCGGCTGCCTTG
Source organism: Desulfovibrio sp. (assembly GCA_031550695.1). Taxonomy (GTDB): domain Bacteria; phylum Desulfobacterota; class Desulfovibrionia; order Desulfovibrionales; family Desulfovibrionaceae; genus Frigididesulfovibrio. The sequence goes on along the minus strand of JAVBOI010000008.1, from coordinate 57,891 downwards.
TGGACAGCTTCGAGGCGCCTTCGTTTCATTCCGCCTTCAACGCCCTGAAGGAACTGCGGGTGGGCAACGAACGCCTGGACTCTTTGCAGGACGCCTTTCTCCAGGTGATATCGCAGTGCATTCTGGCCAAGGTGGAGGCCTTTTCGCCGGATCTGGTGCTCTGCCTGGCCCAGGCCCCCATGAGCCGGGCGGCCCTGAAACGCCTGCGCCAGAACGGCGTGCCCACGGCCATGTGGTTTGTGGAGGATTTTCGCCTGTTCACCTACTGGCGGGCTTTTGCTCCCTACTACGATATTTTCGCGGTCATCCAGAAAGAGCCGTTTCTTTCGGAACTGGCGGGCATTGGCGTGGCTAACGCCCTGTACCTGCCCCTGGCGGCCCTGCCGTCCCTGCACCGTCCCCTGGAACTCAGCCCGGCCGAGCAAAAGGAGTTCGGCGCGGAGGTATCGTTCATGGGCGCGGGCTATCCCAACCGGCGCGAGGCCTTTGCGCGCCTGGCCGGCCCGGGGTTCAAAATCTGGGGCACCGAGTGGGAGGACGAGCCGCGCCTGGCCCCCTTTGTCCAGCGCGGGGGCGGCCGCGTCAGTTCCGAGGACTGCGTGCGCATCTACAACGCCACGGCCGTCAACCTGAACCTGCATTCCAGCGTGCGCGCCGACGCCTTGGTGAGCGGCGGGGATTTCGTGAACCCCCGCACCTTTGAACTGGCCGCTTGCGGGGCCTTTCAACTGGTGGACCGGCGCACGCTCATGCCGGAGCTGTTCGGGGAGGACGAACTGGCCCTGTTCGACAGCCTGGAAGAGCTGAAGGAAAAAATAGCGTATTACGGGGAGCGGCCCGAGGAGCGAAAGGCCATGGCGGCCAAAGCCAGGGCCAGGGTGCTGGCCGAGCATACCTATGCCGGCCGCATGCAAAGCCTGCTGGATTTCGCCCGCGAGCGCCTGCCCGGTTTTGGCCGGCGCAAGCCCGTGGCCTGGCCGGCCGACATGCCCGGGGGCATGAAGGAATCGGCTTCCCGGCTTATGGACGAACTGGGGCTTGGGGCCGACGCGGGCTTTGACGATGTGGTTGCCGCCGTCCGGGCCAGGAGCGGCCGCCTTTCGGAGGCCGAGTCGGCCTTGTTGTTTCTGGACGAATGGAAAAAGCTGTATAGTTAGCGTAGGGTACTTTATACTACACTCTCAAGGTTGATTCGGAAGTTATGGAACGAGGCCGCATACTGCTACGGCGCATGGACACGCTTGCGGGCAAACCGCTCGTCGCCCTTGCCGGACTGGCGCACAGGGGCGCGCGTCTTTTCAGGCCGCCCCGGCCGGCCGCGCGGGAGGCCAGACGGATAGGCGTGATTTGCCTCGGGGCCATCGGGGACCTGCTGCTCGTGACGGCTTTGCTCTCCGGCCTGCGGCGGGAATTGCCGGAAGCGACGATCGAGGTGGTCACCTCCAGGGCCAACGCCGCCTGCGTCCCGCTTCTGCCCGAGGGTATCGCGTCCGTATCCTTTCCGGTTACGGATATTCGGGGCATGCTTTCGTACGTCCGGGCCGCGCGCTACGATATTTGCTTTGACGCGGGGCAATGGATGCGCCTTAGCGCCCTGGTAGGCGCGTTTTCCGGCGCCGGCCGCGTGGTGGGCTTTGCCACGCCCGGCCAGCACAGGCATTACGCCTTTGACCACGCCGTGCCGCACCGGGACGACCGGCACGAAAAGGACAATTTTTTGGCTCTCGGTCGCGCCCTGTTCCTCGATCTGGAGGGCGAAGCGGCGATACGCGTCCCTGAAACGCCTTCCGCCGCCTGTCCGGTTCTGCCGGAGAACAATGTGGTGTTCTGCCACATGTGGCCCGCCGGGCTGCATTCGCACCTCAAGGAATGGCCGGCGGAACATTGGGCCGGGCTTGCCCTGGCCCTTGCCCAGGCGGGGCACACGGCGGCGTTCACGGGCGGGCCGCGGGACGCGCCGGCCACGGCCGCCTTTCTTGAGAGGCACGTTCCGGTGGCGTATCGTGAGAAAGGGGTTGTCCGTTCGGTGGCGGGAATAATGAGCCTGCCCGATCTGGCCTGGCACCTGAGCCGCGCGGCCGCTGTGGTTTCCGTGAACACGGGCGTCATGCACCTTGCCGCAATAGCGGGCGCGCCCACCATCGCGCTGAACGGACCGACCAACCCGCAACGCTGGGGGCCCGTGGGCGCCAAAACGCGCGCCCTTCTGCCGGAAAAAGGCCGCAGCGCCTATCTCAACCTGGGCTTTGAATACGGGGCTACGCGGGAAGCCGTGTTGCGCCACCTGCCGGTGGCGGCTGTCCTGGCCGCCCTGGCCGAGTTCGGGGTGGAACTCTCACGGCCGTGAGGCCCCCGAAGGCAGGGACTGCGAAACGTTGACACAGCGCTGGATGCATGCTCTATTCCGCACGGAAAAGAGCCGACCAGTGGCTTTTTAGCCCAAAACGGCGACAAACATCCCATCACTCCCCCCGAAATGGGGCAAGGAACATGAAGATTGTAGTACCCCGCCTGCGCTCCACCTGCACGGCCTTCCTTCTTTCCGATTTTTGCGCTCTGCTGGTGAGCCTGGCCGTCGCCTATTGCTTTCGCGCCCTGACGGGAGGGGATCTGCCGCTGAAGGCCTATCTGGGTCTGGTGTCGGCCGCGCCGGTGTTTCTGATGCTGTATGCCGTTCTGGGGCTGTACCCCGGCATACTGCGGCCGCCCAGCGAGGAGCTCAAGCGCCTCAGTCTCGGTTCGTCCATCGGCTTTTTGTTCCTCAGCTTCATTCTGTTTCTCGGCCAGCAGGGCGCGGCCTATTCGCGCGGCGTGATGATCGCGGCCTGGCTGCTGGCCCTGGTGCTGGTGCCCCTGGCGCGCGCTCTGGTCCGCAGGCGTTGCGCAAGCAAGCCCTGGTGGGGCTACCCGGTACTGCTGTTCAGCCCCTCGCGGGAAAGCGCTGAAGCCCTGCGAAAATTTTTCGCCCACCGCGATCACGGCCTGTTCATCGCGGATATCGCCCCCATGGGCTATGACGGAACGCTTTTTCCGGATGCCCCGGAACAGGCGGATGCGCTGCTGAAAGCGCTGGCGGCCAAATATCCCGGCGCATTCGCCTGCATCGTTGCCGACGCCATACCGCACGAGGCGTTGCACGGCCTGGTGCAGCGGCTTAACCGCCATTTCCGGCGCATCGTCGTCCGGCTGGATACCCCCTGGCTCAAGCAGTCTTCCCTGCGGGCGGCGGATTTTCCCTGCGGCCCGGTGCTGGCCATGCGCCAGAATCTGCTGGACCCGGCCCGCCTGCGTTTGAAGCGCCTGCTGGACATCTGCTTCTGCCTGCTGGGCGGCGCGTTTTTTTTGTTCCTCATCCCCCTGATCGCCCTGGCAATCCGTCTGGACAGCAAGGGGCCGGTGTTCTTCAAACAAAAACGCATCGGCCAGCACGGCAGGCCGTTTCGGGTGCTCAAATTCCGGTCCATGATAGCGGACGCGCCCGCACTCCAGGAATCCGGGTTCGGCCAGGACGCCGGGCTGTGCGCCGAATGGAGAGAAAATTTCAAGCTCCGCAAAGATCCACGTTTGACCAGGGTCGGTGCTTTTCTTCGTCGTACCAGCCTTGACGAACTTCCCCAATTTATCAATGTAATCAAGGGGGACATGAGTCTGGTGGGCCCTAGGCCCATAGTGGAAGAGGAAACCGAACGCTACGGCGATACTTATGATCTGTACGCGCGGGTCAAACCGGGCATTACCGGATTGTGGCAGGTTTCCGGACGCAGCCAGCTCAGCTATACCCGGCGTGTGGAGCTTGATCACTATTATATCTATAACTGGTCGATATGGCTTGATATTTATATAATAACCCGCACGCCGCACGCCATGCTCAGCGGCAAAGGCGCGTACTGAGCATGATCCCGGCGGAACGACCGGCCTGGGCCAGCGTCCACGCTCGCGCCGCCAAAGTCCTTCTGCCCGTTTCGTTCGCCTGCGCCTTTCTTTCCCTCGCCCTGGTATCCTTCGATATTTTCCCCTACAGGCTGGCCGGCGGCTTTCACCCGCAACTGCCGTACATGATCAGCCTGGCGGGCGCGCTCTGCTATCTGGCTTCCCTGGACTGGCGGCGTCATTGGCGGAGGCACCGGACCTTGCTGCTCATTGTCGGGGCCTTTCTGCTTTACGGCCTGGTTTCCACCCTCCTGAACGCCTCCCTGCGCTACGAGCAAAATCTGGCGCTGTTTTCGCTGCTCAACTACCTTGAGCGGCAGGTGGGGGCCATGGCGTTTCTGCTCTGGTTCGCCTTTCTGCTTTCTTCCCTGTCGGAGCGCGGGGTCAGGCGTTTTTTCATCGCCGCCCTCATGGTCATGTTTCTTTCCAACGCGGCCCACATGATTCCGGAACTGCTGGCCAACCACGGCGCGACGGGGATCAAGAATTTCCTGATCGACATCAACCACTGGTTCAGGCTGGAAAAGGTTTACTGGGGCGAATGGCCGCCCCCGTACTACGAGGACAGGGTGCGGGGCCTGTTCGGGGAGCCGGCGCACCTGGCTTACGCGTTCATACCGTTGCTGGCGTTTTTCTTTTACAAGCTGCGCGGGAACATCGCCTACGCCATTCCTCTGCTGCTGGTTCTTGCTTCCTACGGCGGCGTTACGCCCACGGGCACGGGCATTCTCGGCGCCGGGTTTCTCGTATTGGCCTTTATCGTCCACCGGTTGCACGAAAAGCTGCCCGGCCGGGGGGCGGCCCTTGCCGCCGGCCTCGCCTTGGCGGCGGTCCTTGCCGTTGGGGGCGCATTGTTTTCCCTGCGGGATCGCCTGCCCGAGTATGCCGTTCAGTGGCGCACCGTGGACGCCATTGCCGACTATTGCCGGCAGGCGCAGGCCGATCCGTCCCTGCCGCCGCCCGAGTTGGAGGCCCGGCGCTTTTCGCGCTTTATCTTCCGGGCCGTATCCACGCGCCTGGAGTGGGATCTGGCCTGGCAGCACCCGTTCGGGGTGGGGTACCAACTGAGCGGCATGTATAGAAAGCCGCTGGCGGCCTTTGACCGGGAGGATGTGGCCGAAATGCTGCGCGTCCGCCACGCGCTGGCCCGGGACGGCGACGTGCCCGTGTTTCCCTATTTCTGCGAATACACGGCCATTGCGGCGGAGCAGGGCATTATCGGCCTGCTGCTTTTTCTGCTGCTCTGCCTGTATGTCGGCGGGCGCGCTTACCGGCGCTACGCGGCCACCGGGGATGTTTTCATCCTGTACATGCTGTTCGCTCTGCCGGCCTTTATGTTCACCCTGCTTTCCTTTGCCCTGCGAACCGGCCTCATGTTTCCGTACTTTCTCGGCTTTTTATATGCGTTGGGGCAATTCCGGGAAGCGGAGGGCTCCCCCGGCCCAGGGGCCGAAAAAGCGCAACAGCCCCCAGCCGGCGCGTGAGGGCCGTTTTTTGAGGACGCTGCAAAACCGTTCGGGCTGTGTTTTCGACCCTCCTGGCCGCCGGCACATTTTGCTTGCCCGTTGCCCAAGGTATCCGGTACAGTCGCTCTGCCGCGCTTGACAATGGAGTATGCTAATTTTTCAACCGGCGATAACAATAACGGAATTATGCGTAAAGTGCGTTGTACTGCGCGAGCATGGTCGGGATGCCGCTCTCTGAGAAAACGGGCAATATCTTTGTCGTTTGGAAGGAACCTGCGGACCGCGGCGTTTTCCATCGGCGTTTCGAAGTGTGGGGAGTGAGCCGTGCTCAGAACCTCCGACCTTTTGCGCATAGTCATTCTGCGGCAGCTGCGCCAGGTGCGCATAGGCGTGACCGCTTCCATAAGTATCGGCATCGCCATGTTCATAGTGGTGTTTGTCGTGGGCCAGAAAATTGAAGACCGCGTGACGCAGGATGTTTCCCTTATCGGCAACGTGACCATCCTGTCCGCCGAACACGCGGAATACTGGCACCCCGGGGCGCCGCCGCAGTTTTTCACCAAGAGAACGATCTCCCGGGTGCGGGCGTTGCCCGAAGTATACAGCGCCAGCCTGTGCATGCGTTCGCCCCACACTGTCCCCATGCAGGTGGGGGATAAGATGGTCTACGTGTACCTGCTCGGAGTGGACGCCGCCTACTGGGACGTGTATTCGCTTACCGCCTCCGAAGGCAGGCTGCTCACCGCCGAGGACGAGAAAAAACGTTCCAGAGTGTGCGTTCTGGGCGCGCAGCTTGCCCGGCAGATATTCGGGGAAGGGCCTTACGTGGGCCGGCAGCTCACCCTGTTCAACGATAACTACACCGTGGTGGGCATTGCCGCCGGTTTCATGCTTCAGGGACGGGAAGACCGCTGCTATGTGCCGTTGTCCACCGTGGCCGACAGAAGCCTTGAGGAGAACAATTATCCTAACTGCATTCTTGTGCGCATGAACCACCTGAACGATGTGGAAGACATGTACGAGAAGCTGCCCGATGTGATTCGCGCGGAGCAGAAAGCGCCCTACCTGAGGTTGGAATACCCCGAGGCGGGCATCACCAATGTACGGCGCATCACCGGCACGGTGCATCTGTTGTTGCAGATTGCCATAGTCGCGGCTCTGGGCGTCGGCGGGTTCGGCATCTGGCAGAGTTCCTTTGCCTCGGTGCGCGAACGCACCCGCGAAATCGGCCTGAAGCTGGCCATGGGGGCCGAACAGCGGGACATCATGCTCCAGTTCCTGGGCGAGGCCTTGAGCAGCTCTCTGTTAGGGGGCGCCATCGGCATAGTCACGGGCGTGGTTGCCGCTGTCACCCTCAGCGTTGTTGTCGGTTTTCCTCTGGCGTGGGGACGCATATTCCTGAGCCTCCCCATCAGCCTGCTTGCCGCCACCCTGGTGGGGGCCGCGGGCGGCACCTACCCGGCCATGCGGGCGGGCCGCATGGATGTGGCCTCGGCCCTGCGGTTTGAATAGCCGTTTCACGGCGCAGCGCGTATGGACATGCCGAATATGGAAACCCTGCTTGAAGCCACGGATCTGGTCAAACGCTACGGCGATCACCAGGCGCTCAAGGGAGTGTCCCTGGAACTCAAGGCCGGGCAGATGGCCGCCGTCATGGGGCCTTCCGGCTGCGGCAAGTCCACGCTGATGCTCATCCTCGGCCTGCTCCAGCGCCCGGATAGCGGAACGTATACCGCCCGGGGGCAGGACCTGCTGAGTCTTGATCACGCGCAACAGGCTCTGTTCCGCCGTCAGTTTTTCGGGTTCATTCTGCAAAGTTGCGCCGTGTTTTCCTATTCCACGGTGGAGGAAAACGTGGAATACCCCCTGATTTACTCGGGGGTTCCCCGCGAGGAGCGTCTGCGGCGGGTGGCCGAGCAATTGGAGTTGGTGAACCTGCGGGCCAAAGCCCATGCCTGGAGCAACCAGCTTTCCGGGGGGGAGCAGCAGCGCGTGGCCATTGCCCGGGCGCTGGTCAACCGTCCCAGGGTGCTGCTGGCCGACGAGCCCACCGGCCAGCTTGACAGCGACAACACGGAAAAACTCATGGGCCAGTTTCGCAGGATCAGCCGGGAGCTTTCGCTCGGCATTCTCATTGTTACCCACGACCCGTCCGTGGCCGAATTTTGTGATGTCACATACCGCCTGCACGATGGCCGCATCGCGTCCGGACCGCGATCGCCCGTCTGAACGTTTCACCGCCTGATCCGTCAAGGGAGCCGCACGTTCCATGAAAAAACGCAGTTGCCGCACAACGCGGTATACAAAAGCATTTCTTCTTGTAGCCGCCTTGCTGGTCGCTCTTTCCTCGGGCGCCTGCCGATCGGCGAGAGTGACGCCGGACGGAAGCATGGGGCCGCCGTGGAATACGGGCGGGCTGCGGGCCAAGACGGCCCCGGCGGCCGCGGCCGGCGAAGGCGCGCCCGCGCCTGCTCATGCGACCGAGAGCAAGCAGGACTCCTCCTGGGGCGGCAAAGGCTTTGTTAAATCCACCAAGCCCGCCGGGCCCGCCGACCCCGTTGCCCCCGGCAGCCCCTCTCTGCCGCCGGAAGGCGCAACCCTGTCCTTTGACGAGTGCGTCATCATGGCGGCGCAACAGGCCCCGGATCTCGTGGACAGCGTCATTGATCTGGAACTGGCGGAAATCAAGGCCGATACGGCCTACTGGAAGAGGTTTCCGTCCATCAACGCCCGTTTCCGCGTTACCGCGAACCTGACGCAACAACACGAGGAATACCGGGATACCACGGCCCGCCTGGACTTCGGCATCTACGGATTCGAGCCCGTGGCAAGCCAATTCACGTATAAGGCCGAGCGGCTTTTGCAGGATGTCGCCCTGTCCACGCACCAGAAAGCCGTGGAAAAGCGGGGCGAGCAGATCGGCGTGGCCCTGCTGCGGCTGGAAAATTTGGAGCGGGTGCGCGAACGCCAGGCCGCGCGCCTGGCCCTGGCAAAACAGATGGTGGCGTTTCAGCAGACCAACCAGGGCGCGGCCGGCGACCGGCTGGAAACGGCCTCGGCGCGGCATCAGGAAAAAGCGGCCCTGGCGGCCCTGGAGAAAACAGAGGCGGCCATGGCCTCGCTCTATCTTTCCCTCAAACTCATGCTGGGCGTTGACCTGGATCGGCAGATCAAGGCGCGCGGCGGAAGCGTCGTGGAGGTTCTGCAAAGCGACAAGGCCTCGGCCGCGCTGGCGGCCAACGAATGGGCCGAAGTCTGGAACAGGTCCCTGGACGCCCGAATCGGCCGGGCGACTCTGAAGCTTCAGGACTACAACATCATGCTTGCCTGGTCCAAGTACCTGCCCAGTGTTTCGATGGAGGTGGTCACCGCCAACCCGGACAGCGACTACTCCTCCTATTCCAGCAAGGACGACGTGTTCGTGCACCTGTACTTCACCCTGCCGCTCTTCGACTGGGGCGAGCGCTCCCGGGGAGTGGACAGCGCCAGACTGCAAAAGTCGCAGGCGGCGCAACGGGGCAAGCTGGGCCGGCTGACCTTTGCCCAGCAGTGGAAGGAAGAATGGCTGAACATGAAGATGGCCAGGGCGGATCTGGATTTTGCCCGGGAGCGCCTGGCCGTGGCCAAGCTGGAGGCGCAAAAGGCCTCGTTGCAGCACTCGTCCGGGGAAATGCCCTTTGATGCCCTTGTCAACGCCAGAACCAAGGTCATTGATGAGGAAATAGCCGTGGAAAATGCCGCTTTGCAATTGCGGCTCAAGGAGCTTGCCGCCTGGATGATGAGCGGCAGCTTCCGAAACCGCTTTTTCGAGCCGCGCAAGAGCGTGGAAGGCCTGTCGTCATGAAAAGTTCGCCTTTGCGCCGGGTTGCCGTTGTATCGGCGGCCCGCCTGCTGCTCGGCTGCGCCATCGCGTTTTGGGCGCTCTGCCAGCCGGCCCTTGCCGAGGACAGCGAGGCCGGGCATACCGGCAAACTGTTTTGCCCCGTCGTATACAGTATTGCTCTTGAATACGCGGGCACGATTGAGGAAGCGCTGGTCGCGCCCGGCGACAAGGTGCGGGCCGGGCAGGCGCTGGCGCGCTACCGGCTGAAAGACGAAACCGTCCTGGAAATTTTGACCTATCTGGATTTGCAGCAGACCATCCTGAACACGCAGGTGGAAATATCCAAGACGGAAAAAGAGGCCCTGAGCGTCAAGGAAGAATACGACGGCGCCCGGCGTCTGTCGGCCGCCCAGATGGGCTCGGCGGATCGTCTGAATCGCCTGAAGAAAACCCTGGATCAGTTGCAGAGACAAAAAACGCTGCTCGCCCAGGGTATGGAAATCGACAAAAAAGCCCTGCAGGCCAAGAGGGAGATCGTAAAACGCAAGCTGGGCAAGGTCGTGGAAGGCTCGGATGTGCCCGAATACGGCGAACTGATCAGCCCGCTGGCGGGCGAGGTCCTGTTTGTCAGCCCCTCTTTGCGCAAAGGGATGATTCTCAGCTCTCTTCCCGTGGCCGTGACCGTGGGCCAGACAAATCCCATGGAGGTGCGCACCCGGGTATTCGAATCCGACGTTCCGGGTTTGCGGATCGGCGGCAAGGCCAAGGTGAAGGTGCTGTCGCTGGACAACCGGACCTACGACGGGGTGATTACCTCCATTGACCGCAGCCCGGAGGATACGGCCGTGGACAGGCCGAGCTACTACGGGGTGCGGGTGGAAATACCCAATGCGGACGGCAAGCTCCGGGCCGGTTTCAAAACCACGGTCGATTTCGTGCCGGAAAAGGGCGCGCCCTGAGCGCGAAGCCGCGCCGCCGCCACACCATGAGTGAAGACCTCGCCTTTTCGCCCGCGTCCGGCAACGTGGACAACAGCCGCACGGACGGCGCCGTTCCCGTGATTTTTCTTCTGGAAGAACTGGATTTCGGCGGTACCCAGACCCAGACGCTGGAACTGGCCGCCCGGCTGGACAGGACGCGCTTTTCGCCGAAACTGGTCATGCTGTGCCGGGGGCGCATGGATCTTTGGGATCGCGCAAGGGCCAGGGGACTGGAATGCCTGGCCCTGACCGACGACGCCGTTTTCAAACCGTGGCGCGCTCTGCCGGCCCTGTGGCGCTATCTGGCGGCCGAGCGGCCGCGGTTTCTTCACCTGTCCACGGCCCTGCCCAACATCTGGGGCCGGATCATGGGCCGGTGCCTCGATCTGCCCGCCATTGTCGCCAACTGCCGGGGCGACGGCGCCCTTGTCCGCCAGCACGAGTTGCTGATCTGGCGGCTTGCCGGGGCGCATGTCTGCAATTCCCTCTCCCTTCGCGACCGGCTGCAACGGCGCATCCGCGTGCCTGAAGAGCGCGTGTTTTATATTCCCAACGGCGTGGACACGGATTTTTTCCACCCGGCCGGGGAGGCGCCCGATGGGCCGTCTGGCGAGCCGTCCCTTCTCTGCATCGCCCGCATGGCCCCGGACAAGAACCATCCGCTGCTGCTGCGGGCCTTTGCCCGCGTTCTGCGCCAATGTCCTGATGCCATCCTGCACCTGGTGGGCGAGGGCAGGGAGAAAGCGCGCGTCCAGAGTCTGGCCGCCGCTCCCGAACTGCGGGGCCGCGTGCGTTTCCATCCCGGCAACGCGGATGTGCGGCCTTTGCTGCACAAGGCCCAAGTTTTCGTTCTTGCCTCCGACTATGAGGGCATGCCCAACGTGTTGCTCGAAGCCATGGCCTGTGGTCTGCCCGTGGCCGCCACACGGGCCGGCGGCGTGCCGGAACTGGTGATTCATGAACAGACGGGGCTGCTCGCCGATTGCGGCGACGAAGCCGGACTGGCCGGGGCCATGGCGCGCCTTCTGGCCAACCCGGACGAACGGACGGCCTTTGGCCGGGCCGGGCGGGAACGGGCTCTGGCCCGCCATTCCCTGCGTGCCATGGTGAAAGCCCATGAAGACGTATACGAGTTCGTACTGCGCGGTGGGTGACAGAAAATCAATTTTGATTTGTCCAAGAGTCAAGATTGCCTCCGGCGGCCAAAAGGAGGGTCGGGGACACAGGCTCTGTGTGAACCCCTTTGGAAACCCCATTTGGGTGGCCGGAGGACAGCGGATATGCTGCCCTTCTCTTGCCAAAAAGGAAGCCGCTCGCTATCTTCCTGTACCATGCCGCCAAGGCGGCCAAGTTTTTGACCAGGATTGGAACCATGCAGACAGTGACCGTTTCCGCCCCTCCGTCCAAGTCCCTTTCCCACCGCGCCCTCATGGCCGCCGCCCTGGCCGGGGGAGTAAGCCGCCTCAGCCACGTGCTGGAAAGCGACGACATCGCCCGCACCCGCGAGGTGTTCACCGCTCTGGGCGCGCGCTTCACGCGCGTGGGGCCCGGCGAATTCGCCGTCAGCGGCCTGGACGGCCGGGTGGATTCCCAACCGCGCGGGCGGACGAACGCGCCGGAGCCCCTTTCCTGTTTTGTGGGCGAATCCGGCACCACCTGCCGCCTGGCCGCGGCCATTCTGGCCGCGGGCCGGGGAAGTTTCCGCATCCACGGCGCCGGCCGCATGCACCAGCGGCCCCTGACGGATCTGGCCGCAACCCTGCAATCCCTTGGCGCAATTATCCGCTTTGAGGAAACACCCGGCTGCCCGCCCCTGGTTCTGGAAGCGCACGGCCTGGACGCCTCCGCCCTGCCCGGCGGCATGGCCGACATCGGCTGCGACGAATCCAGCCAGTATCTTTCCGGCCTGCTCCTGGCCGCTCCCCTGGGCCGGGGGCTGACCATCCGCCTGACCGGCGGCAAGGTGGTATCCTGGCCCTACATCAGCCTGACCCTGGAAATCATGGAGCGCTTCGGCATAAGCTTTGCCGTGCAGGCCCTGGACAACGGGGAATGGAACGACATTGACTGGCGCGCGCTCACCCGGGCGGAACCGTACAAGCTGCGCTTTTGCGTTCACCCCGGTCCCTACCGACCCGGCATCCACGCCGTGGAGGGCGACTGGAGCGGCGCCTCGTACTTTCTCGCCGCCGGGGCCATCGGCCCCAAAGCGGTGCGGGCGCTTGGCCTGAACCGGGCATCGCTGCAAGGGGATGCCGCCCTTGTCGGTATTCTGGAGGACATGGGCGCCCGTCTGGACTGGGATGCCGAGACGGCGGCCATCACGGTCTTTCCCTCAAGCCTGCGGGGCGTCGACGCGGACATGGGCCATTGCCCGGATCTTGTGCCCACGGTAGCGGCCCTGGCGGCCCATGCCGAAGGGCGGACGACCATCCGCAACGTGGCCCACCTGAAGATCAAGGAAAGCGATCGCCTGCAAGCGCCGGCGGAAGTATTGCGCAAAGTGGGCTGTGTGGTGGAAATAAGCGACGACGGCCTGATCATTGATCCGCCCGCCGGCGGCCCCCGCCCCCCGGCGGACCAAACGCCCTTTCCGGCCCACAACGATCACCGCATCGCCATGAGCGCAAGCCTGCTCGGCCTGCCGGGACGAAGCGAATCCGGGGGCTTTGCCGTGACCCTGGACGCCCCGGTCTGCGTGGCCAAGTCATTTCCCCATTTCTGGGATCTGTGGGAACAGGTGACATCGTGAACGATGGACTTTCCGCCGGCAGCGGGCAAAGCGGAACGTTTCCGGACACCGCTGCCGGCCCGCGCCCGCGCATTGCCCTGATCGGCCATCGCGGCCGCATGGGCGCCATGCTCATGCGCCGCTGGCGGGAAGCGGGATACGAGGTGCGCGGAGCGGACCGGGAGCCGGGAAGCGCGCGCGCTTCAACGCGATCGGCCGGGCTAACGGCCTCGGCCATTGCCCCGCACGCCCTGGCCGAGGCCGCGCGCGATGCCGAGATCGTGGGCCTGTGCGTGCCGGCCGGGGTGCTGCCCGCGCTGCTGGCCGATCTGCGCCCCCTGCTCGATCCCCGGCAGGTGCTTTTTGACATCACCTCGGTAAAAGTGCTGCCCATGGAACAGATGGAAGCGGTCCACCTCGGCCCGGTGGTGGGCACCCACCCCCTGTTCGGCCCGGAACCCGCCCCGGATGATCTGACGGTGGCCGTCACGCCGGGCCACAAAGCCGATGAGGAACACCTCCGGCTGATCGAGGGGCTGTACACGGCCTTTGGCTGCCGCGTGTTCCGAACCACGGCCGAAAAACACGACCGGGGCGCGGCCTTTGTCCAGGGCCTGAACTTCATTTCCAGCGCGGCCTATCTGGCCTCCCTGGCCGATCGGGACGATCTGCTCCCCTTCCTGACCCCGTCGTTTCGGCGACGGCTGGAAGGCGCGCGAAAACTGCTCATCGAGGACGGGGACATGTTCCAGGGCTTCACCGCGGCCAATCCCATGACCAAAGACGCCGTGCACACCTTTCGCCTGTTTCTGGATCTGGCCGAAGGCGGCGGACTGCCCGACGTGCTCCGGCGCGCCCGCTGGTGGTACGAAACGGACGGGCCGGACGCGGCGCGGGGCGGCAAAAAAGACTGACAGCGGGCGGGGCGCGGAACGAATCTTGCGCGGAAAAACACCCCTGCCACTCTTTAATCCATGAAAACGCGCCAATAATGTTGCCTAGCGACAAGCGCTGAGCTATACTCGCGTGAGAAAATAGATACGCATTCGCTCAACGGGGGACAGCGGAAGGCCTGTAAAAGCACCGATGTGAGAATATTTCGTGCCTGATAGGCATGGTATTTTTTCGCGTCAGCCCTGAAAGAAGACGCAACGCGGAGCATTGTTCCTTATTCCGGCAACCGCGTACGGCACATCTTTGCAGCCATTTCGCGCGACCGCGCCGGTCTTTATTTTTCCGGGCGCATGGAAGCGGCGAGCCGCGGGAAGCGAAGGAATATTGATGAATCCTTTCTTTAAAAGCAGTGATACCGCTTTTGCGCACAAGCAGTATCAGGAAACCATGCCCAAGCTCGGACTCGCCCTGAACACGCGGGTCTTTGTCCGGCTTAATCCCCTGAGCAGACGCAGCGTGCCGCTCCAGGGGGAGTTTCTCGGCATTTCCCACTACGATTTTCTTATTCTGCGCCTGCCTTCCATTCCCGGCCTAGTCAAAAAACTGCTGCCCCACACCCGGGTCGAGGTCCGCTATCTGACCGAAGGGGCGGTAAACACCTTTACCACGGAAGTCATCACCCACTCCTTCAAGCCCACTCTGATCCTCTACACCACCTACCCGGATCGCATGAGCATTCTTGAAACGCGCAAGCATCAGCGCGTTTCCTGCGCCCTGCCCATTACCCTGACCACGGCCCACGGCGACGCCGTCGGCGTCGTCTGGGACCTGAGTCTGGGCGGATGCCGCGTGGCCATCGAGCTCAAGGGCCAGTCCGCCCTGCGCCAAATTGCCGCCAACGACACGGTGGTGCTGCAAACGGTGCTGTCTTCCGACGGGCAGCCGTCGCGGGGCGTGGGCATTATCCGCAACGCGGAAGTCGCCGGCAGCCGCCTCTCCCTCGGCCTGTCCTTTGACGAAAACAACAAAAGTTTCATCGACGCCCTGTCCGGCTATCTCGAGCTGGTTCAGGTTCTCGATTAGGGAAACGCTGATTTTTTCCGTTTGGCGGCGTTGCGGCGCCATTTTTCAAGGGGGGCAGGACGAAAGAGTCCAGCCCCCCTTGAAAAATGGCTTACGCCTTGCCAAACGAAAAAACTCAGCATTTCCCAGGTGTTGCTCTCCACCTTTTTAGGAGAGGCGGGGGCAGCCAATGACAACTCCACAATCGTAAAGCCTACCCAAGTGCGCGGGTCAAGGGGGTCGCTACCCCCTTGCGGGGTGTGGGGCAGAGCCCCACTTCGACCCAATTTGCTTCATCCTCATCATCTTTTTTTTACTTTGCCGGCGCCCCTGCCCGCGTCATTCCGGCGCGGGTTCTTTTTTGCCGCCGCCGCTCAGGCGCTGCTGGATCTTGTCCAGGTAGTAGTAATACACCGGGGTGAAGTACAGGGTGAGCACCTGGGACAGCATCAGCCCGCCCACCACGGCCAGGCCGAGCGGCTGGCGCGCTTCCGCGCCCGCGCCGTGGCCTATGGCGATGGGCAGGGTACCCATGAGCGCGGCCATGGTGGTCATCATGATCGGCCGAAAGCGCACCAGGGCGCCGTCAATGATGGACTCGGCCGGGCTGGCGTTGTGCTTGCGCTGGGCTTCCAGGGCGAAGTCGATCATCATGATGGCGTTCTTTTTGACAATGCCGATGAGCATGATGATGCCCACAAAGCCGTAGATATCCAGATCCTTTCCGAAAATGAGCAGGGTGGCCATGGCCCCCACGCCGGCCGATGGCAGGCCGGACAGGATGGTCACCGGGTGGATGAAGCTTTCGTACAGAATGCCAAGCACGATGTAAATAACGGCCACGGACATGGCCAGCAAAAGCCACATGCCCTGGAACGAGGACTGGAAGGCCTGGGCCGTGCCCTGGAAGCTGGTGCTGATGGAATCCGACAGGGTATGAGCGGCCAGTTGCCGCACCTGCTCCACGGCCTCGCCCAGAGAGGCGCCGTCGCGCAGGTCAAAGGAAATGGTCACGGACGGCATCTGCCCCAGGTGGTTGACCACCATGGGGCCGACCCCGGTGGAGGTGCTCACCAGAGTGGACAGGGGAACCAGTTGGCCGGAGGGCGCGCGCACGTGCAACAAATCCAGGGTCCGGGGCTGGGCGCGGAACTTGGGCTCGACTTCAAGAATCACCTGAAAATCGTTGGTGGGCGCGAGAATAGTCGACACCTCGCGCGTTCCGTAAGCCAAGGACAGGGCGCGCTCTATCTGGTTGGCCGTGATCCCGAGAGCCGAGGCCTTGTCGCGCAGAATGTTCACCCGCACTTCCGGGTTGGAGAGCAGAAGGTCCGTGGCCACGTTCTGCAAAAGGGGCAGGGCCTGCATCTTCTCGTACAGGGCCGTGGCGTCATGGTAGAGCAGGCCCATTTCCGGGCTCTGCATGGTGAACTGGTACAGGCTTTTGGTGGAAGCCCCGCCGATGCGGATGGGCGGCGGCAAGGAGGCGTAGGTGCGTATGCCCGGCACCTGGGCGAACTGGCCGCGCAGCCGGGTCACGATTTGCGAGGCGTGGGGGCGCTTGCTCCTGTCCGTCAGGCGCAGCATGATAAAGCCTTCATGGGTGAAGTTCTGGCCGCCGCCGCCGCCGATCACCGACATGTAGTGCTCCACGTCGGGGTCTTTCTTGACGATCTCCACAAGCTGCTGCTGATGCGCCGTCATGTTCACCAGGGAACTGCCCTGCTGGCCTTCGGTGCGCACGACGATCTGCCCGGTGTCTTCCGTGGGCAGAAAGCCCTTGGGAGTTGAAATGAACATGATGGACGTGGCCCCGAGCACCCCGAAGGAAAAGAGCAGACAGACCAGTTTGTGGCGCATGACCCCGCGCAGGGTGCGCTCGTAAAAGCGCATGGCGGCGTCAAATATCCGTTCCGTGGCCCCGTACAGGCCGGCCTGGCGCTTGTTGTGGTCCGGCCGCCGCAAAAAACGGCTGCACATCATCGGGGTCAGGCTCAAGGACACGAAGCCGGAAAACAGAATGGCCACGGCAATGGTTACGGCGAACTCGTGGAACAGCCGGCCCACCACCCCGCCCATGAACAGCACCGGAATGAACACGGCCACCAGGGAGATGGTCATGGACAAAATGGTGAAGCCCACTTCCTGCGAGCCGTCAAAGGCGGCCTGCATGGGCTTTTTTCCCATTTCCATATGCCGGACGATGTTTTCCAGCATGACCACCGCGTCGTCCACCACAAAGCCCACGGACAGCGTCAGGGCCATGAGGGAGAGGTTGTTCAGGGAAAAGCCGGACATGTACATGACGGCAAAGGCGCCGACGATGGACAGGGGCACGGCCAAAGAGGGAATGACCGTTGCCGAGACGTTGCGCAGAAAAACAAAGATCACCATGATCACCAGGCCGATGGTCAGGGCCATGGTGAACTGCACGTCGTCCACGGAATCGCGGATGCTCTCGGAGCGGTCGTAAAGGACTGTGAACTCGATGGAGGCCGGCACCTGCTTGCGCAACTCCGGCAGCACTTTTCTGATTTCGTCCACCAGCCGCACCGTGTTGGCCCCGGGCTGGCGCTCGATGGCCAGGGTAAAGGCCCGCTGCCCGTCAAACCAGGAGGCCCGGCGGTCGTTTTCCACGCTGTCGATGACCGTGGCGATCTCGCTCAGGCGCACGGGCGCGCCGCCCCGCCAGGCCACGATCAGGGGTTTGTATTCCTCGGCCTTCATCAGGCCGCCCGAGCTTTGCAGGGTGTATTCCCGCACGCTCCCGCTCAAGGACCCCACCGGCTGGTTGGAGTTGCCCTGCTCCAGGGCCGTGGCGATTTCGTCAATGCCTATGCCCCTGGCCGCCACCGCCTCGGGATCAACCTGCACCCGCACGGCGAACTTCTGCGATCCGTACACCTGCACCTGGGACACGCCGTTAATAGTGGACAGGCGCTGGGCCACCAGGTTTTCCGCGTATTCGTTCACGTCGGAAAGGCGCATGGTGGGCGAACTCATGGACAGATAGAACACCGGCAAATCGGCCGGGTTCACCTTGCGAAAGCTCGGCGGCGAGGGCAGATCCGTGGGCAGGCGACGCATGGCGGCGGAAATGGCCGTCTGTACGTCCAGGGCGGCCGCGTCAATGCTCCTCTCCAGGGCGAACTGCAGGGTGATGCGCGTGTTGCCCAGGCTGCTCGAGGAAATCATGGAATCCAGGCCGGCGATAGTGGAGAACTGCTTTTCCAGCGGCGTGGCCACCGAGGCGGCCATGGTCTCGGGGCTGGCGCCCGGATAGGTCACCGCCACCTGGATGGTGGGAAAGTCCACCGAAGGCAGGGCGGCCGTGGGCAGCAGCCGGTAACCCATGATGCCGGCCAGCAGAATGCCCACCATGACCAGGGTGGTGGCCACGGGCCGGCGGATAAAAACGGAGGATATGTTCATGCGAGGCCTGTCCGGTTAAGGAAACGCTGAGTTTTTCCGTTTGGCGTCGTTGCTCGCCTTTTTTCAAGGGGGGGGCAGGCCAGAAGAGGCCAGCCCCCCTTGAAAAAAGACTCGCGCCTGGCCAAACGAAAAAACTCAGCGTTTCCTACGCGTGGTGTCACTGTGCCAGGCTATCCCCATAACGGGGTTTCCAAAGGGGGTCACCCCCTTTGGCCGCCGGAGGCAATCATTCTCTTGGACAATTTCAATACTGAAACACTCTAATTTTTCTTGTCAGCCGCGGCCGGGGCGCGGGCGCCCATGTCCATGGCCAGGGCGCCGGGAGAGAGCCCGAGTTGCCCCTCAACCACAATAATGTCGCCGGCCGCCAGGCCGGAGGTGATGACCACAAGATCGTCGGGCCCGCTTTCGGCGGTTACGCTGACGGGCGAAACGCGGTAGCGGTCCTTGCCCTCGTCGGGAGCGGCGATATAGACGTAGCGCCCCGATATGCCTTCCTGCAGGGCTTTTTCCGGCACGGTCACGGCGCCCTTGATCGTTTCCATAATCAGGGAAACGCGGACGAACTGGCCGGGCCAGAGGCGGTTGTCCTCGTTGGGGAACATGGCGTGCAGGCGGATGCTGCCGGTGGTGCGGTCCACTTCGTTGTTCACCGCGGTTACGGTGCCGGCGATAAGAGGCCCGGTGTCGCCTTCGGGCAGAACGCCCACGTTTAGGGGGCCTTCCTTGAGACGTTGCAGGATGGAGGGCAAAAAGCGCTCGGCCACGGTAAAGCGCACTTCAGCCGGCCGCAGGGAATTGATGACCACCAGGGTGCGCTCGTCGTTGGCCTTGATCACGTTGCCCAGGCGGACGAGGATATCGCCGAGCTTGCCGGCCACCGGAGCCCGGATAACGGAGTATTCGCGGTTGAGCTTGGTTGTCTGGACAGCGGCCTTGTCCTGCTCGATGTCGGCGCGCACGGTTTTTTCGGCCGTGGCTACCTGGTCAAAGGCCTCGCGGCTGATCACGTCCTGCTTGAGCAGGCTGGTGTAGCGCGTAAGATCCTGCCTGGCCTTGCTGAGCAGGGCGAGGTTCCGGGTCAGGCGGGCTTCGGCTTCGGCCACGGCCGCATCAAAGGGGCGCGGATCAAGGCGAAAGAGAATGTCCCCCTGCTGGACTTCCTGCCCGGCGGTCACGGGCACGTCAATAATTTGTCCGCTGACCTGCGACTTGACCTGGACGGAGGAAAAGGCCTCCACGTTCCCCACGGCGTCAAGAATGCGGGGCACGTCCCGCTTTTCCGCCACGCCAAGGCGCACGGGCACGGGCCGTTCCTGCTGGCCGCTTTTGCCCGAATTATCGCAGGCGGGCAGCAGCAGTACCAGAAGAAAAAGCGGCAAAGCCAGAAGCCGAAGGCGGGCGGCTCTGGAAAAGGGCTGAAAACAGTTGACGGAAAAAAGACGGGAAGACGGGATCGGTATGGTCATGCGGTAATCCGGTCGGACGAGGATTCGCAAAAAGGCCGGCGGATGGGGAAAAACCTTGGCGCCGCCGCTCAGAAGGCCACTGGAGCAAAGACGCCCCACGGCCCCAAAAAAGAGTTTCTTCACACAAGGCATGTACTTCAGGCACACGGCTCATGTAAAGAAACTCTTTTCGATCGAACAAGCCGGATTTTCCAGCGAAAAAATTCCCGCGCCCAACGCGCGGAATGCGATCATCCCGCCGCTTATCGACTTCCCGGCCTCTCGCGCCAGCTTGAGGCCGGGAAATCGCACGGGGGGGGATCGTGTGATGAGCGGGGATATCCCCGTTCGTCACGGTTTTACGCGGCTAATTGCGCGTAAAGTTGTTTGGCGTTGTCGTTGGACGGATATTCGCCAAGCAAAATTTCCAGGTGCGCCTTGGCTTCGTCTTCGCGGCCCACGGACAGCAGGCAGGCGGACAGGGCAAAGCGGACGGCTTCGGTGTCGCCCGACTCAAGGGCGGCTTCCAGATAGGGAATGACCTCGGGCAGGCGGCCCAGCACATGGGCCAGTTGCAGCAGGCTGTTCACCACCATCATGTTGCCGGAATTGTAGTCCAGAGCGGCGGAGAAATGGGCGAACGCCTCGGCGTATTTGCCCAGTTCCACTTCCACCATGCCAAGACCGGTCAGGGGCTTTTCGCCCGGCGCGAGGGAATTGGCTTTTTTATACAGGGTGTGGGCGTCCTCAAGATCGCCCTTGCTCACGGCAATGGCGGCAAGTCCCATATACGGCTCGACCATGGCGGCATCGCAGGCGATGGCTTTAAGGTAGTAGTCGCGGGCTTTGTCGTACTCGCCCATGAACAGGTAGCATTCACCCAGTTCCTTGTTGATATCGTAATCCACAGAGTTCATGACGTCCCCTCCTCGGTTGGTGTCGATTCCCGCGTAAAGCGGTCCGGCCACAGTAGTTGTTTCTCTGGCGCACTGCGGCGGTGTTTTGTCGTAAGCAAGCCGCGTGCCAAACCGATTTCGGACGGTTTTTCCTCTGGCGTCATTTTTTCCACACTCTTTTGCCGATGCGATTGCAATTATACAACTATATGTTTTTATATGATATATTTTTTATCGCATCCAAAATAATTTCTTGATCCCGTTTCAAGCCGCAACTTTCTTACGTCCGGTCCAATAGCGGCGGAAAAACGTCTTTCCCCGCTTCTACCGCGGGTTTTCCTGCCAAAAGGAAAATTTTTCCGCCTGTTGCGACCACTCTTGAGGGGCGAATTTCCAAAAAACCGACGCTCAAACACGCGTCTTTCTATTTTATATAATTAATTTCAATATATTACATACATGGAATGTTTATTGCTTAGCCTTTCGCATTTGGCTGGGCAATATTTTCCGCCCTGAACAAACTTTTGGAGGAAATCGGCGTGAAAAGCCTGTTTGAGTCGGATCTCGGACTGATGAGCAAGGTTCTTGACATGCAGTTGCAGCGTCAGAACGTGGTCTCCAGCAACATGGCCAACGTCAAGACCCCCGGCTACAAAACCCGCACCCTCAGCTTCGAGGACGAGTTGCAGGCGGCCCTGGGCCTTGACGCCAAGGGGAAAATGGCCCGCACGGACCGGAAGCACATGCCCGCGGCCTTTGACGTCAACGGTTTTGGCCCGGAATGGGAAAAGGCCTTCCGGCCCCGCGTCGTGCATGGCGAGGACCGAGTGGATCTCGACAAGGAAATGGCAATCATGGCCAAAACCAACCTGCATTACTCGGCCCTGGCCTCAACCATCCGCAGCAGATTTGAGGGCCTGAAACAGATTATTACGGAAGGGCAGAAATAATGGACTTTATCACCGCACTCGACATGAGCGCCTCCGCCTTAAGCGCGGAGAGAACGCACATCAACATTATTTCCATGAACCTTGCCAACGCCAAGACCACCCGCACGCCCGACGGCGGTCCCTACAAGCGGCGCAGCGTGGTCACGGAATCCATCGAGGTTGACGCCCCGTTCAAAAAGCACATGGAAAGCGCCCTTGACCGCGAAATGCGCGGCGTGCGCGTGCAGGCCATCGCCATCGACAAGCGGCCGCCCAAAATGGTGTACGAACCGGGCCACCCCGACGCGGACCAGGACGGTTTTGTGGCCTACCCCGACGTTAACGTGGTGGAAGAAATGGCCGCCCTCATGACCGCCCAGCGCGGCTACGAAGCCAACGTCACCACCGTGGATTCCATTAAGCAGATGTACAACAAAGCCCTTGAAATCAACCGTTAAGCAGCACGGAGCACTTTCATATGACCATCCAGACCACCGCCATTCAGGCTTACAGCAACGCCCTGCGCAACTTTTCCCAGACTGAAAAGAAAATCCAGTCCGGTAGCCTGTCTCCGGAAAAGATGCCGACCAACAACTTTGCCGACGTGCTGGCGAGCTCCCTGGAAAAGGTAAACGGCCTCCAGACGGAACGGTCCTCCATGGTCAACGCCTTTGCCTCGGGCCAGAGCCAGAATGTGCACGAGCTCATGATCTCCATGCAGAAAGCCGGTCTGGCCATGAACATGACGGCCGCCGTGCGCAACAAGGTCATGGAAGCTTACAAGGAACTGACCCGTCTGCAATTCTAGAGCGAACGGGAACTCACGCGCTCTTTTCATCAGCGGATAACGCTCACGCCACCTTTCGGAGGAAACGTTCATGGCCGCCATCTTCGCCACCGCGACCAACCACATTCGCAACTTCTGGTCCAGCATAACCATGTCGCAACGCATTTTCATCGGTGTGCTGGCGACAGTTGTCATTGCGGTTTTCATCAGCCTTGTCGTCTGGCTCAGCCGGCCGGAGTACAGCACCCTGTACAGCAACCTGACCCCCGAAGACGCCGACCGCATCGTCAAGTCGCTGGATACCCAGAAAATTCCCTACCGGCTCGAGCAGGACGCCAAGGGCGTGGTCATTCTGGTTCCCCAGGACAAGGTGCAGAGCCAGCGCATCAAGGTGGCCGGCGACAAGCTCGTTACCGGGCAGGGCGTGGGTTTTGAAATTTTCGACGAAGTGAAGATGGGCCAGCCGGAATTCGTGCAGAAAATCGCCTACCGCCGCGCCCTTGAGGGCGAGTTGGCCCGGACCATGAGCGAATTTCCGTCTGTGGAAAGCGCCCGCGTGCACCTGGTTATTCCCAACCGCAGCCTCTTTATCGAGGAACAGCAAAAGCCCTCGGCCTCGGTGCTTTTGAAGCTCAAAGGCGGCAAGGGCATGGACCCCAAGGACGTGCAAGCCATCGTCAACCTGGTGACCATGGCTGTGGAAGGCCTGGACAAGAGCCGGGTTTCCATTGCCGACAACAACGGCAAGGTCCTGTTCCAGCCTGACGAGGAAAATTCCCTCAACGGCCTTACCCGCACCCAGTTCGACCACAAGGTCGTCACCCAGCAGAACCTTGAGCGCCGCATCGAAGAACTGCTCACGCCCGTGGTGGGCGCCGGCCGGGTTATCGCCAGGGTGAACGCCGATCTGGATTTCAGCCAGAAGACCGTGCGCAAGGAAATTTACGACCCGGAAAAGACCGTGGTCCGTTCGGAAATGCGCAGCGAAGAAAGCACCCAGGGCCGGGCCAGCCTTGAAGGCGGCGTGCCCGACCCCAACTTCCGCGGCGACGGCCCCGGCGGCACCGTGTCCAACCAGCAGGCCACGCGCGAAAACCGCACCACCAACTTTGAAATCAACAAGGAAGAACACAGCATTGTCGGCACCGTGGGCAACATCGACCGCATGACCGTGGCCGTCATTGTGGACGGCACCTATGAAAAGAGCGCCGACGGGGCCATGGCCTTCAAGCCCAGAACCGACGACGAACTCAAGCGCATCCGCCAGCTCGTGTCCAATGCCGTCGGCCTGGATTCCGCCCGCGGCGACACCATTGAAGTGAGCAACATCGCTTTCGGCACCGCGGAAATCGAAGTCGCGCCCGGCACGGCCTCCCTTATCGCCGACTACGCCATGCGCTTCGGCAAGCCCCTGCTTAACGCCCTGCTGGTCTTCCTCTTCCTGATCATGATTGTGCGCCCGGTGGTGCTGGCCCTTATCCGCCCCAAGGTGGAAGGCAAGATGCTCGAAGGCCTCGAAGGCCTGCCCCAGTCGGAAGAACGCCTGGCCCTGGTGGAAGAAGACGACGAAGCCGTGGCCGCCACCGCCATGCTGGAAAAGATCGAGGATATCAAGGCACATGCCCTGCAACTGAGCGAACAGAATCTCGACCAGGCCGTCAGCATCATCAAGAGTTGGCTCAAGCAGCCCAAGGGCGCCGCCGTGGCGGTGCCGGCCAAGGCGGCGTAACCGCCAACGTCTCGGGGAAAAAGGGAAGGAAGCTTGTACGGGGGTTTCCTTCCCTTTTTCCACTCTTTCGCAGGAGACAGTATGTCCGCTTCATTCCAAAATCTTGTCACGGCAGCGCAAGTCCTGGCCCGCATCAAGGAACGTCCCAACCAGTGCGCGTCTCGCGCGCTTTTTCAGATCCACAGCCTGGAGAAGCTGGATGAGGTCCGCGATCGTTACTTTTATGAAGACTGTTCCCGACGGGTCTTTGACTGGGTGATGCAGTGCCAGGTGGTCGCGGACTTTTACGGCGGCGAATCTCTTCCGGTGGATTGGGGTGATATGCCCTTCCCCGCGGAGGCCTGGAAAAAGCTTGAGGACAAAGCCAGGGCCATGACCTCCGGCTTTGTCCACGGCGACTATATTCTGGATCGCATCGACACCTGGCTGCTGGAAAGCTACGCCCTTAAGGGGTTCTGCGAAGCGGAACCGGGCGACACCGTCCTTGACTGCGGCACGTTTACCGGCAACACCAGCCTGTACTTCTCGCAAAAAGTGGGATCGAACGGCCGCGTTTACGGGTTTGAGGCATCCCCCTCGACCTTTGCCCGCTATGCGGAAAACATGCGAAAACTCGCCAATGTCACGCCTGTCCACGCCGCCGTTCATAATGTCCGCGGCACGCTGTTTCTCGCCGGAGACGGGGCCGCGGGCGCGAGCGTCCTTCATGCATCCGGCATCGAGGTGCCGGCGATCAGTCTGGACGAGTTTTTCCGGACCAACGGCCTCAAGCGGGTGGATTTCATCAAAATGGATGTGGAAGGGGCGGAAGAAAACGCCCTGGAGGGCGCACAAGAGATCATCAAAACCTGGCTGCCCAAGATGGCGCTTTCCGCTTACCACAGGGCGGACGATCTTATCCGCATTCCCGAATACATCGAAAGCATCGCGCCGGGCCGGTATACGTTCAGGCTGCGCCATTTTTCCAATTGCCTTTACGAAACAGTGCTGTTCTGCGCCCCCAGGTCCGGGGAAGAACACGTAGCTCGCCCGAAAGCAGCGCCAGAAAGCGACGTACTGCAACACAAAGACGTCGTCACTTTAGTGCAATCGCTCTACCGCACGCTGCACAACGTTGTGGAAAGGCTGTTCAAGGAAGAAGATTCACGGTTGCTCCCCACAATACATTTGCTGGAAAAAATGAATGCGGAAGCGAAAGAGCTTCTGGAAGCCCAGGAGCGCCTCCAGGCGGAGAACCTGGTTCTGCGCTCCCTTCTTGAAAAGGAAAAACGTAAAAATCAGGCGTGAAAAGGATTCGGGCCTCTTTCCGCTTACTCGACAGATCTTCCGCGCTCGCGTATAGATAGAGGCCAGCGTACGTATCAAGGAGCAGCAGCATGGCAGATTCCACCCTGTCGCCCGAGGGCGCGAAAAAGACAGCGGTTCTTCTTCTCACTCTGGGCGAGCAGTTCGCCGCCGAAGTCTTCAAGCGCATGGATCGCGAGGAACTGGCCGCCGTTTCCCGGGCCATGGTCGAACTGGAAACCGTACCCAAGGAAACCGTGGACGAGGTTCTGCGGGAATACTACCACGCCCTGGTCACGGGCCGGGAAATGATCCGGGGCGGCCAGGACGCCGTCAAGCGCCTGCTTCTGCCCAACGTGGACAGCGACACCGCCAAGTACGTCACCGACTTTTTAAACCTCGACACCGGGCCCCAGCCTTTCCGCGAAATAGGCAAGGTCAGTCCCAAGCTGCTGGCCCAGATTCTGCGCAACGAGCACCCGCAAACGCTCGCCCTTATTCTTGGCAACCTGCCCAGCGATCACGCGGCCGATCTGCTGACCAACCTGCCCGCCGGCGTACGCACGGAAA
The DNA here is from genome assembly GCA_031550695.1 of Desulfovibrio sp. Taxonomy (GTDB): domain Bacteria; phylum Desulfobacterota; class Desulfovibrionia; order Desulfovibrionales; family Desulfovibrionaceae; genus Frigididesulfovibrio. Next base: position 31,930 of record JAVBOI010000008.1, on the reverse strand, counting down.
TTCTCATGCGCCTGGCCAAGCTTGAGGCCGTGCCGGAGGAAATGCTCATGGCCGTGGACAAGGTGCTGCAAAGCCAACTTATCGCCATGGGCGGCAAGGAAGGCAAAAAGGTGGGCGGCGTGGCCTCGGTGGCCGAAATTCTCAACGCCGTGGATCGCTCCACCGAAGAGGAAGTGCTGGCGGAAATCGAAGAGGAATCCCCGACCACGGCCGAGGAGATCCGCAATCTCATGTTCGTGTTTGATGACGTCAAAACCCTTGAGGACCGCTCCATACGCGAACTGCTCAAGGAAATCTCCAACGAAGACCTCACCATGGCCCTGCGCGGGGCTTCCGACGACATGAAGGTTCTGTTCTTCAAGAACATGTCCGAACGCGCCGCCAACATGATCCGCGAAGATCTGGAAATCATGGGACCGACCCGCCTGGCCGACGTGGAAGCGGCCCAGCAGAACATCGTCAAGATTGTCCGCCGCCTGGAGGGCGAAGGCCGCATCGTCATCAGCCGCGGAGGAGGCGACGTCTTTGTCTGATCCGAAAAATGACAGCGGCTTCTGGGGCACCATCTTTTCCCAGGGGCGGGAGCATTCCCTCGGCGGCCTGGAGCATCGCTCCACCGCCTGGACGGCGGCCGACGAAGCCGCCTACCTGAGCCGGGTCAAGGAAAAGGCCGAGCACATGGCCGCGGGCGTGCTTGCCGACGCCAGGGCCGAGGCCGAGCGCCTGCACGAGAATGCCAGACGCGAGGGCTTTGACGCGGGCATGGCCGAGGCCCGGACGGAACTGGAAAATTTCCGGATCGGCATGACCGAGTCCGTATCCTCGGTGCTTGGCGCCATTGAAGGGCAGTGCTCGCACATTTTTGACCAGTGGCGCGAGGATCTGGTGGGCGTCTGCCAGTTGGCGGTGGAAAAAATCACCGGCATCCAGCTTGCGGCCGAACGCCGGGCCATCCTGGAATCCCTGCTGGACGAAGCCGTGGGCGTGCTGGAAAAGCGCCGCGAAATCGTCATCCGCGTCAATCCCGAAGACGAGCCCATGCTGACCGACATTCTCGGCATGACCCAGGAGCGCTATCCCGACGTCAAAAGCTGGCGGGTCCGCGCCGACGCCGGCGTCTCCGCCGGCGGCATGGTGGTGGAAAGCGAATCCTCCCTGGCCGAAGGCCGCCTGGAAAGCAGACGCGCCGCCGTGGAAGAAGTCCTGAGCCGCCTTACCCTTTCCGATTTCGTCCCCGCGGCCCCCGCGAACGATTCCGGTTCACCGGACACCGGCCATGAGTCCTGATCCCAAAGGCGCCATCCGCCTGCTCTCTTCCCTGCGCCCAATCACCGCTTACGGCAAGGTCAGCAAAATCGTCGGTCTGGTGGCCGAGGGCAGCGGCATCCGGGCTCCCCTGGGCTCCTTGTGCCATATCCTGCCGGAAGCCGCCGCCGGCGCGTCCCAGGCGGAGCGGAACAACGAGGCCGTGCCCGTGGAAGTGGTGGGGTTTCGTGACGGCAATCTGCTCTTCATGCCCTTTGGCGAGCTACGCGGCGTGCAGCCGGGCAGCCTGGTGCGCAACTCCAGCCTGCCGCCGCTTTTTCCCGTGGGGCCGGACATGCTGGGCCATGCCTTTGACGCCTTTGGCGCCCCTCTGGATAAAAGCGTCCACCTGAGCCTGCCTGACGCCGTGCCCTTGTACGCCGACCCTCCGCCGGCCCTGTCCCGGCCGCGCATCAGCGAACCCCTTGACGTGGGCGTGCGCGCCATCAACTCCCTGCTCACCCTGGGTAAAGGGCAGCGCGTGGGCATCATGGCCGGCTCCGGCGTGGGCAAGTCCACCCTTATGGGCATGATGGCCCGCTACACCAAGGCCGACGTCAACGTCATCGCCCTGGTGGGCGAACGCGGCCGCGAAGTGCTGGAGTTCATGGAAAAGGACCTCGGCCCCGAAGGCATGGCCCGGTCCGTACTGGTCATCGCCACTTCGGACCAGTCCGCTCTCGTCCGCATACGGGCCGCTTACGCGGCCACGGCCGTGGCCGAATATTACCGCGATCAGGGCAAGGATGTGCTCTTCATGATGGATTCCGTCACCCGTTTTGCCATGGCCGCGCGCGAGATAGGTCTGGCCGTGGGCGAGCCGCCCACCACCAAGGGCTACACGCCCTCGGTCTTCGCCCAGTTGCCCAAGCTGCTGGAACGCGCCGGCAGGAGCGAACGCGGCTCCATCACCGGCATCTACACCGTGCTTGTTGACGGCGACGACTTTAACGAGCCCATTGCCGACGCCGTGCGCTCCATCCTTGACGGGCACATCGTTCTCACGCGCGAACTGGCCGACCAGGGCCACTTTCCGGCCATCGACGTGTTGCGCTCCATCAGCCGTTTGCGCGCCGACATCTGCGCGCCGGAAACCATGGAGGCCGGCCGAGTTGTCATCTCGCGCCTGGCCGCCTTCAAACGCGTTGAAGACATGATCAACATCGGCGCGTATGCCCACGGCTCCAACCCCGAAATTGACAAGGCCATTTCCTCCCTTCCCCTGATCAACGCCTTTCTCCGCCAGGACGTCGGCGACAGAAATCCCATTCAGGACAGCTTTACTCAGCTTTCCATGCTCGCCCAAGCATAAAATCGGCTTGCCCGCCGCCGGGACCGGCGCCTGTGGCGTAGGGAAGATATTTTTTTACTTTTATATTGACATTGAATTTCATTTTCATATACAAAGGCCTTGCGAGCAATTATCTTCACCCATAACCACGGAGGCAGCCATGTGCGCAGCACTGGTCGGCGGTATGGACCGCCTGCGACAGGAATACATAGACACGGCCAAGGGCCTGGGCGTGGAACTCAAGGTCTTTACCGGCCAGGAGCGCAGCATCAAGAGCCAACTCGGCGAGTTGGACATGATGATACTGTTCACGGGCAAAGTGTCTCACGCGGCCCGCACAGAGGTCGTCAAGCACGCCAAAAGCAACAAGATACCCCTGCGCATGGTGCACTCTTCCGGCGTTTCCTCCTTGCGCAAGTGCATCAGCGACAACCGGTAGGCGCGGCGACGCGAGATTGGCAAGCACGGGGCCGCAAGGCCCCTTTGCTCTTTTTGCCCGAAGGTTCCAGGCTCTTGACGCCTCCCCGAGGCTGTGTATGATCGGCTGCTGATATTTCTGTCGCCAGTGCCGCGCGAGATCGGAAAGTTCACCTCTTCGACGTCAGGCGGCGGCCCCTTCGCTCCGGGAAGCGAAGGGCGGCGACGCCAATCCCTGACACCAAGGAGCATCCCATGTCAGCCACGCAAACCAAACGCTCCCTTGGAGCGCTTCCCCTGCTTTACCCGCAACCGGTTTTTCTGGTGGCAACTTACGACGCCAACGGAAAACCCAACGTGATGGCCGCCGCCTGGGGCGGCATATGCAGTTCGGATCCCGTAAGCCTGACTGTGTCCGTGCGTCCCGAACGCTGGACCCACGACGCCCTGATCGCCCGCAAGGCCTTTACCGTCTGCATCGCCACGGCAAGCATGGCCCCGTCCGCCGACTACGTGGGCATCGCCTCGGGCCGGCGCTACGACAAGTTCCCCGTGGCCGGGTTCACCCCGGTCAAGGCGGAACACGTTGACGCGCCCTATATCGCCGAATGCCCGGTCATTCTCGAGTGCTCGCTTACCCAGACCGTGCCCCTGGGGGTGCATACCATGATGATCGGCGCCATCCTCGACGTGAAGGCCGATGAGGACTGTCTCGATTCCTCGGGCGCGTGCCCGGATATCCACAAGGTATCCCCCCTGATTTTCGACAGCGGCAGCCGGTGCTATTACAGCGTCGGACAGCGCGTGGCCCCGGCCTTCAGCATCGGCAAGGCGTTGCTGGGCCACAGCTAGAGCGTTTCACGCTTGAAATAGTTCATACCCGCAATTTTTAAACCACTTTTGGGCATCGCTTGCGCAGACCATATCAAGCGCGCTGGCGATGCCTTTTTCCAAGGCCGCATAGGTTCGCTTTCCGTCTTTTCTGTATTCTCGAACCCACCGAACAACAGCTGCCCCATAAAATCCCAAAATATCAGCAAGTTGCTGCTGGGTTGCCTTGCCGGACAGGTGGGCCTCTACCGCTATTTTACGAATCTCTGGGCTTGCGATACTCATGAGCAAAGCATGGAAAGTTATATAGACTATTTCAAGAGTTGAATACGCTGGGTATAAGTCTTTTTTGAAGAGGGGCTGGACTCTTCCGTCCCGCCCCCCTTCAAAAAAGACGCGGCAACGACGCCAGACGGAAAAAATCAGCGTTCCCTTGTCTTAACTTCAAGGCAGTGGGGGCAGCGATCTATGACGGCGGCCATGCCTATGCCGCAGACGGGGCAATAGCGGGTCGCTTCTTTTTCCAGGTTGGCCGGATCGTGGAGAGGAGAGGGAGGCGACGCTTTCCAGTTGGCGTATATGGCCTGGAGCAGACGCTCGTTGGCTTTGGCCAGGGCCAGGGAGGCCTCGGCGGTCAGGGATTGGAAAAACAGCCTGTGCCGCAGTTTCGCGGTAATGTCCGCCAGATAGTGAGTTGCCGCGTCAGAGAGATCAGGCTGTTCACCTTGGTTGTTTGATTCAACGTTTTTTTCCGCGCTGGCGGCGCGGCGGTTCATCAGGGCTTCGGCCACGGCACTTTCGTGGCAGGGCGGCAGAGCGTTGTTGCAGACTATCTGGACCGCCCGCATGGCGGCCAGGGGATAGACGAACAACCACAGGGCCTTGCCAAGGGTTTTCCAGCGCTGCCCGTACACCCGCCTGTGAACGTAGGCAAAACTGGCGGCAATGGTCCCGCCCAGCCAATACAGCACGAACAGATAGGGCAGCACCATGCCTTCCAGGGAAAAATAGCGCAGCAGCAGGGGCGCGCCGGCAAAAGCCCAGAGAAATTGCATGGTGCAGAGAATTTTCAGAAGCCCAAGGCCGGAGCGGAGCCGCCCGAATCGTTCGCGCGCCGGGCCGGAATCCACCCAGTGGGCAAGCTCTGGGGCTGGAGCCGGCGCGGAATCCGTTTTATCCTTTTTGCCGGGATTTTTGTCAAAGGGCAGCACCGTCCGTTTGCCGGGAATGGCGTAACCGGCGGCGGCAAAGGCTTGCAGATAAGGCTCGGCGGCCGGATCGCCGAACTTCAGCAGGCCGGGGTTGGACAGCCCTTGCGGATACTCTCGCAGGGAGTTGACCGTAACAATACCGATGTCCGTAACGGTAGCGTCCGGCAGAGCCGCCACGTGCCATTCGCCGGCAAAGGGCAGCGGCGGCAGCAGGACCAGGCGTTTTCCTCCCGCAAAGGCGCAGCCCGGCAGCCTGTTGATGCGCCAGCGTGAAAAGACGCGGGTAAAGAGCGTGCCGCATTCCGGAATCAGGGCGCAGCACTCCATTACGTACAAAAAGATCATCACCACGTAGGTGAGTTCAAAATCCGTCACCGGATGTAGCCTCCCTGGCGGGACATTGGGAAGAGGAAAAAGAGCCCGGAGTTTCGAAAGACCCGCGACGGCCCTTTTTCCTCTCTGTTGTTCGTAAGAACCGGTTTCGGCGCGCTGGGCAGCGGCGTCACGAGGAGGATTTTTGTCCTCTGCCCAGGAAGGAAAGCTTTTTATGAAGGGAGCGTATCCAAACATACTTGACCGGAATAAAAAGCTTTCCTGACGCCGGCAGAGGGCAAAAAGACCCTCGTGACGACGCTGCCTATTTTTCCGTCGGATCGGACGGCCCGGACGGGTCGTTCTGATCCGGGGCCTCAAACTTGCTGGGGCTCTTCTTTTTGCGGCTGAACAGTTTGCCGATGGCGGCCAAACCGGCCAGAATGGCAATGCCGATGGGCTTGATGAACTTGCCCAGCAGGCCGCTCTTGGCGGCCGCGGCCGCGGCGCCGCCGGCGATAAGGGCTGCCAGGCCGTAGCCGGCCACTTTATCGCCCTGGCGCCATTCGGCGTGGGTTTTGCCCGAAATAAAGGAATAATCGGCCATGACGCCGCGCGCCGCCTGCAACGACTGCGCGTAGCCGTCCTGATCGCCGACGAAAATCACGCGCATAACCCCTTCGCGGCCGAGAATGCGCACGTTGTAGTTGTCGTACTCATGCCCCGAGGACTTGAAGCGCACGGACCATTCAAGGTTCTTGGTTTCCTTGTTGTAGTGGGGCGGAATGGCCCAGCCCACCACTTCGCTGGGAGCCCAGCCGCGAGCGGCTTTTTCCTTGTTGGCTTCCGCGACGTTCTCCTTGATGGATTGCAGCAGGGCCTTGGCGTCGATGTCGGCGGCGTCGCCCGTGTCTTCCACGTAGCCGGAGCTGTCAAAGGCGAACACGGCCAGCCACTTCAGATCCGGGGTTCCTACCAGGCCGAGTTCATCGCCGCTGGTAAGGTTTTCCAGGCGCTCGAGCAGAGCCTGGGCATCTTTGGCGTTGAAGAACACCAGGCCCTCGGGAATCTTGGCCTGGCCTTGCGCTCCCAGCTTTACGGTCGCGGGTCCCATAATGGGTTTGAGGCCGGTAAAGATGTTTTCCTCTTCCTGGGCCTGGGGTTGCCCCTTGCCGTCCGCCTGTGCGGGCTCGGCCGCCGGAGCGGCCTGGGCCGGGGCGGATTGAGCCGGAGCCGCCTTGCCGTCCCCGCTTTTGCTTGCGGCCGCGTTGCCCAAAACGGGCGCGGCCGCCACAAGCAGGGCCGAGAGCGCGATCACTCTGATCAGTGCGTGTGGTTTCATTGTTTCCCCCTGGTATGAATCGGTTATGTGTGAAAATTGAAAAAAATCAACGCGCGAAGCTTTGCCCGAAGCGCTGCAAAACCTTGCGCCTTGTTCGTAGTGTCAACACGCCTGAAGCATTGTAACGTTGAGACTGTCCATTGCAGGCTGACCCACAAAATGGGGTTTCCAAAGGGGTTCACACAGAGCCTGTGTCCCCGACCCCCTTTGGCCGCCGGAGGCAATTATTCTCTTGGGCAACTTCAAAAGTAATCCGCTCTAGAGCAATTAACGCTTGAAAGAGTCGCTTAACGGCGGGCAAGGCCCGCCTACGCCTCTTTCGCGGCAAGGATTTGAGGACAAATCCTTGCAGAGCAATTCACTCATTTCATTCGTGAAATGCTCTAATCGCGGCGCAGCACGGCCAGCACGAGGCTGTTGCCGGCAAGCGCGCACTCGCTGAGAATGCTCGCCCCGGCGCGGCGGGCCAGACCGCGCACGCCGCCCGCCCGCATGAAGGCCCTGAACTGGCGGTAGTGCTCCCGGCCGGCCAGGCGCTCGATGATATGCACCCAGGCGGTGCAGAGCGCGTCGAGATTCCGTTCCGGCATGCGCCACTCAAGTATCACGGCCAGCGGGGCCAGGGCAAAGCCGGCGTTCAGCAGCGCGTCGGCGTCGGCCGTGGTTTCGTGCAGGATCAGGGCGTACAGCAGGGCGTCGAAACTGCCGGGCGCAAAGGGCGGGTTGGCCGCATCGCCCAGGACGAACAGGGGCCGGCGCGATTTTTGGGCAGCGCCGCTCGGATATCGCTCGCCGTCGTCAGCTGCCGCCCGTTCCCGGCGGCCGCGCGCGCCCGCCGCCAACATGGCGTCGGAGCGGTCCAGGCCGACCGCTAAATCTGTCTGTGCCCGCAGCATGGCCGCGAGAGTGCCGGTGCCGCAGCCCACGTCAAGCACGCGCCGCGCGCCCAGGCCGGCGCAGGTTTCCGCAAGCGCCTGCCGGGGGCCGCGCAGAAAAGATGCGGTAGCGGCGTCGTAGACGGGGGCGATGTGCCGGTAGGCGTCCGTCATGGCGGTTACTGCCGGGTGCCGGACCCGGGGGCCTCCGCGGCCGCCAGAAAGTCATGCACAAAGGCGTGCAGCCGCTCCCGCAGATCCGGCAGGGCTTGCAGCCCGTCAACAACGCTGTCCAGCCAGCCCTCACGCTTGAGAATGCGCCGGGCGGCGGAAAAATGCAGGTCATGCAGCCAGGTGCAGAGCAGAATCCGGAAGTCGTTGGTATAGCGCATATCGCGGTACAGGGCCGTCCGGCCTTCCTCAAAAGCCCTCAACACTGCCGGGGAGTAAGACGAGGGCTCGTCCCGCAGATGCAGAAGCACCGTGCTGTCCCCCCGCGCGCCCGGCCCCAGGTGTTCCGCCATGATGCGCAGAATATCCAGCTTGTCCGCGTCCCGCAGGCCCCGCAGCACCTGCCGCAAAGGCGCGGGCAGGGTATTGGACACGGTTACGCGGTTATGGGCGGCCATGGCCGCGATCACGATCGCCCGCGTTTTGCGGTCTTCCCCGCGCAGAAAATTTTGCTCGCGCAGCACCCGAACGCCGAGCAGCGCGTGGTTGCAGGAAAGGTCGTCGGCAAAGGTGTGATAGCGCTGCAACTGCTCGAACCGGCCCACGTCGTGGAACAGGGCGGCCAGGCGCAGGGCGCGGGCGGCGCCGGCGTCGGCGAAATCCGGCTCCCGGGCGGCTATTTCCTCGGCGTGGCGGAGCACCCGGAAGGTATGCTCCACTTTCAGGCGCAAGGGCATGTCATCGCGGGACTCGCCGGAAGAAAAGCTTTCTGCGTAGCCCAGAAACGCCTCGCGCAGGGCCGCTTCATCCGCGTGCGCCTGCTTGCCCTCCGATTGCGCTGGCTTGCCCCAGGGCGTTGCTTCGGCGGCTTCGTTCCAGGCGTCCCATTCCGGCTCGCGAAATTTTCCTTTGGGGCCATACAAAAAGCGTAGCAAAAAAGCCGCGCCGGCAAAAACCGCCACGACAAAAGTCGCACCCAGAATTTTAGTAAGCAGAAGTTCCCACGACATCGTCGCATGCCTTGTTCTAAAAGCGCCGAAACAGCCCGGACCCCGCGCCGCGTGCGCGACAGGCGGGCTCCCCCTGTTGACCAGCTTGGTGTATCAGCACTCCGCCGTCATGACAATGCGTGCGAAGGAAGAAAAAGACGCGTTGACATATTTATAAAACAAGATATAGTATATAAAGAATTATTGATACAAAATGCCAAGCCATATTCCGCACCCTTTTCCCTCTGCTCCGGACCGCCCATGCCCGACGCCCTGCACTACTTCAAAGCCCTGGCCGACGAAACCCGTCTGCGCCTGCTGAATGTGCTTTACCGCCACGAACTCAATGTCAACGAACTGGTGCTTATCCTGGAAATGGGACAGTCGCGCATTTCGCGCCACCTGAAAATTTTGTCCGCGGCCGGCCTGCTCAGTTGGCGCCGGGAAGGGCTCTGGGTTTTTTACAGCGTGCCGCACGAGGGCAAACACCGCGCCTTTATCGACGCCATCCTGCCCTTTGTCGAAGGCTCCCCCGCCCTGAAGGCCGATCTGGACATGGCCGTGGGCATGATTGAAGAGCGCGTGCATAAGACCCGGCAGTTTTTCAACGCCATTGCCGAAGACTGGGACAATCTCTCGCGCGACGTGCTGGGCGGCTTTGACCTGCCCGGCGCCGTGGCCCGGCACATGCCCGCCTGCGCCGTGGCCTCGGATTTGGGCTGCGGCACCGGCAACGTGTTGCAGGCCATGCTCGGCAAGGCCCGCAGCGTTATCGGCGTGGACGGCTCGGCCCGCATGCTGGAACTGGCCCGCCGCCGCTTTGCCGCCGAAGGCGACCGCGTTTCCCTGCGCATAGGCGATCTGGCCCACCTGCCGCTGCGCGACGGCGAAACCGACTTCGCCTCGCTCAACATGGTTCTGCACCATGTGCCCGCGCCCGGCGAAATCCTGCGCGAAATACGCCGCGTCCTGACCCCCGGCGGCATCCTGGTGCTCAGCGACTTCAACCGCCATGAAGACGAACGCATGCGCCTGGAATACGGCGACCACTGGCTGGGTTTTGAACTGGAAACTCTGCGCGCCCACCTTTCCCGCGCCGGCTTTGTGGTGCGGCAAAGCGAACTGGCCCCCATAGAGCGCGGCCTTGAACTGCACATCCTTGTCGCGGAAAATTCCAAGGAAGAATAACCACACGAATTTCCAACGCTGCCTTGAACAGTGTTGCAATCCTTATTCACACAACCGGAGAACACTATGACCACCATGGACGTACAGCCCCTTGACCTCAGCCTGCCCTACAAAGTCGCCGACATTTCCCTGGCCGATTTCGGCCGCAAGGAAATGCAGCTTTCGGAGCGGGAAATGCCCGGCCTGATGGAGCTGATCGCCAAGTACGGCGCCCAGAAGCCTTTCAAAGGCCTGAAGATCAGCGGCTCGCTGCACATGACCATCCAGACGGCCATGCTGATCAAAACCCTGCACGCCCTGGGCGCGGACATCCGCTGGGCTTCCTGCAACATTTTCTCCACCCAGGATCACGCCGCCGCCGCCATTGCCGAAACCGGCATGGCCGCCGTGTTCGCCTGGAAGGGCGAAACCCTTGAGGATTACTGGTGGTGCACGGAAATGGCCCTGACCTGGCCCGACGGCTCCGGCCCGGACCTGATCGTGGACGACGGCGGCGACGCCACCCTGCTCATCCACAAAGGCGTGGACGTGGAAAAAGACCCGTCCCTCCTCAAACAGACCGTGGCCAACAAGGAACTGGCCATCATCATGAGCCGCCTGGCCGCCCGCCACGCCGCCTCCCCCGGCCACTGGACCAAGGTGGCCGCCAAAATGAAAGGCGTGTCCGAGGAAACCACCACCGGCGTACACCGCCTGTACCAGATGCAGAAGGCCGGAACCCTGCTCTTCCCGGCTATCAACGTCAACGACGCCGTGACCAAGTCCAAGTTCGACAACCTGTACGGCTGCCGCGAATCCCTGGCCGACGGCCTCAAACGGGCCACGGACGTGATGGTGGCCGGCAAGGTGGTGCTGGTCTGCGGCTACGGCGACGTGGGCAAAGGCTGCGCCCAGAGCATGCGCGGTTTCGGCGCTCGCGTGCTGATCACGGAAATCGACCCCATCTGCGCCCTGCAAGCCGCCATGGAAGGCTTTGAGGTGACCACCGTCGAAGACGCCCTGCCCATCGCCGACATCTACGTCACGGCCACCGGCAACTACAAGGTCATTACCGGCCAGCACATGCTCGGCATGAAGGACGAAGCCATTGTCTGCAACATCGGCCACTTTGACAACGAAATCGACGTGCTCTGGCTGGAAACCGCCAAGGGCTGCGAGCGCATCAACATCAAGCCCCAGGTGGACAAATGGCTTCTGCCCTCGGGCCGCTCCATCATCCTGCTGGCCGAAGGCCGTCTCATGAACCTGGGCTGCGCCACCGGCCACCCCAGCTTCGTCATGTCCAACAGCTTCACCAACCAGGTGCTGGCCCAACTCGAACTGGCCACCAACAAGGACCTCAAACCCCAGGTCTACACCCTGCCCAAACGCCTGGACGAGGAAGTGGCCCGCCTGCACCTCGGCCGCCTCGGCGCCAAGCTCACCAAGCTCACTCAGGAACAGGCCGACTATATCGGCGTGTCCGCGGACGGCCCCTTCAAGCCGGATCATTATAGGTATTAGAAGAAATGCCTCCGGCGGCCGGGGGAAGGAGAGTGATCCTCCGCGCGAAACTTGGGATAATTTACATCGCCGCGCGTTTCATTTCACGTAACAAAGTCACACAGACCGGGATAAAACCCGGTCTGTGTGACTTTGTTATCCTTATTTCGGTCCGTGACGAGGCGCTGAGTAATGCCCGCGCTACGACGCCCGTTTGAACTTTTGCACCCGCTCCACGGTCAGGCGGGCGTATTCTTTGGACAGTTCCATGCCTATGCACTTCCGGCCGGTTTCCAGGGCCGCTTCGGCGGTTGTTCCGCCGCCGATGGAGGGATCGTTTCGAGACTGATAAGGCGGCCGGAATAAATTTCGTATGCCACCGCGACGGCAAGCGTGTCTTCAGCTACCGCACCGCATGGGACTTGACACTGAAGCGCGCCGGCCTGCCTCATTTCCGCATGTACGATATCCGCCATGTCGCCGTGTCAGAAGCCCTGTCAAGAACCGGCGATATAGCCGCCGTTGCCGCCCAGGCCGGCCATAGCTCCGCCGCCACCACGGGCAATTTTTATGCCCATGCAATATCTGGGGCGCAACAACGCGCCGCCGCCGCCCTGATGCCGGGAATCGACCCAGATGGGCAGGTACAGTTTAGGTACAGTACAGGTACAGTAAAATCCGACAAAAAAGGCGGCCAGTGATTTCCTAACCGCCTTAAATAACTGCTGGTGCGAGAGGGGGGACTTGAACCCCCAAGCCGTTTGGCGCTGGATTCTAAGTCCAGTGCGTCTACCAGTTCCGCCACTCTCGCGGGTAGCCTCTTGCGTCGGCAAGGGCGCGTGCCCGGCATTCCCTCAAGGGAGGAACGCGATCGTAAACGCCGGTGTTCGCGCTTCAGATAAAGAGGTCCGGCATGGCCGGGCGCGAAAAGGGGCTGGCCGACGGGCGCAACACTTTAGCTTTCATGCCGTGGCCTGTCAAACCATTCGTGCCGACCGGCCGGAATATCGTTGACGCTTCGCCGGAGCGCGGCCTTATTCGCGTATGGCCAGGATGTCGCAATCCTCCAGCACCACGTCCTGCATCAAAAATCCCTTGACCGTGCCGCGCACCTTGACCGTCAGCCCCTTGCGGATTTTGCGCAGGTTGGGGTCTTTGTTGGAAAAGTAACAGGTGAGCCCGGTAACGGAGCTTTCCGCGCTGGGGAAAAAGGCATAGGGGCGGCTGAACGCGCCCCGGGCGATATCCGCGATCGGGGCTTCAAAGACCACCGTCTTTCCCCGAAAGTCGTCGTCAGCCGTAATCTCGTTTTCAAGATAGGCCCGACAGAGGGTCGTGGGCGAGGTGGGAAAGCTCAGGCTCTGTTCCATCAGAACAGCTTCTTCGGGCGTCTTCGGGCGGGCGATACGCACCTCGCCGTCCCGGCATTCGCCCACGGCCAGCACGCCCTGGCCGGCCTTTTTGCCCGTGGCGTACCAGGCCACCTGGATAATGGGCTTTTTCCAGGCGTCGTAGGCGGCCAGCACCACGGCCCTGATGTGATCGTCAAGCAGATCGGACGGCGCCCCGAAAACAAGCCCCAGAGCGTAGCGGCCGCGTATTTCAACGCTTTTCTTGGGAATGGCAATGGGCCACGGGGTAAGGGTGGGCGCGGGCCCGGTCTCTTCTTCCGTATTGTTATCCGTGGCGGCGACTTTTTCAGGCGCGGGGGCCTTTTCCGGCGCGGCGGGCGGTTCCTTTGCCGCCGTCTGTTCCGCCGCGAGGGAGGTTTCCTCCCCGGCCGCGCTCAACGGGCCGGAACACAGAATGATCAGGCAAATCAATAAAAAACGGTATCGCATGGGGGTTTTCATGGCAGTAAGTCACCGTGCCCGCCAGTGCGGGCTCGATAATCGATAATTAAGGATGGCCGAAGCGCGTTTTTGTTCCGCCCGCAGCCGTGTCAGTTTTTCAGAATAACACCTGAATCTCGTTCTGTTAAGAGGGGGAGGCAAGAGCGTCCAGCACAGACAGCGCCCGGTGGCCGTATGTGTGTCGCTCGCGCAGATACCCCCGCCAGTCGGCGACCAGGGCCGCTCTTTTTCCCGACGCCTCAAGCCGTTCGGCCAGCGGCCCGATGTCGTCCGGCTTGTGAAAGCAAATCGGACGCGTCAATTCCTCGGGAAAAAGCCACAGGCCCGGGGTGGCGTCGCTTAAGCACACCCCTCCGGCGGCCCAGACGTCGAAGTGGCGCTGGTTCAGCCCGGCCGGCAATTGCAGGCTGGTCAGACAGAGGCTGTATTCCGCGCGCGCGTAAATGCCGGGCAGGCGGGCGTAATAATCCACGGGCGGGCGCAGACGCGCGCCCTCGGGCAAATCCTCCCGCCAGCCTTCGTCGCCAAAGACGTCCAGACCCGGATACCCTTCGCGACCCCGCTTGTCCAGGCCCGCCCGGACCGAGGCCTTGAGGCACAGCCGGCGCCAGGCCAGATTGGCGTTTTCCGCCCCCAGCGCTGGGCTACGGGCCGCCTTGCCGGGCCAGAACGAGCCCGGCGCGCGGCCTAGTTCCCGCTCCCACCAGATCAGATCCGGGCGTTGTCCTTGCGGCAGCATGCTTTCCGCCCATTGACGCAAATCTTCCGGCGTTTCCTGTCCGGCGAAAAAAGTTTCCTTGCCCGGAAAGGCAGACCGGCCCACAAACACGAAAGGCGCAAGATCCTCCGGCACCGGAAAAGCCTTCTCGCGGGCCGTGTTGGGCTCGAAAATTTCAAAGCTGGCCGCCAGGGGCAGATGGCGGACAAAAGCCGCGCCGTGCGCCTTGAGCGGTTGGACAAAGCTTTCGTCCGTCACAAACAGCGGCAGACCTTTCCAGCGCGGATCGCGCGCCCCGGCCAGCAGGTTCCAGGGGTTGTCCACGCACCATACCGCCGCCCGGCCGTTGCATCGTTCCAGCAGTTCCAGGGTTTGCCGCAGCGGGTTGAGTCCCTGAAAGTTCACGCTGAACAGCAGAAACGGGCCGGAGTCGGCCAGACGCGCCAGCGACTGCGGGCTCTGCCCGTCGTGCAGCGCCCCCGGAGCCACGCGCGACACCCGGCAGCCGGCCTGGGCAAACCCCAGGGCAAGCTCCTGCCGCAGCAACTCCGCGCCGCTGTCAGGCAGCACAACATGGACCGGAACGTTCATGGGACTCCTGCGGGGTACCTCCGGCGGCCGGGGGAAGAGGAAGGAAACTTTTAAGGAAGGGGGGAGCACCCCCACGCTTCCTTCCCCTTCCCCCGGACCCCCATCCCTATCCTTCAAACCTTTTTGTTTGGGCGGACGGGGGGGGGAGGAATATTAAAGATGACGCTTTGGCAAGGCTCTCGGGTTGCGTTGGCAGTCGCCGCCTGCGGTCGTTGAGCGGGACGCTTGTTGTTTGCTTGGCGAACAGCGAAAATTTCGGTATGTTCCTTATCTTGCGGGTTCGGCGTGTTTTGGGCCGGCCGTCCAAAGGTACTATGAAAACGTACAGAGATCATTATTTTCTGAAGGCCAAGCAGGAAAAGTATCCTGCCCGCTCGGTCTACAAGCTCAAGGAAATAGACAAGCGCTTCCGAATTTTTCGCAAGGGCATGCGCGTGCTCGATCTCGGCGCCGCTCCCGGTTCCTGGTCCCTTGGCGCGGCCGAAAAAGTCGGAAACGAAGGCCTTGTGCTCGGCGCCGACATCCAGGATACGGCCACCGGATTTCCGGCCAACGTGCGCTTTTGCCGCGAGGACGTCTTTAACCGCTCGCCGGCATTCGAAAGCCTGCTGCGGGAAACGGGCCCGTTCCACGTGGTCATGTCCGACATGGCCCCCAGCACAACCGGCCACCGGGGCACCGACCAGGCCCGCTCCGCCGCCCTGTGCGACGAGGCCCTTGCCCTTGCCCTTGTCTGTCTGATAAAGGGAGGCAGCTTTGTGGTCAAGGTTTTCATGGGGCCGGACACCAAAGCGTATGCTGAAACCCTGCGCCGGCATTTTTCCCAGGTCAAGTCCTTCAAACCCGCCAGTTCCCGTTCCGAAAGCATGGAAACCTTCTATATCGCCCTCGGCTTCAAGGGAGTTCCCCCTCCCGACCCCGGAGACCCGTCCTAGGGGCTGTTGACGTGGCGTTAACAGCCCTCCAATTCAGGCCACAGCCTGATACGGAGCACGGCCCGCGCGGTTTCGGGGCCTTCGGCCCGATGCCGCTGTCCCGCATGAAAACGAGAGTTGCCGGAAGCCTTTCCGGCTCAAGAGATATTGTGGAGGTTCACATGGCAGGTCACAGCAAATGGAAAAACATCCAGCACAGAAAAGGACGGCAGGACGCCAAGCGCAGCAAGGACTTCACCCGCGCCGCCAAGGAAATAATCATCGCCGCCAGGGCCGGCGGCAACCCGGACTATAACGCCCGCCTGCGCGCGGCCATAGTGTTCGCCAAATCCGTCAGCCTGCCCAAGGATCGCATCGATTCCGCCATCCGCAAGGGCACCGGCGAGGAAGCCGGCGGCGATTTCGCGGAAGTCACCTACGAAGGTTACGGCCCCGGCGGCATCGCCGTCCTGGTGGAAGCCGCCACCGACAATCGTAACCGCACCGTGGCCGAAGTGCGCCACATCTTTTCCAAGCACGGCGGCGCCATGGGCGAAGTGGGCTCGGTAAACTGGATGTTCGACAAAAAGGGCGTGATCACCTTTGACAAAGCAAACCACGCCGAAGACGCCCTGATGGAAGTGGGCCTTGAAGCCGGGGCCGAAGACATTGTGGACGAAGGCGACTTTTTTGAAGTCCACTGCCAGCCCGGCGATTTCGACGCCCTGCGCCAGGCCTTTGAAGACGCCGGCCTGACCCCGGAAAGCGCGGAACTGTCCATGCTGCCCCAGAACTCCATCACCGTGGACGCCGACGCCGGCCGCAAGCTTCTGCGCCTGGTGGACGCCCTGGAAGACAACGAAGACGTGCAGCAGGTGCATTCCAATTTCGATCTGCCGGAAGAACTGCTGGCGGAAATGGAATAGCCGCCGTGGCCGCCCAGGGACTGACCGTCATCGGCATCGACCCCGGTTCACAGTGTCTGGGCTGGGGCGTGGTGCGCGAGGTCTCCGGCGTGCTCAGTCTGGTGGACTGCGGCACCCTTCGTCCCAAAGGCGAGGCCTTTTCCGAACGCCTGGCCGCGCTGTTCGCGGGCCTGTCCTCCCTCGTGGCCGAGCACCGGCCCGGCGAAGCGGCCGTGGAAGACGTCTTTACCCACAAGAACATACTCAGCGCCCTCAAGCTCGGCCAGGCCAGGGGCGTGGCCATTGCCGCCTGCGCCGCCCACGGCGTGCCCGTGGCCGACTACCCGCCCGCTCTGGTGAAAAAATCCCTCGTGGGCACGGGCCGGGCCGAAAAACCGCAGGTGGCCTTCATGGTCGGCCAGATTCTCGGCGTCAAGCCTACCTGGCCCGCCGACGCCTCCGACGCTCTGGCCATCGCCATCTGCCACCTCAACATGCGCCGCCTGAGCAGGTTGGCGGGAAGGTAGGCGAAGGCGGAGCGGGGGAAAGGGGGAAGGAAACTTTTAAGGAAAGTTTCCTTCCCCCTTTCCCCCATCCTTCACACCTTTTCATTTTGCGTGCCGACGGGGTCGGGACATGCGTATGTTTTCCTTTATCCAGACGCGGCAATAAAAGCGGCCTGCCCGCGCGGAGAATGCACCTATGAGCGCTGATAAGACGTTGAAAGAAAAGACGCAATCTACTGAAACCGGGAATGTTGAACCGGAAAGCGGAAAAGCGGTCTGCGACCCTCTGCGCAACCTGTCCGGCCGGCCGTGGCTGGCCCGTCTGGCTGACTTTTTGTTCGAAGCGGGCATGCTGCGCAAAACGCCGCGCACCGGCTACCAGTTTCTGGGCAGCGGGCGCGAAAACGTGGCCGAGCATTCCTTCCGGGCCGCGCTCATCGGCTACTCGCTGGCCCGCATGGCCGGGGCCGACGCCGAGCACACGGCCATGCTCTGCCTGATCCACGACTTTCACGAAGCCAGGACCGGCGACTTCAACTACGTGAACAGCATCTACAACACCAGCCGGCAACGCCTGGCCATGGAGCACGCCCTCAAGGGCACGGGCCTGACCGACGGCCTGCTGCCCCTCTGGGACGAGCAGGACGCCGGCCAGACCCTTGAGGCCAGGCTGTCCTGCGACGCCGATCAGATCGATTTGCTGCTGAATCTGGTGGAAGAGCGCAACCTGGGCAATCCTTACGCGGCCAAATGGATGGAAGCGGCCATGGAGCGCATCCATACGGAGCAGGGCAAAGATCTGGCGCAACAGATCGTCGGGTCCGATCCCACCGACTGGTGGTTCAAGGGCCCGGACGCGGATTGGTGGGTGAACAAGGGCGGGAGGTGAGAGGGCGTTACGGACTGTATCCTGATTTTTTCACTGCGCGCTAAAATATTTTTCGCGTATACATGCTGACTTATTTCGCTAAGAACAATTTGATTATTTTTTAAATTTATCAATACTTGCCTGCTGATATGGCGATAATAAGCAAAATCATGTATTTTTCTTATTTGCTTTTTTATTCAATGCGACAATAATACAAGATAAATCATCATCGTTATGTGATTATACTGGAAAAATAGTTGTCGTAAACAACTGTTGACGAACGATATGGCAAAAAATTATATGGGCCATAGCCTGAATAGTATTGCTTTAAAAACGTGGTGGATGATTTACGCTACATACCACTAACAGCATGCTGGAGTTACCATGGACAGCCATACCGTTGTTACGAGGGAATCCTGGTTTTCACGTCTGGGCGATGCGTTTAAAGGTATAGTTGTAGGTCTTTTGTTTGTGATAGGGGGGATTGTTCTGCTTTGGTGGGACGAAGGCCGCGCCATCACCACGGCCAGGGGGCTGACCGAGGGGGCGGGGCTGGTGATTTCCGTGGCCGCCGACAGGGTGGAGCCGGCCAACGAGGGCAAGTTGGCGCATGTTTCCGGCCTTGCGCAAACCGCCGTCCAACTCAAGGATCCGGACTTCCCCTACATGGCGGTCAAGGCTCTGGCCCTGCGCCGCACGGTGGAAATGTACCAGTGGCAGGAGGACAAACAGACCAAGGAGAGCAAAAAGGCAGGCGGTTCGGTGGTAAAGGAAACCACCTACAGCTACAAGAAGGTATGGTCGAGCAAGCTGAATAATTCCGCTAATTTTTCCCAGCCCGGCGGGCACGCCAATCCGGGAAACATACCTTACACCGCCCTGGATCTGAAAGCCAAGGACGCCCGGCTCGGGGCCTTTCGTCTGCCTTCGAGCATGCTGGACCTTCCTCTGAACGAAACCTTGCGCGTGCCGGAAAACGCGGCCATGAGCGGCAACCAGCGCTCCGCCCAGGGCGGCATCTATATCGGCAAGAATCCCGACGCCCCGGAAGTGGGCGACGTGCGCATGCTCTACAGCTATGCCCCGGAGCAGGATATTAGCGTGGTGGCCCGGCAGCAGGGCGACAGTTTCGGCCCTTTTTCCGTGAGCGGCGGGCAGCGGAGCATCCAGATGCTGCGGCCCGGCTTGTATGACGCGGCCGGCATGTTCAGCGCCGCCCAAAGCGACAACAACGTTCTTACCTGGCTGCTGCGTCTGGGCGGCTTGGTGGCGCTGTTCGCGGGCTTTTTCCTGATTCTGCGTCCCCTGGCCGTGGTGGGGGATCTGCTGCCCCTGCTCGGCAGTATTCTGGGGGCCGGGGCCGGGCTGGCGGCCCTGGTCCTCAGCCTGGTCTGCGGGCTGTGCGTTATTGCCCTGGCTTGGCTGTTCTTCCGCCCGGTGCTGGGCGTTATCTTGTTTGTCTGCGCGGCAGCGTTGATGGTGGGCGCCAAAATGCTGCTCGGCAAACGACGGCCCCAGGGCGCGGCCGCCGTAACCCCGCCGGCCCCGTCCAAGTAGGGGCCGACGCGGGAAAAGGGAGCACGGCTTGCTGCAATCCGCGGCAAAAACGTCAGCGCCCCAGAGGCGGTCGTGTAAACAAGGACCGCCTCCGGGGCGTCATTCGACTATTGTTAGGAACCGGCCGGTTCCAGCGTTGTTTCAAGGGATTGCAGACAGAGCCGGAAGTCCTCCCGCGCTTTTTCCGCCCCATTTCCTGTGAACCGCGTCAGGAGCAGGGCGGCCGAAACCCGGCCGAAACGTTCGTACAGATCCGCTTCCGCCCCGGACATCAGGGGGGGCGGCCACGGTGAACAGCGTCGCTCCCGGCGCGGGGGACAGGGCGAGTTCCGGCTCGGACGGTTTGTTTTCGCTGCCTTGCGTCGGGCTTTCCCGCATCAGGGAGTCGAGTCGCCGCCGGATGGCGTCTTGCTCCCAACTCTCGCCGGGGGAGACGAGGGCGCTGTGGGCGGCAATGGAGCAGAGGAAAAGCAAAAAACAGGAAAAGACGACCAGCCGGCAAAGGCGTTCACGGACATATCCTTTCTTTGCCGCGTCTTGCCTTGTTGTCACCGCCCCTTGACAGCGATGGGAAAACGCCAGCCGCCGCCAAAGCCGCGTTTGGACAGGTGCAGGACGGGCGGGACCTGGCGGCGTTTGAATTCCGCCCGTTGCATCAGGGCTCTCACTCTGGCCACGGTTTCGGGGGCGTGGCCGATTTCCGCCAGTTCGGCGTCATTGTGGCCGTTTTCAATGATGTCGTACAACAGGGGGTCCAGTTCCTCGTAGGGCGGCAGGGAGTCGGAATCTTTCTGTCCCGGCCTGAGCTCGGCCGAAGGGGCCTTGGTCAGGATGGCCTCGGGTATGGTTCCCGGCTTTTGCTCGTTGCGCCAGCGGCACAGGGCGTAGACCTGGCGCTTGTACAGATCGCCGATGGGGCCCAGGCCGCCCACGGTATCGCCGTACAGGGTGCAGTAGCCCACGGACGCTTCGGACTTGTTGCCCGTGTTCAGCACCAGGGCGTTGAAACGGTTGGCGTAGGCCATGAGCAGGCTGCCCCGGATGCGGGCCTGGATGTTTTCCTCGGCAATGCCGGCCAGGCCGCCGGCAAAGGCGGCGGAAAAGACCTGCTCGAAGGATTGCAGCATGGGCGTGACCGGCAGGGTGTGGGTGCGTATGCCCAGGGATTCGGCCAGGGCCAGGCTGTCGTCTATGCTGCCGGCGCTGGAGTAGGGCGAGGGCATGAGCAGCCCCGTGACCTTGTCCGGGCCGAGGGCTTCCACGGCAATGGCGGCCACCAGGGCGGAATCCACGCCGCCGGACAGGCCGAGGGCAATGGCGTCAAAGCCGCACTTGCGGGCAAAGTCGCGGGTGCCGAGCACCACGGCCTGCCAGAGTTCTTCCTCGGTGGACAGTTCGGCCGCGATCCGTCCTTCCTTTTTACTGGCGATATCCACCAGAAGCAGCGCTTCCTCAAAGGCCGGAGCCCGGGCCAGCAGCCTGCCGCCGCCGTCAAAGGCGAGGCTGCCGCCGTGATAGACCAGGGAATCGTTGCCGCCGGCCAGGTTGGCCGCCAGCACCGGCAAACGGTAGTGCGTGGCCAGCCAGCTGAGGATGCTCCGATGCAGGGCGGGCAGGCCCTGCTCAAAGGGCAGGGCGGTCAGGTTGATCAGGCCGTCGGCGCCGCCAGAGGCGATGAACTCGGCCACGGGATCAGTATCGAAAGGGTAACGGGTTTGCCAGAAACTGCGGTCGTTCCAGACGTCCTCGCCCAGGGTGACGACCAGGCGCCAGCCCTTGTGGTGCAGCACGCCGCAGGCCACGCCCGGCTCAAAGTAGCGGGCGTCCTCATGGGTGCCGAACGAAGGCAGCAGCACCTTGCGGCCGATGACGCTCGTTTTGCCCGCGTGCAGCAGCACGGCGCAGTTCTGCAGCTTTTTGCCCTGGGGGACCGGGTTGGCCACCGGGGCACCGAGCAGCAGGGGCGGCAGGGAACCTTCCCGGCCGAGGCTTTCGGCCGTGGCGTGCAGAACGTTGCGGCAATCTTCCACAAAACCGGACTGAAGCAGCAGATCCCCGGCATTGTGCCCGCACAGGGCCAGTTCCGGGGCCACGCACAACTCCGCGCCCTGTTGCGCGGCTTTGGCCGTGGCCTCGGCCAGGGCCAGGGCGTTGGCCCGCAGGTCCCCCGTGACCGGGTTGCTCTGGATCAGGGCGATTTTCATCCCAGTATGTCCTGCATGCTGTACAATTTGCCCGGAGCGCGGCCGTGCATCCAGCGGATGGCGCGCAGGGCCCCGTTGGCGAAGTTTTCCCGCGAGTGCGCCTGGTGCGTCACTTCAATGCGTTCGCCCGGCCCCATGAAGTAGACGGTGTGCACGCCCACCACGTCGCCGCCGCGCAGGGTCTGGATGCCGATTTCCTTTGCCGGCCGTTCGCCGATGATGCCTTCCCGGTGATAGCAGGCGCTTTCGGCCAGAGACCAGTTCTTGGCCTCTACCAGGCATTCGGCCAGGCGCAGGGCCGTGCCGCTGGGCGCGTCCTTTTTCCGGTTGTGGTGAATTTCCATCATTTCCACGTCGTAGTCCGGCCCGAGCAGGCGGGTCAGTTCCGGCAGCGCCTTCAGCAGCACGTTCACGCCCACGCTCATGTTCGGGGTCCAGAACAGCGGCGTGGCCTGCGCGATGCGGGCCAATTCGGCCTTTTCGGCCTCGGAAAAGCCGGTGGTGCCCATGACGTGGGCGGCCCCGGCCTGCGCGGCCGCGCGGGCCGTGGCCAGGGAAGAGGACGGAGCGGTAAAGTCGACGATGACCGCTTTGGGCAGATCCCGCAGCAGAACGGACACGTCCGTTCCCGACGGGCAACCGCAGGCGGCGATTTCGGACAGTTTTTCCTCGCGCTCGACTACGCCCGCAAGGGTCATATCGGTGTCCGCCCGTACCAGCCGGACCAGAGTTTGCCCCATTCTGCCCGCCGCGCCCATGACAATTACAGGAATGCTCATAGGAAATCCGCTCTTGTTAAGTGTGCTCAAAACCCGGAGCGGGAAAGTCCGCCCGCGCCGGGAGCATTGCGCCGATTGTCGCACAGGGAAATGTACCGCATAGCGCGGCGGAGCACCAGTACTTTCAAAGAATGTTTCGCCGGAAGCAAGCGGCTCTTTACAAACGTCGCTGTGTGCGCTACACGAGTGACGCGAAAATCGTCAGTCACAAGGAGAAGACCATGGCTCACAAGAAAAGAGAACGGCACAAGGAACTTCAGCGCAAACGCCACCGCAGGGAACAGCGCCTGAAGCAGCGCATCCGCGAAGCCAAGGCTGCCAAGGCGTAACACCCGCCTTACCCCGCGTTCCCCCATGCATAGGGGAACTGCCGGCGAATTTTTTTAGAGCGTCGCTGTATGGCGCCGCTGCTTTTCGTCGTGCTTTGTCCCGGTTTGGCCCGCGCCCCAGGCGCATCGGCCGCCGGGGCGGATTTTTTACCGCTATTTTCCCCAGTGATGCGGGCGTGTTGCCGTTCCCACGGTAAATCCGGCGAATGTCCTCCGGCGGAATTCATCCGTTATGGCGCGGAGTTAGGATGCCCGCCCCCGCTTGTCCGATAAATATAAACCTTTTTATTCTTAGTTGACAGAAAAATGATATGATCCTACCTCTCATCCCCAGAGAGCAAGGATGTTTTGGCGATAGTGGACCGGCCCCGCGCGGGGAAGTCCGCTCCCGGGGCCGGCCGGACGAGTTGGAACGCGCCGCCCGGAAAGTCGCCGGTTTCAAGGAGAACACAATGCCTATTTATGAATACCGCTGCGAGGAATGTCATCAGGTTTTTGAAGAGTGGTGCAAACACGTCGAGGATGGGAACAAAATACGCTCCTGTCCCATCTGTAAAGGGCCGGCGAAGCGTCTTATCTCTAACACTTCGTTTGCTCTGAAAGGCGGCGGCTGGTACGCCACGGAATACGGAACGCAGAAAAATCGGGACGGCGCCGACGGCGCGGCCGATAGCCCGGCCCCGGCTTCCTCCACTGCCGAGGAGAAAAAGGCCGCGCCTCCTTCCGTGGCCGTCGGGGGATGATGTTTCGTCCGCTGGCACGCCCACTGCCGTGAAGCGCTGATTCCGCTTGCCGACAATCGGCAGAACCGCGTCTGAGAACAGAAACCTTACTGCCACTGATGCGGGGGGAGAGCATGAGCTTTTCCCCCGCGTTTTTTTCTTGCCCCCGCGTTTTCCGGCGGATATATTCCGGCATCCGTTAACCTGAAAAGTATTCCCGGTACCGCATGATAGAACGCTATACCCGCCCGGAAATGGGCGCCCTCTGGACCCTGCGCCGCCGCTTTGACGCCTGGCTCGAAGTGGAACTGGCCGTTTGCGAAGCCTGGACGCGCCTGGGCGTCCTCAACAGCGCCGACATGGCCGTTATCCGCGAAAAGGCGGATTTTGACGTGGACAGGGTGCTGGCCATTGAAGAACAGACCCGCCACGACGTCATCGCCTTTCTCACGGCCGTGGAGGAAAAAGTCGGGCCGGCGGCCCGGTTCATCCACCTCGGCTGCACCTCGTCCGACATTGTGGACACGGCCAACGCCCTTTTGCTGGTGCGGGCCGGAAAGCTGATTCTGCAAGGCTTCGACGAGGTGCTCCAAACCCTGAAGGACCTTGCCCACCGGCACAAGGGCCGCCTTTGCATGGGCAGAACGCACGGCATCCACGCCGAACCCACCAGCTTCGGCCTGAAGATGGCCGGCTTTTACGCCGAATTTTCCCGCCATCGAGAGCGTTTTTCCCAGGCCGTGGAAAGCGTGCGCGTGGGCAAAATTTCCGGGGCTGTAGGCACATACACCATGCTGACTCCGGAAGTGGAGCGCATAACCTGCGAACTGCTGGGGCTTGAGGCGGACCCGATCTCCACCCAGATCATCCAGCGCGACCGCCACGCCCACTATTTCACCGCCCTGGCCCTGGCGGCCGGCGGCGTGGAACGGCTCTGCGTGGAGCTTCGCCATTTGCAGCGCACCGAGGTGCTGGAAGTCGAAGAAGGCTTCGCCAAAGGGCAGAAGGGTTCTTCCGCCATGCCGCACAAAAAAAATCCCATTTCCGCGGAAAACATGACCGGGCTTTCCCGCCTTATCCGCAGCAATGCCCTGGCGGCCATGGAAAACATGGCCCTGTGGCATGAGCGCGACATCAGCCATTCCTCGGTGGAACGCGTGATCATGCCCGATTCCACCATTCTCGCGGATTACGTGCTGCACCGGCTGGCCTCGCTGCTGGCGGGTTTGCGCGTCATTCCGGAAAACATGGAGCGCAACCTGGTGGCCTCGTACGGGCTGTTTTTCTCCCAGCGGGTGCTGCTGGCCCTGGTGGAAGAAGCGAATCTTCCGCGCCAGAAAGCCTACGAGGAAGTGCAGCGCCTGGCCATGCACAGTTGGGAAAACCGCAAATCCTTCCCGGATCTGGTGCGCGGCGACGCGTTCATGACCGGCCATTTGAGCGCGGCAACCCTGGACGGCATTTTTGATCCGGGCAGCTATCTCCGGCACGAAGACACTATTTTCAAGCGGGTGTTCGCCTGATGTTTTCCTCAGACATACGCACGGCAGACGTGCAGACCCTCAAGGCCAGGCTGGCCGCGCTCCTGTATGAGAAATCCTACATGGAAGGCGATTTTACCCTTTCGTCCGGCCGCAAGAGCGATTATTACTTCGATTGCCGCCAGTCCTCCCTGAACCCCGAGGGCGCCTGGCTGATCGGCTCCATTTTTTTCCGCATGCTGCAGGACAGCGGCGCCCAGGCAGTGGCCGGCATGACCATGGGGGCCGATCCGCTGGTCACGGCCGTTTCCATGGCCGCTTATGACAACGGCCTGCATCTGCCCGCCCTGATAGTGCGCAAGGAGCCCAAGGGCCACGGCGCCGGCCGCGCCGTGGAAGGGCTGGCAAACGTGCCCGCGGGGGCCGGGGTCGTCATGCTTGAGGATGTTGTCAGCACGGGGGGCTCTGTGCTAAAGGCTTGTAAACGGGTTGAGGAAGCGGGTTTGCGCGTCCTCTCCGTCATGTGTATTTTGAACCGGCAGGAACCCGGCGGGGCCGAGGCTTTTGCCGAAGCCGGCCACAGTCTGCGCGCCATGTATACTCGCGAGGAGCTGGTTTCCCTGGCCCGGCGTCCCGGCCGGGGAACATAATGAAACGGCGCGCGGGGGGCTGCGGGCCACCGGTATTGTATATTGCGAGTCTCCAGCGTTACGTCCGTTTCAATCAAAGTCTCCAGCATGCAGCGCGTATTCGGCTGTAAACACGTGCAAACCCCGAACGCCATGCCAGACCGTTGTCTTTCCATTGTTCGCGGCGGCCGCTTCCACCCGGGCCTCCTTCCGATGGCCGAAGCCATGCTTCGCGCCCTGCTGCCGTTGCTCGTAGTTGCGGTTCTTGTTGCTCCGGCGCGGGCCGGGGAAAGCGGGCGCGAACCCTGGCAGACGATCATCGAGGAGCACCACGCCACGCCGGAGCGCCTGATCGCCGTGGACAAATCGCGCCAGCAGCTCTCCCTGTTCGAGCGGCGCAGCCCCCTGAAACTGGCCCGGCTGTTCACCTGCACCACCGGACAGGCCATGGGCGACAAGGAGCGGGAAGGGGATCTCAAAACGCCCGAGGGCGTCTATTTTGTGGTGCAGCGCATCGGGTCCGGTCTTGAGTACCTCAAATACGGCACAGAAGCCTATACCCTCAATTATCCCAATCCGGTGGACAGGCTGCGGAAAAAAACCGGCTACGGCATCTGGATCCACGGCCGGGGCGAGCCTCTGACGCCCCTGCAGACCCAGGGCTGCGTTGCCATGAACAACGAGGATCTTGCCGCCATTGGCGGCGCGCTTGCTCCCGGCACCCCGGTGACGCTTACCGAATCGTTTTCCCAGAGCCAGGAAAAGAACAGTCGGGAAGCCGCCACCGCCAATTTGCTGGAAAAAAAATCCCAGGCCTGGGCCAAGGCGTGGGGGCAGCGCTCCGCCTCTCTGTTCGACTTTTACGACAAACAGGCCTACAGCATTGCTCAGGGGGAGTCCTTTTCCCGCTTTCAGGCCCAGAAGGAACGCCTGTTCAAACAACTGCCCTGGATCAACAATTCCATCCGCGACATCCGGGTGCTGCAGGGACCGGGCTACTGGGTGACCTGGTTCTACCAGGACTATAAGGCCCCTAACTTGAGCACCAGCGGCATACGCCGACTGTACTGGGTGCCGGACGGCAAGGGCGATTTCAAGATTGTGGGCATGGAATGGGCGCCCGGCATGGCCTCGGGCACGCTGCTCGCTTCCGCCGAGCCCGCCCTGCCGCCCATTGAGGCCCAGCCGCGCACCGAAGAACAGGTTCTGCCGCCGCCGGCGGGAAATGCCGGAGGCGCGGAAACCCCTGCCGCCGAACCTAATGCCGGCGCCGGCCTTCAGGTGGCGGACGCTTCCGGCAAGGCGCCTGCCGCTTCCCTGGCCGCTCCCCCTGTTCAGACCGCCCCGGCCGCCGATTCTTCCGATGTTGCCAAAACGGCGGCGGAAGCGCCCGCTCCGGAAAAGAGGCCGTTTGCCGATCATGTGGAAGACCCCCGGTTTGGCAAAATGGCGGAACCGCCTCAGGCCGCCCGCCTGATGGCCGAAAAGCGAGCCAAAGCGGCCAAGAAAGCGCCTCCCGCACCTTCAGCGTCTTCCACGCCGGAGCCTTCCCGGCAGTCGACTCTCGATCTGCCGCCCGCGCTGCCGTCCCAGGGACTGGCCGCTGCCGGCCAGCCGCCTGCCGTTCCGGCCACGCCGGTTGCCGCTCCTGTGGCCGTTTCCGCCGTTCCGGAACAGAAAAGCGAAAACAAAGAAAACGCCCCGGATCTGCTGGCTTCCGCGCCGCCGGTTTCCCGTCTGCCCGAGTTCGGGCCGGTGGTGCCTAAACGGGACGACTCCGGGCCGGCTGAAAACAAGAAGGACAAACCGGCCGAACCCCGGCCTTTGGACGAACCTGACGCTGCTCCCCCCCCCCGCGACGGCGGACCGCGGACGCCGGCCGTTCCCGAACGCGGGACGGGCCCCGCTTCCGGCGGCGAAGCCGGCAAGACAGCGGCTGCCGGGTCTTCCGACAGAGTGGCCAAACCGTCGGCCGAGGACGTGGCCAGCCTGGTGTCCGGCCGGGTGGAAGCCTGGCGCGAAGCCTGGGAATCCGGAAATCTCGA
Source organism: Desulfovibrio sp. (assembly GCA_031550695.1). Taxonomy (GTDB): domain Bacteria; phylum Desulfobacterota; class Desulfovibrionia; order Desulfovibrionales; family Desulfovibrionaceae; genus Frigididesulfovibrio. Next base: position 4,415 of record JAVBOI010000008.1, on the reverse strand, counting down.
CGGTTACATGGCGTTTTACGCCCCCTCGGCGCGGCAGGGCTCGCGCTCCAGCGCCGAATCCATCCGCAAGCACAAGGTCGGGCTTTGGAGAAAGGCGGCTCCGGCGAGCCTCACGCTGGAGGACATGCGCATAGAGGTGGGGCGGTCTTCCGTCACCGTGGCCATGCGCCAGGAATATGCCGACAGCAACGGCGGCGGGGACAGGGGACTCAAGACCCTGACTTTTGAAAACGTCGGCGGCTTGTGGCTGATCACCCAAGAGGTATGGAGTCCTTCGCCCGATGAAACCGGTAATTAAAAAGCAAGTCTACTACAGCATGCTGCTCATGCGCGACGATACGTCCGTGAAGACGTTGCGCGTGCGGGGCGGCACCATCACCTTTCTTCTCGTTTTTCTGCTGTTGATCATCCTTGGCGGTGTGGGCGGCATCTGGGGCGGGGTGCATTACTGGAAAAAATACGCCCAGTCGTCCGAGCGCCAGCAGGCGCAGGAGCGCGAACTGGCCGAGGCCCGCCTGCAACTGGAGCGTTACGTCAACTACGATACCCTGCTCGAAGCCGCCAACGGCTCCGCCCCGCTGGCCAAAAACGAGGAAATCGGCGCGGCCGCGGCGGCCGCGCGCACGCAGAACGCCACGCAGGCGGCTTTGGTCCCCGCGCAAAACTCCACCCGGCCGGAAACGTCCGTTGTGCAGGCCAAAGCCGGCGCCAACGCCACCCTGCCCCAGCACAACGCGACCGCGTTCGGCCCGGCGACGGCCCTTGCGGGCCAGGGCGCGTCGAAAAATTCGTCCATGCCGCTCATTTCAAGCGGGACAAGCCCCCTGCGGATCAACGGCTTTATCGGCCGGGTGGTCGGCCCGCAACGCGTGCGCGTGCGTTACGAGCTTTCCACCGTTCCTTCCGACGAGCAGCGGACCATTGCCGGCACGGCAAAGTATATCGCCGTCTTTGCCGACGGCACGGAAGTGGAGATCCCCGTGCAGGAGGTCAGCGACACCCGCTTCGCCATCTCGCGCATGAAGCTCATGGAAGCCTCCTTACGTCTTCCCCAGGGGCTTACCGCCAAGGATATCAACCAAGTCCACGTTTCCCTTGAACTTGAGGAAGGAAAAACATACCGGGAGACTTACCCCGTCACGCGCTGACGGCCAAGCCCGCCAACTCCCTTATTGTCTCCCCCCTTATTCCACAGGATTACCCCGCCATGACCGATCACGATACAGGCGTTGCCGCGTCTTCCCGTTCCGACGCCCCGACAAAAGACTTTATCCGCGCCATGATTGAACAGGATCTGGCCACGGGCCGGCGCGGGCCGGTCATCCACACCCGTTTTCCCCCGGAACCCAACGGCTACCTGCACCTTGGCCATGCCAAGTCCATATGCCTCAACTTCGGCGTGGCCGGGGAATACAACGGGCTGTGCAATCTGCGTTTTGACGATACCAACCCGGTCAAGGAAAACCAGGAGTTCGTGGACTCAATCCGCAAGGACGTGCGCTGGCTTGGTTTTGACTGGGGCGACCGCGAATACTACGCTTCGGATTATTTCGAACAGCTCTACGGTTTTGCCGAAAAGCTCATCACCATGGGCAAGGCCTACGTGGACAGCCTTACGGCGGACGAGATCCGCGAACATCGCGGCACCCTCACCCAGCCCGGCAAAAACAGCCCGTACCGGGACCGGAACGTGGAGGAAAACCTCGACCTGTTCCGGCGCATGCGCGCGGGAGAATTCCCGGACGGCGCGCACGTGCTGCGGGCCAAGATTGATATGGCCTCGCCCAACGTCATCATGCGCGATCCGACCCTGTACCGCATCCGCCGGGCCCATCACCACCGTACCGGCGACACGTGGTGCATCTACCCGATGTACGACTACACGCACTGTATTTCCGATTCCCTTGAGGGCATCACCCATTCCCTTTGCACCCTGGAATTCGTCAACAACCGGGAGCTTTACAACTGGGTGCTCGATACCCTGGACATCTACCGCTCGGAACAAACCGAGTTCGCCCGCCTGAACATCACCCGCACCGTGCTGTCCAAGCGCAAGCTTATCCAGTTGGTGGAAGAAAAACACGTGGCCGGCTGGGACGACCCGCGCATGCCCACCCTGTCCGGCATGCGCCGGCGCGGCATTCCGCCCGAGGCCCTGCGCGATTTCTGCTCCCGCATAGGCATGGCCAGAGCCGAGAATACCGTGGAATTCAGCCTGCTGGAGTTTTGCATCCGCGAGCGCCTTAACGCCGCCGCGCCCAGGGCCATGGCCGTGCTCGATCCCCTCAAGGTGATCATCGAGAACTACCCGGAAGGCCAGGTGGAATGGCTTGACTTGCCCTTTACGCCCGACGCCCCGGAAAAGGGCGTGCGCAAAATTCCCTTTTCCCGCGAAATCTGGATCGAGCGGGACGACTTCCGCGAGGACGCGCCGAAAAAATTCTTCCGCCTCGCCCCCGGCAAAGAGGTGCGTTTGCGTAGCGCCTATTACATTACCTGCAGGGAAGCGCAAAAGGACGCCCAGGGCAGGATCACGGCCCTGATCTGCACGTACGACCCGGAAAGCCGGGGCGGCACCGCGGACAACCGGAAAGTCAAGGGCACCCTGCACTGGGTGGGCGCTTCCCACTGCCGGCCGATCGAAGTGCGCCTTTACGATCACCTCTTCAGCCGGGATGATCCGGACAATACCGAACCGGGCAAGACCTTTCTTGACAACATCAACCCCGGTTCCCTCACTGTGGTCGAGGGCCTGGCCGATCCGAGCATGATCGGTCTTGAGCCCGGCCAGTGCCTCCAGTTCGAGCGTCTCGGCTATTTTACCGTTGACCCGGATTCCCGGCCCGAACGTCCTGTTTTCAACCGCACGGCAACCCTGAAGGATACCTGGGCCAAAATCGAAAAAAAGGATGAGTGATTGCCTGTTCCGTGTTGTTTCTGTATAGGATGATAAATATCGCTGGTCCCGCACCAGAATGGTGCGGGACCAGAATGATCATAGACTCGCGATAGCAATATTTCCCCAAATGCGCGGGTCAAGGGGGCCGCTGCCCCCTTGTGGGGCGTGGGGCGAAGCCCCACTTCGACCAGGCTGGCTTCATCCCCATCGTCTTTTTGTTACGAACCTCTTGCCCGGTGCCAACGCCATGAACACTCCCATCCCCCAAGGTTTTCGTCTTGCCGTGGCCGCCGCCGGCTTTAAAAAAGTCGACCGGCCCGATCTGGCCCTTGCCGTCAGCGAGGTTCCGGCCGCCGCTGCCGGAGTCTTTACCACCAACCTGTTCAAGGCCGCGCCCGTGCAGGTGGGGCAGCGCATGCTGCAGGAAAACAAAAGCGCCCGCGCCGTGGTCATCAACACCGGCCAGGCCAACGCCTGCACCGGAACGGAAGGACTTGCCAATTGCCGGCGCACCCAGGAGCTAGTGGCCGCCGTTGCCGGGCTTGCGCCCGCGGATATTCTGCCCGCGTCCACCGGCGTCATCGGCGCCCAACTCAAAATGGACGCCTGGCAAAACGCCATGCCCGCCCTGAAGGGCAACCTCGGCAAAGCCAGTCTGGAGGAATTCGCCGCCGCCATCATGACCACCGACGCCTTTCCCAAATTCAAGGGAGAGGTCATTGATACGCCGCGCGGAAAGGTGATTCTGGCCGGCGTGGCCAAGGGCGCGGGCATGATCTGTCCCAACATGGCCACCATGCTGTCCGTGGTCCTGTGCGACGCCGCCGTGGAGCCGGCCGCCTGGCAGGCCATGTTCGAGCGCGCCGTGGGCCAGACCTTTAACCGCGCCACCGTGGACGGCGACACCAGCACCAACGATACGCTATACGGCCTGGCCAACGGCGCTTCCGGCGTCACCCTGGCCGGCCCGGACCTGGAACGCCTGGAAACCGCCCTTATCCGCATCCTGGCGGATCTGGCCTACAAGCTGGTGCAGGACGGCGAAGGCGCCACCAAGGTCATGCACATCCGGGTGACCGGCACGCGCCACGACGTGGAAGCCGAACAGGCCGCCCGTACCGTGGGGCACTCGCAACTGGTGAAAACCGCCATGTACGGCAAGGACGCCAACTGGGGGCGCATCGTCTGCGCCCTGGGCCGCTCCGGCGTGACCTTTGAGCCGGCCAAAGTAACCGTAAGCCTGTGCGGGGTGGAACTCTTTAAAAACGAACAGCCCACGCCTCAGGATTTTGACGCCCTGCTCAAGGAACCGTTGCAAAAGCGCGACCTGCAACTGGACATCTGCCTGGGCGACGGCCCCGGCCACTACACCCTCCTCGCCTCTGACCTCACCCACGAATACGTCAGCATCAACGCCGATTACCGGAGTTGATGCGAAAGCAAAAGGCAGGGGGGGGGGGGGGGGGGGGGGGGGGGGGGGGGGGGGGGGGGGGGGGGGGGGGGGGGGGGGGGGGGG
>JAVBOI010000052.1:0-31738 GCA_031550695.1 Desulfovibrio sp. | reverse complement strand
CCCTGTTTTTACTCCCCCCCGCCGGCCCAAACCACCTGGGGTACCCCCCGGGGGCCCCCCCCTGTGCCCGCCGGAGGCAATACGACTCTTGGACAATTTCAAAATTATTTTGCTCCAGCCGCCGGTCCCGCCGCGGACCGGAGCCATACCCCAGCCACGGAGATTTCCATGCGCGAACAATTTTCCGCCATGGCCTTTGTGCTCACGGCCCCCATTCTGGAGGCCATGCAAAAGCACGTCCTTGCCCTTGGCCTGACCAGGGGCACCCTTCTTCCGGAGCAGTTCACCTACTTCATGCAGCAGGACAGCCTGTATCGCGTTGCCCGCGCCAGAGCCCTGGCCCTGGCCGGGGCGAAAATGCCCCGGGAAGAGGATATGGAGTTGGTGCTCGAACTGGCCAGCCAGACCCTGCTGTCCGAACGGGAAACGCGCCGTATGTTCTTCAAGCAGTACCGCATCCAGCCGGCCGAGGAAACAGGCCCGGCCGGCCTGGCCTGTTCCTCCCACCTGCTTGCGCGCGCGAGCCTCGGCACTCCGGCCGAAGGTATGGCCGCGCTTTTGCCCCGCTTCTGGCTCTACCGCGAAATAGGGACGCGCATGCGCAAGCACGCCGCCCCGAACGGACCCTATGCCAAATGGATTGAAAGTTATTCCAGCAAAGAGTATTCCTTGCTGGCCACCAAGGCCGTGGACCTGACCGACCGCCTGGCCGGCGATGCCGGGGAAGACGAGCGGGACCGCATGTTCGCGGCCTTTGTCTATGCCAGCCGCCTGGAATGCGGCTTCTGGGACGAATCCGCGCACGCCGCTTCCTGGTCGGCCTGAGCGGGCGGAGCGTTGCCTTGCGCTTCCTCCCGGCAATGACGGACGGAAGCGAATTCCATTACATGCGCCGCGCGCCGGCGAGGAAAGATTATTGCCGTGAAGTTTATTTTTTCCCAGATGGCCTTTTTCATGGCCCAGCAAAGCAACAGGCGCAACATGCGCTTCATGCTGCGCTTTACCCTGTTCGTGCTCGTCCTGATCTTCATCTACAGCGTGCTGTTTCACTACATCATGGACTGGGAGCAGCGCTACTATTCGCCCATCACCGGCCTGTACTGGACGCTTACGGTCATGTCCACCCTGGGCTTTGGGGACATCACCTTTACCAGCGACATCGGCAAGATTTTCAGCGTTATCGTGCTCATGTCCGGTGTTCTTCTGTTCATGCTGGTCATGCCGTTCACCTTTATCCGCTATGTCTACGCCCCCTGGCTGGACGCCCAGAGCAGCGCCATGACCCCGCGCGAGCTGCCCAAACACACCCACGGGCATGTCATCATCGTGGGCACGGACAGCACCGCCATAAGCATCGCCCTGCGCTGCCGGCATTACGACATCCCATACTCCCTGCTCTCGGACGACAGCACCCTGGCTCTGGAACTGTTCGACAAGCGCTTCAACGTGGTGCTCGGCGATCTGGACGCCACCCTCAGCTACGAACAGATGCGGGCGGAAAACGCCGCCCTGGTGCTGGCCATGGACGACGACCTGAAAAACACCAACATTGCGGCCACGGTGCGCGAGTACGCGCCGTCCGTTCCCCTGGCGGCAAGTGTCGGCAACGACGAATCCGCCGACATCCTGCGCCTGGCCGGGTGCACCCACGTGTTCCAGTTCACCAAGATGCTGGGGGAAGCCCTGGCCAACCGGGTCTTCAGTTGCAGTTCCGAATCCAACGTCATCGGCCGGTTTGAAGGCTTCTGCATTGCCGAAAGCCCGGCCCACAACACGCCGCTGGTGGGCAAAAGCCTGCGGGAAACCGACCTGCGCGGCCGCTTCGGCCTGAATGTGGCCGGCATATGGCAGGGCAACCAGTACATGCCTGCCCGGCCGGAGACCATCATTGACGAAAGCGCCGTGCTTCTGCTGGCCGGCACCGCCGACCGGCTGGCAAAATACGACCGCTCGCTCAGCCGGGAATGCAGGCTGACCCAGGCTCCGGTCCTGATCCTGGGCGGCGGGCGCGTGGGCGCGGCCGTGGCCAAAACTCTTGAGCGCCGGCAGATTCCTTTCCGGATAGTGGAGCAGAAGCCCGCGCTCGTTCCGGCTGACGACGAGCGCTACGTGCTCGGCAACGCGGCGGACATCAACGTTCTGCGCACCGCCGGCATTGACGGAACCCAGACCGTTCTGGTCACCACCCACAACGACGACCTGAACATCTACCTTACTATATATTGTCGCAAGCTTCGCCCGGACATCCAGATCATCAGCCGCTCCACCCTGGAGCGCAACGTGGCCTCGCTTTACAGCGCCGGGGCCAACCTGGTCATGTCCCTGGCCGGCATGAGCGCCACCACGATCATCAACCTGCTCCGGCCCGGACGCGTGTTCATGCTCACGGAAGGCCTGAACATTTTCCGCATCAGCGCTCCGCATCCCCTTGTGGGCGTGAGCCTTATCGACAGCGGCATTCGCAGGGACACCGACTGCAACGTCATTGCCATTCGTAACGGCGACTCTCTGGCCGTGCCGCCCGATCCCAAAGAACTTATCCGGCCGGACGACGAGCTTGTTCTTATCGGCACGGCTGACGCCGAAAGGCGTTTCATGCAGAAGTATATCCGATGAGCGCATTTTTTCGTCGCTACCGCCGGATGGAGGCGCGCGCTTCATGAACGGGCGGCTCTTTCTCATCGGACCCGACGCGGATCAGACGGAGCTGTTGCGAAACGCCGGACTGCCGCCGGAAGACGCCCTCGGCCGCCTGTGGCTCACGCCCCTTCTGCGCGGCTATCGGCTGCTGGAGAAAAGTCTGGCCGCCGAACTGGCCAGGGACGGCCGTGCGCCCGTTTGCGCCAGAGGCTGCGACGAGTGCTGCCGCCAGCCCGTACCCGCGACGCCGCCGGAAATTCTGGGCATGGCCCTGTATCTGAAGCGGAGCGGCCGGCCGGAGCCAAAAGGACGCGCCCCCGTTGACGGCTGCGTGTTTTTGGAAAGCGGCGCCTGCCTTGCGTATCCATTGCGCCCCATCGCCTGCCGGCGCTATACAATCTTCGGACGCCGTTGCGCTCCGGGGGAACATCCCGCCATCAGCCGCCCCGCCGACGTCCTGTGGCCTTCCACCCACGCCCTGCTCCATGTGTTGCGGGAAACCGCGATCTATTATGAGCACCTCGGCCTGCTGCCCAAACAGGCGCGGCCGGACATGGCCTTTTTTCAAAGCCGCACGCTGCTGCTCCACGAGGTGGACTGGTCGGCGTTCGGCAAGGAGTGACCATGCGCTTTTCACACCGGATCGGCAAAGCCGAGCCACAGCGGATCATTGTTATCGGCGCGGGCGAGGTGGGGTTTCGCATTGCCCAGCGCCTGTCCAGGGAAAATCAATTGGTGGTGGTGGTGGATCTGAACAGCGCCAAGCTCGCGGCCGTACGCAACGCGCTGGACGTCCAGATTTTGCACGGCTCCGGCTCCAACCCCGCTGTTCTGGACCAGGCCGGCGTGAAAGAGGCGGACATTGTCCTGGCTGTCACGGATTCCGACGAAGTGAACCTGCTGGCCTGCCTCATCGCCAATCTTCTGAACCCTTCATCGCTCAAGCTGGCCCGCGTGCGGGACGAAGGTTACGCCCACATGGACCGGCTGCTGGAGCCGGATCTGCTGAACATCAGCGCCCTGATCAACCCGGATGCCGAAGTGGTGGCTTCCATCGAGCGCATGATCCGCCTGCCGCGCGCCGTTGATCACGCCGAATTCGGCAACGGCCGCATCAAGGTTATTGCCATCCAGATACAGGGCGGCCCCCTGCCGGGAAAACCCTTGAGCCTCTTCCCCTCCATCGCCCAGGACAGGAACGTGCGCGTGGCCGGCATACTGCGCGGCGAACGACTGCTGCTGCCCGGGGGGCACGCCGTCATTCACCAGGGCGACGTGGTCTATTTTGTCTGCCGCGAAGACAGCCTGCACACCGTGCTGCGCATTGCCGACGCGGAAGAGTCCCCCATACGCCATATCCTTATCGTCGGCGGCGGCAATCTGGGGCTGAAGCTTGCCCTGCGGCTCGAAAGCCAGAACCGCCACAAAGTCAAACTGATGGACAGGGATGCCGACCGTTGCGGCCTTCTGGCCGACAAGCTCCTGCGCGCCACTGTCCTGCACGGCGACGCCACGGACCGCGAACTCATGCGCGAGGAAAACGTGGGCAGCCTGGACATGGTGATCGCCTTGACCGGCGACGAGGAAACCAATGTTCTGACCTGCCTGCTGGCCAAATCGCTGGGCACACGCAAGACCATCACCAGGGTTAACAAGGGCGGCTACCTGCCCATTGTCCGGGCCATAGGCATCGAATTAAGCGTCAACCCCCGCCTGGCGGCCACCAACAGCATCATGCGCTTTATCCGGCGCGGCATGGTGCTGTCCTCCCTCGCCACCCAGGACGAGGACGTGGAAATGCTCGAGGCCGTGGTGCAGAACAACTCGGCCCTGGCCGGAACGCCCCTGAAGAATCTGGCCTTTCCCAAAGGCGCCAATCTGCTCGCCCTGCTGCGCGAGCGGGAGGTCGTCATTCCTCAGGGCGATACAGTGCCACGCGTCGGCGACCAGGTGCTCCTTATTTGCGATCGGGACCAGGTGGCCTGGGTCGAAGCGCTTCTGGCCGGAAAAGAAAACCAGTGACGCCAGTTCGTCGCGGTATTGTATGCGCATACGAACCATCCTTTATATTATAGGCGGCCTGCTCTGCGCGGTAGGGGTCACCCTGCTGCTGCCCATCGCCTGTTCCCTGTACTACGGCGACGCCGGCCTCGTGCCCCTGCTCGTCACCCTTGCGGCCATGCTCTGCTGCGGGGCGCTGCTCATGCTCTGCTTTCGCCGCCACCTTTCCCGCGAAGCCCCGCTCAACCACAGGGAAGGCGCGGCCACGGTGGCCGTGGCCTGGATCAGCGCCGGCCTTTTCGGCGCTTTGCCCTATATTGTCGCCGGCACTTTTCCTTCCGTGACCGACGCGGTCTTTGAGTCTGTCTCCGGTTTCACCACCACCGGCTCGTCCGTGCTCGGCAATATCGAAATCGTTCCTCCCGGCCTGCTCATGTGGCGGGCCATGACCCACTGGCTGGGCGGCATGGGCATCATTGTGCTTTCCCTGGCCATTCTCCCCTACCTGGGCATGGGCGGCATGCAGCTTTACAGGGCCGAAGTGCCCGGCCCCTCGCCGGACAAGCTGACGCCGCGCCTCAAGGACACGGCCGCCATCCTCTGGCAGGTGTACGTGCTCCTGACCGTGCTGCAAATCCTGTTTTTGCTGGCCGGGGAGATGAATCTGTATGAAGCGATCTGCCATACCTTCGCCACTGTGGCCACCGGCGGCTTTTCCACCCGCAACGCCTCCCTTGGGGCTTACAGCGCCTATTCACAGTGGGTATGCACAGCCTTCATGTTCCTGGCCGGGGCCAACTTTGTCCTGCATTTCAGGCTGCTGTGCGGAGAAAGAGGCGTTTTTCGAAACGACGGGGAATTCCGCTTTTACGCCCTGCTGGTGAGCGCGGCCATCCTGATCGTTTTTCTGCAGCGCCTCGGGCCGGAAGCGAATATTGAAACCGCCCTGCGCGCGTCGGCCTTTCAGGTGACCTCCATTATCACCACAACCGGCTTTGCCACCGCCGATTACGCCCAATGGGCGCCACTTTCCCAACTGCTGCTGGTACTGCTCATGTTTGTGGGCGGCTGCGCCGGCTCCACCAGCGGCGGGGTGAAAAACATGCGCGTTCTTCTGTTGGGCAAACAGTTGTACCATGAAGTATTCACCCTTGTGCACCCGCATGCCGTGCGCCACATCAAGCTGAACCGGGCCACCGTGCCGGCCGCGGTCATTACCGGCTGCGCCAGCTTCCTGGCCCTGTACGCGCTGATCTGGGTCCTGTCTTCCCTGCTTCTGGCCCTGACCGGCCTGGACGTGCTGACAGCCTGCACGGCAGCCCTTACCTGCCTGTCCAATGTGGGCCCCGGCCTCGGCACGGTGGGGCCGGCGGAGAATTTCGCCCATCTGCCCGGTCTGGCCAAATGGGTACTCTGCGCGGATATGCTGATGGGCCGTCTGGAGCTGTTCACGCTTTTCATTTTGTGCATCCCGGAATTCTGGCGGCGTTGACCGACAACTATTTTTTCTTTGCCGATTTTTTTTTTCACAAGACCCTTGACCATGCCGCGCCGGAGGTGTAATAGCATCCTTCGCGCTGAGAACCGTTGTTGAACGGTGTATCCCTGTGACGGCAGGGGAGGGCGGATCGAGTCCGCCTTATCGCGCCTGGTTGTACTACGCCAACCAGGTTTGACATTTGCAGGCTTATCATGCCCTTCAATGTCTCGCCGTATCCCCGTCCGGGCTCCAGGACGGGAAGGCATACCACGCGGACGCCGGTCGCGTCCGTGAAGCCTGCAAAGCATCCGAAGCCGGAACGTCTCCGGTAAGGCTGGCCAGTGTGGGCGATCGCGTGGAAATTTTGTTTGGTCGTTTGGAGCCAGCCTTTTTCTTTTATGACGGAGTAACGAGCGATGACGACAGTCAGTAGTGATCGTATCAGGATTAAGCTCAAGGCGTATGACTACCGTATTTTGGACAAGGCCGTTTCCGAAATAGTGGACACGGCTCGCAACACGGGCGCCGGCATTGCCGGCCCGATCCCGCTGCCTACCAATATCCACAAATATACGGTAAACCGCAGCGTGCACGTTGACAAAAAGTCGCGTGAGCAGTTCGAAATGCGCATCCATAAGAGGCTGGTGGATATTCTTGAGCCCACCCAGCAAACCGTTGACGCCCTCGGCAAGCTTTCGCTGCCTGCCGGCGTGGACGTTGAAATCAAGCTGTAGCGAGGAAGTCATGGCTGAGAAACTGGGAATTTTGGGTCGCAAGCTTGGCATGACCCGCATTTTCGCCAGCGACGGCTCTGCGGTTGCGGTTACGGTGATCCAGGCGGGTCCCTGTCCCGTGGTTCAGGTGAAAAACGCCGAAACCGACGGGTACCACGCGGTGCAGATAGCCTTTGGCGCGGATAAGGAAAAGCACATGACAAAGCCCCTCGCCGGGCATTTCAACAAGGCCGGCAAGGGATTTTTTCGCTCCCTGCGCGAAATTCGCCTGGAAGAAGCGGCGGCCTTCGTGGTCGGCGACGAAATCCTGGCTTCCATTTTCGCCGCCGGCGAAATGGTGAAGGTCACCGGGCAGAGCATAGGCAAGGGCACCGCCGGCGTTATGAAGCGCTGGAACTTTCGTGGTGCCTGCGCTTCTCACGGCGCGGAAAAGGTGCACAGAAACGCGGGCTCCATCGGTAACAACACCGAGCCGGCCAAGGTCTGGAAAGGCAAAAAGATGGCCGGCCACCTTGGCGACCGCCGCGTCACCACCAAGAACCTGGAAATTGTCGCCATCCGTCCTGAAGACAACGTGATCCTGGTCAAGGGCGCCGTTCCCGGCCCCAAGAACGGCCTGGTCATGGTGCGCAAGCAGTAGAAGGGGAAAGCTCATGGCTCAGGTAACCGTATTTGATCAAGATAACAAGCAGGCCGGCAGCGTCACCCTTTCGCCAGAGGTTTTTGAAGTCCCGGTGCGGGCTGAGATTCTCAACCTGGTTGTGCGCTCCATCCGCGCCTCCTGGCGCGCCGGCACCCACCAGACGCTGACCCGTTCCATGATGAAAGGCGGCGGGGCCAAGCCCTGGCGCCAGAAAGGCACGGGCCGGGCTCGTTCGGGCTCCAACATTTCGCCCGTGTGGACCGGCGGGGCCGTTACTTTCGGCCCGCAGCCGCGCGATTACAGCTTCAAGGTGAACAAGAAAGTGCGCCGCCTGGCTCTGAAAATGGCTCTTTCCTCGCGCCTGGCCGGGGAAAGCCTGATGGTGGTGAAGGATATCGCCCTTCCCGAAGCCAAGACCAAGCATTTCGCCAAGGTCAGGAACGCGCTGGGTCTGGAAAAGGCCCTGGTGATCGTTCCCACCGAAGCACATTCCCTGATGCTGGCCGGCCGCAATATTCCCGGGGTAACGGTGCTGGCCCCCGAACAGCTCAATGTCTATGACGTGCTGAACCACAAGCAACTGGTGCTGCTCGAAGGCGTCATTGAGTCTGTGACCGCGAGACTTTCCGGACCCGCGGGCGAGACCGGGGACGAATAAGAGGTACGTCATGGATTATACGCAAATACTCATCAAGCCTCTTATCTCCGAAAAAGGCACCTTCCTGAAGGAAGAAAGCAACCAGGTGGCCTTTTTCGTAAGAAAAGACGCCAATAAAGTGCAGATCAAGAAAGCGGTCGAAGACGCCTTTGACGTGAAGGTCGAGGCAGTCAACGTGGTGGTGAAAAAGCCCCTGGCCAAAGTTTTCGCCCGTGGTCGCAAACGCCTCGCCGGCACGGTGTCGGGCTACAAAAAAGCCTATGTCACCCTTGCCCCCGGCAGCAAAATAGAGTTTTTCGAGGGAGTGTAAGCCATGGCCATACGTAAGCTGAAACCCACCTCGGCCGGACGCCGTTTCCAGACGGTGTCCACCTTTGAGGAAATTACGGCCACGCGTCCGGAAAAGTCGCTCACGGTCGGGCTTTCCAAGACGGCCGGCCGCAACACCAACGGCCGCGTCACCAGCCGCCGCCGCGGCGGCGGGCACAAACGCCTGTACCGCATCATTGATTTCAAACGGGACAAGGTTGGCGTGAACGCCACCGTGGCCACCATTGAGTACGATCCCAACCGCTCGGCCCGTATCGCCCTGGTGCGTTACGCCGACGGCGAAAAGCGCTACATTCTGGCTCCGGTCGGCATCAGCGTGGGCGACGTGCTCCTGGCCGGCGACGGCGCGGATATCAAGCCGGGCAATGCCCTGACCTTGAGCCGCATTCCCGTGGGCACGCTGGTGCACAACATCGAGCTGCACCCCGGTCGCGGCGGGCAGTTCTGCCGCAGCGCCGGCACCTTTGCCCAGGTTGTGGCCAAGGAAGGCAAGTACGTTACTTTGCGCATGCCGTCCGGCGAAGTGCGCAAGGTGCTGGCCTCCAACATGGCCTCCATCGGCCAGGTGGGCAATATCCAGCATGAGAACATTTCCCTTGGCAAAGCCGGCCGCAACCGCTGGCTCGGCCGCCGTCCCAAGGTTCGCGGCGTGGCCATGAACCCGGTCGATCACCCGCTGGGCGGCGGTGAAGGCAGAAGCTCGGGCGGTCGCCACCCGGTGACCCCGTGGGGCGTGCCCACCAAGGGTTACAAGACCCGTGACCGCAAGAAAGCTTCTTCCAAGCTGATTGTAACCCGGCGGAAGTAGGTAGGAGTTGACCAATGCCGAGATCACTGAAAAAAGGCCCCTTTGTTGACGGCCACCTGCTCCACAAGGTGGAGGCCGCCGCAGCGAACAACGATCGCCGCGTCATCAAGACCTGGTCGCGCCGGTCAACAATCCTGCCGGAAATGGTGGGACTTACCTTCGCGGTCCACAACGGCCGCAAGTTCATTCCTGTCTTTGTCACCGAAAACATGGTAGGGCACAAGCTGGGCGAGTTTTCCCTCACCCGCACCTTCCATGGCCACGCGGCTGACAAAAAGACCAAGGCCAAGAAGTAAGGGGTGCTGACATGGAAACACGAGCAACCTTGAAAGGCGCGCGTCTGTCGCCGCGTAAAGCCCGCCTGGTGGCGCGCAACGTGGTCGGCATGGAAGCCGCCAAAGCCCTGGACGTGCTTCAGTTCACCCCGCAGAAGGCCGCTTTTGTCCTTCGCCAGGTGCTGTACTCGGCCATTTCCAACGGCGCGAACGTGGCCTCGCTTGACCCGGACGCGCTGGTGGTGAAGGAAATTATTGTCAACGAAGGCCCCAGCTGGAAGCGTTTTCTGCCGCGCGCCCAAGGCCGCGCCTCGCAGATAAAGAAGCGTACCAGTCACATTACAGTCATTCTTGCCGAGAACTAGGAACGGTTATGGGTCAGAAAGTCAATCCCTTCGGGTTCCGGCTCGGGTACAACAAGAACTGGCAGTCTCGCTGGTACAGCAAAAAAGAGTACCCGGCCTTTGTGTACGAAGATCATACCATTCGCAAGCATGTGAAAAAGCTTCTGTTTGCCGCCGGCATTTCGCGCATCGAGATCGAGCGCCCCGGCGACAAGGTGCGGCTTATCCTTTCCACCGCCCGGCCGGGCATTGTTATCGGCCGCAAGGGCGTGGAAATTGAAAAGCTGCGCGCCGACCTGCGCAAGGAATTCGGCCGCGAGTTCTCCATTGAGGTGAACGAAATCCGCCGTCCGGAAGTGGAAGCGCAGTTGGTGGCCGAAAGCGTGGCCCAGCAGCTTGAACGCCGCGTGGCTTTTCGCCGCGCCATGAAACGCACGGTGTCCATGGCCCGCAAGTTCGGGGCCGAGGGCATCAAAATCGGCTGTGCCGGCCGTCTTGCCGGGGCGGAAATCGCCCGCAGCGAATGGTACCGCGACGGCCGCGTGCCCCTGCAGACCCTTCGGGCCGATATTGATTACGGCTACGCCGAAGCTACCACCACTTACGGCATCATCGGCGTGAAGGTGTGGATCTTCAAGGGTGAAATCCTCGACCATGAGGTGAGTTAGGAATGCTTAGCCCCAAAAGAACAAAATTCCGCAAGCTGCAAAAAGGGCGCCTTAAAGGCCCGGCCCTGCGCGGCGCGCAGATCGCTTTCGGCGATTTTGGCTTAAAAGCCATGGAACACGGCAAATTGACCAACCAGCAGATAGAAGCCGCCCGTATCGCCATGATGCGCCACATCAAGCGCGGCGGCAAGGTGTGGATTCGCATCTTCCCTGACCACTCGTACACCTCCAAGCCTTTGGAAGTGCGGATGGGTTCCGGTAAGGGCGCGCCCGCCGGCTGGTATGCTCCGGTAAAACCCGGCCGCATTCTCTATGAACTGAAGGGCGTGAGCTACGAGCTCGCCAAGGAGGCGCTGACCCGCGCCGCCCACAAGCTGCCCATCAAAACGCACATAGTGATGCGGGAGGGTCTGGCATGAGCGCCATAAAGCGTAAGGTCCACCGCCTTGAGCGGCACCGGGCCAAAATCAAGGGCAAAAGCGTCCCCGAACTTGAGGGCAAGGGCAAGGCTGAATCCCGCGCGGCCAAAGTGGTTAACATTCAGGCTGCCGTCGCTCTGAAGAAAAGAAGCGGCAAACTGACGCGCGAATTCGACAACCTTGACGTGGCCGCGTTGAAGGCCAAACTTGAGGAAACCCGCAAGGAACTGTTCAACCTGCGTTTCAAGCACGCCACACGCCAGCTTGAAAGCACTGCCGCCATTCCCGCGGCAAAACGCCGCGTTGCGCGTATCCTTACCCTGATTAAGCAGAAGGAAGTGGGGGCATAAAAGATGTCTGCAAGTCTTGAAAACAGAAAAGGCAGATCGCTGGTGGGCACGGTGGTCAGCAACAAGAGCGACAAAACCATTGTCGTGCGCGTTGAGACCCTGGTGAAACACCCCCTGTTCAAGAAGTTTGTCCGCCGTCACAAAAAGTTCACGGCGCATGATCCCAATAACGAATGCGGCATGGGCGACAAGGTGAAAATCATCGAGTTCCGCCCGCTTTCCCGCAACAAGCGCTGGCATCTGGTTTCCATTCTGGAAAAGGCCGTGTAAGGAGCTGCCATGATTCAGGTAGAATCTGCATTGGAAGTGGCGGACAATTCCGGCGCCAAACGTGTCGCCTGCATCAAGGTGCTTGGCGGGTCCAAACGCCGCTACGCGTCCGTAGGTGATATCATTATGGTTTCCGTGAAGGATGCCATGCCGCATAGTAAAGTGAAAAAGGGCGACGTCATGCAGGCCGTTATTGTTCGCACGGCCAAAGAGCTGCGCCGTCCTGACGGTTCTTACATAAAATTCGACACCAACGCCGCCGTATTGCTGACCAAGCAGGGCGAGCCCGTCGGGACGCGCATCTTCGGCCCCGTGGCCAGGGAACTGCGCGCCAAGAACTTTATGAAAATCGTCTCCCTTGCCCCCGAGGTACTGTAGGAGCGCCGCCATGAAACAATTTCGCATTCATAAAGACGATGTGGTGATGGTAATCGCCGGCAAAGACAAGGGCAAGGTCGGCCGGGTTATGAAGATCTTGCGCAAACACGACCGCGTGCTTGTGGAAAAGGTGAACATGGCCGTGCGCCATACGAAGCCGAACCCGCAATTGCAGCAGCCTGGCGGCAGAATCGAAAAAGAAATGCCCGTCCATGTGTCCAATGTGGTGGTGCAGTGCCCCGCGTGCAAACAATCCACGCGCATCGGCTACCGCTACATAGAGGAAAGCAAGGACGGCAAGACCAGCCGCAAGCGGGTCCGGTTCTGCAAAAAGTGCAACGAAATTATGGCTCGGGGTGGTAAGAAGAAATGACACGCCTTGAAAAGCAATACCGCGAGAAAGTCGTTCCCAATCTGCAGACGGAATTTGGTTACAAGTCCCCCATGCAGATCCCCGGGCTCGAGAAGATCTCGCTGAACATCGGTCTTGGCGCGGCTTCGCAGAACAACAAGCTCATGGAAGAAGCAGTGACGGAACTTACCGCCATTGCCGGCCAGAAGGCTGTGGTCACGCGGGCCAAGAAGTCCATCGCCGCTTTCAAGCTGCGCGAAGGCATGCCCATCGGCTGCCGGGTTACCCTGCGCGGCCAGCGCATGTGGGACTTTCTCGACAAACTGGTGAACTTTGCCCTGCCCCGGGTGCGCGACTTCCGCGGCATTCCGGATCGCGGCTTTGACGGGCGCGGCAACTTTACGCTGGGCATCAAGGAACATACCATCTTTCCCGAGCTGGAAGTTGACCGGGTGGAAAACCCCAAGGGCATGAACATCACCATCGTCACCACAGCCCGCTCTGACAAGGAAGGCAAGCAGTTGCTCGAACAACTCGGCATGCCTTTCAGAAAGTAAGGAGAAACAGCCTTGTCCCGTACCTCTCTTGAAGTAAAGGCAAAGCGCAAGCCCAAGTTCAGCGCCCGCGCGTACAACCGCTGCCCCATCTGCGGCCGCCCGCGCGCTTATATGCGCAAATTCGGCCTCTGCCGTATCTGCGTCCGGAACATGTCCCTGCGTGGGGAACTGCCCGGCGTACGCAAGTCGAGCTGGTAAGTTAATTAAGGAGAATTCAATGCTGACCGATCCCATTGCCGATATGCTCACGCGTATCCGCAACGCGCACTTGGCCCTGCATAAGGTAGTGAGTGTGCCGCGCTCGAAGATGAAGGAATCCATTGCCGCCATCCTCAAGCAGGAAGGATATGTTGACGACGTTGCGGTCGAAGACGAGGCCATTACCATTGCCCTGAAGTACCACAAGGGCAAGCCGGCCATTTCCGGACTCAAGAGAGTGAGCAAGCCCGGCCGTCGCGTATACGTCGGCTCTTCCCAAATTCCCCGGGTGCAGAACGGCCTTGGCATCTGCATCCTTTCCACCTCCAGCGGGCTCCTTGACGGTGCGTCCGCCCACGAGAAGAAGGTGGGGGGCGAACTTTTGTGCGAAATCTGGTAGGGTGCGGATATGTCCAGAATAGGTAAAAAGCCCATTCCTCTTCCCAAAGGGGTTGAGATCAAGCTTGACGGGAACAGTGTCAATATCAAGGGACCCAAGGGTTCCCTCTCCACTCCGCTGGCGGACTGCCTGACCTACGACGTGGCCGACGGACAAGTGACGGTCGGCCGCAAGGACGACAGCCCCCTGTCCAGAGCCCAGCACGGCCTGAGAAGGACGCTGCTGGCCAACTGCGTCGCCGGCGTGGACAAGGGTTTTTCCAAAACCCTGGAAGTCATCGGCGTGGGCTACAAGGTCGCGGTCAAGGGCAATGCCGTTGAACTGGCCTTGGGCTTTTCGCACCCGGTGATCGTGGAGCTTCCCAAAGGCATCGAAGCCAAGGTGGACGGCCAGAAACTGACCATCAGCGGCATCGACAAGGAACAGGTCGGCGAGCTTGCGGCCCGCATTCGCCGTCTGCGCAAGCCCGAGCCTTACAAAGGCAAGGGTATCCGCTATGAAAACGAGCAGGTGCGCCGCAAGGTCGGCAAGTCCGGCGGCAAGAAGTAGGCAGGTGACGCATGGCTATCACTAAAGAAGCTGCGAGACAGCGCCGCAAGGTGCGCATTCGCAAGAAAATTTCCGGCACGCCGGGCCGCCCCCGTTTGGTGGTGTTTCGTTCCAACCTGCATCTTTATGCCCAGATTGTGGACGACGAAAGCGGCACGACCCTTGTCAGCGCTTCCACCCTGGCCCTGAAAAAATCGGGCGAGGCGGCGCGCAGCAACAAGGCCGGCGGTGAATTGGTGGGCAAGGAAATCGCGCGGCTTGCCAAAGAAAAGAGCATCTCCCGCGTTGTGTTTGACCGCAACGGCTACATCTATCACGGCCGCGTCAAGGCCGTGGCCGATGGCGCCCGTGAAGCCGGTCTTGAATTCTAACGTCGGCAGGTAGCTCATGGAACAGAATGAATCGGGAATGGTTGAGAAGATTGTCTCCCTCAACCGTGTTGCCAAAGTTGTGAAAGGCGGCCGGAGATTTTCCTTCTCCGCTCTGGTGGTGGTCGGCGACGGCAAGGGCTCGGTGGGCTTCGGCCTCGGCAAGGCCCAGGAAGTGCCCGAAGCCCTGCGCAAAGCCACGGAACGCGCCCGCAAGACCATGATCCGGGTGCCCCTGATCGAAGGGACGCTGCCCTACGAAGTGCTCGGCGCTTACGGCGCCGGCCGGGTTATGCTCAAGCCGGCCTCGCGCGGCACCGGCATTATTGCCGGCGGCGCGGTGCGCGCGGTCATGGAAGCGGTCGGGGTTTCCGACGTGCTGGCCAAGGCCATTGGCACCAACAACCCGCACAACGTGCTTCGGGCAACGGTTGAAGGACTGGCCTCGCTTCGCAGCGCCGAAGCGGTGGGCGATATCCGCGGCAAGAAACTCGCGACGCCGCGCAAATAGCGTGTGCCCGCCCGCGATACACGGGCGCGTGCAATACACCAGCTACCAGGACAGACAGGGTGAAGCCCATGATCAAGGTAAAACTCGTTCGCAGCAAAATCGGCTGCGATCCGAAACAGCGCCAGGTGCTTGCGGCCCTTGGTCTGCGGCGCATGCACATGGTGAAAGAGTTTAAGGACAGTGCCGCGGTTCGTGGTATGATTACTAAGGTTCAGCATATGGTAGAGGTAGTTGAATAATGCAACTCCATTCCTTATATCCCTTTCCTGAAGAGCGGAAAACGCGCAAGCGCGTCGGCCGCGGCTCGGGCTCCGGCCTCGGCTGCACCGCCGGCAAAGGCAACAAGGGGCAGAACGCCCGTGCGGGCGGCGGCGTGCCGGCCGGCTTTGAAGGCGGCCAGATGCCCCTGCAGCGCAGGCTGCCCAAGCGCGGCTTCAAGAACGCTCCCTTCAGAAACCGTTATTCCGTGGTCAACCTGGCGGATCTGGTCTCCCATTTCGAAGGGCAGAGCAGCATCTCCCTCGAGGACATCTACGCTCGCGGTCTGGCCGACAACGGCAGCCCGGTGAAGGTGCTCGGCGACGGCGAACTGAAAGCTCCGCTGACGGTTGAAGCCCACAAGTTCAGCGCCTCCGCGCGCGAAAAACTGCAGAATGCGGGCGGCGAAGCCAAAGCATTGGAAGGGTAAGCAATCGTGTCTGTGCAAGGCGTAAGAAATTTGGCCCATGTCCCTGAGTTATGGCGTAAACTTGGCTGGACCTTCATGATCCTTCTGGCGTACCGGGTGGGCATTCACGTGCCCATTCCCGGGGTGGACGCCAAGGCCATGGCCGACTTTTTCGCCCAGGCCCAGGGCACCTTGTTCGGCGTGTTCGACATGTTTTCCGGCGGCGGTTTGCGCAACGTTTCCATCTTCGCCCTTGGAGTGATGCCGTACATTTCGGCCTCCATCATCATGCAGCTTTTGCAGGTGCTCAGCCCTGACTTGAAACGCATGGCCAAGGAAGAAGGCGGCACCGGACGGAAAAAAATCACCCAGTACACCCGCTACGCCACGGTGCTCATCACCCTTGTCCAGGGCTTCGGCCTGGCGGCCATGCTTGAGGGCATGGCCAGCCCGCACGGGTCGCCCATGGTTCCGGATCCGGGCCTGATGTTCCGGGTGGTGACCATCATCACCATGACCGCCGGCACCATCCTGATCATGTGGCTGGGCGAGCAGATCACGGCCAAGGGCATTGGCAACGGCATTTCCCTGATCATCTTTTCCGGGATTGTCGCCAGCATTCCCAGGGCCATCAGCCATACGTACGCCTTTCTGGGCGATACGATTCCCTATGTCCTGGTGCCCATCGTCATCGTGATCATGCTGGCCGTTACGCTGGCCATTGTATTCGTGGAACGGGCGCAGCGACGCATCCCCGTGCATTACGCCAAGCGGCAGCAAGGACGCAAAATGTTCGGCGGGCAAACCACTCACCTGCCCCTGCGTTTGAACACGGCCGGCGTTATTCCGCCCATTTTCGCGGGCAGCTTGCTGGTGTTTCCGGCCACCCTGGCCCAGTTTTCGCAAAACCCCACTCTGCAATCCATATCGCAGTGGTTCACGCCCAGTTCGATACTGTACAACGTGCTCTATACCGCGCTGATCGTGTTCTTCTGCTACTTCTACACGGCCATCATCTTTGATCCCAAGGATATTGCCGAAAACCTGAAGAAGCAGGGCGGGTTCGTGCCCGGCATCCGTCCCGGCGACAAGACCAAGGAATACATTGGCAATGTGCTCACCCGCATCACCCTGTGGGGCGCCATTTACATCACCCTGGTCTGCCTGCTGCCGCAGTTTCTCATCAGCTACTTCAAGCTGCCGTTCTACTTCGGCGGCACCAGCGTGCTGATTGTCGTCGGCGTGGCCATGGACTTCATGGGGCAGGTGAACTCCTATATGATCTCTCGCCAATACGAGGGTCTTATGGGTAAAAGCAAGATTATGGGCCGGTATCAGTAGTGAAAAAGTTCAGAGGCGTGTTTCTCAAAAATGAGAACGAGATTGCCTTGCTGCGCGAGGCCAATCGCATAGGCGCCTTGATCCATGAGGCCATGCGGGCCGAGGTCCGGCCCGGCGTGTCCACCATGCGGTTTGAAGAAGTCGCCCAGGATATGTGCCGGACGTACAAGGTGCGTCCGGCTTTCCAGGGCTACCACGGGTTCCCGTTTGCCTTGTGCTGCTCGGTCAACGAGGAAGTGGTTCACGGCTTTCCTTCGCGCACGCGCATACTGGTCGAAGGCGACATTGTCAGCTTTGACATGGGAGTTGTGTACGAAGGGTTTTACGGCGACTCCGCCTGCACGGTCGGGGTCGGGACAGTTTCGGAAGAAGCGGCCCGACTGATGCGCGTAACCGAGGAATGCCTTATGCGGGCCATTGCCGCGGCAACGCCGGGCAACAGCCTGAACGACGTTTCCGGCGCCGTGCAGACTCATGCGGAAAAGAACGGATACGCGATTATCCGGCGATTTGTCGGGCACGGCATCGGCCGCAGCCTGCACGAAAAGCCCGAGATCCCGAATTTCGTACCGGCGTTCAGCTCTTCCCTGCCCCTCAAGGCGGGCATGATCCTGGCCATTGAGCCCATGCTGGCCGTAGGAACCCACGAGGTGGACATCCTGGCGGACAACTGGACGGCCGTGACCAGGGATAGAAAACTGGCCGCCCATTTTGAACACAGCGTGGCTATCACGCCGCATGGGCCGGAAATACTGAGCCTTGCGCGACCGGCAGCGTGAGCGGTCTGGAATTTTACTGTTGACATGGGTCGCCTGCGGGACTATAACTTCCCGTTCGGGCCCTGACCGTCGCTATTCTGACGGGAAGAAGCATAAGTGGAGTGTGTTATGAAAGTACGGCCTTCGGTCAAAAGAATTTGCCCCAAGTGCAAGGTCATTCGCCGCCACGGCATTTTGCGGGTGATTTGCGATAACCCCCGGCACAAGCAGCGCCAGGGCTAGGCGAGCAGGAGTTTTACGTGGCCAGAATCGCGGGAGTAGATTTGCCCAGAGGCAAACGCGCTGATATCGCCCTTACCTATATCTACGGTATCGGCCGGGCGACGGCGCTGAAGATCCTCGACACCACGGGCGTTGATTGGGCTCGTGGCATCGACGACCTTTCCAACGAAGAAATTAACGAAATCCGTAAGGAACTTGAGCAGCACCATAAGGTGGAGGGCGACCTGCGCCGCGAAGTGGGCTCCAATATCAAGCGCCTCATGGACATCGGCTGTTACAGGGGCCTGCGCCACAGAAAGGGCCTGCCCGTGCACGGCCAGCGCACCCACACCAACGCGCGCACGCGTAAGGGTCCGCGCCGCGGCGCCGCGCCCAAGAAAAAATAAGCGTTATCGGAACGGCCGGCCGCCTTAAGGCGCGCCCGCAAGTTCGCGAATAAACCCAACGAAAGCTATCGAGAGAGTGACATGGCCAAAGCCAGACGAGCGGTCAAGAAAAAAGAGAAAAAGAACGTGCCGGTGGGCCTAGCCCATATCCAGGCTTCGTTCAACAATACGATCATCACCTTTACCGATACCCGCGGCAATGCCGTCAGTTGGGCCAGCGCAGGACAGGCGGGCTTCAAGGGCTCTCGCAAGTCCACCCCCTTTGCCGCGCAAGTGGCCGCCGAGCAGGCAGCCCGCAAGGCCCAGGACAACGGCATGCGCACGGTGGGCATTTATGTCATCGGCCCCGGCTCCGGCCGCGAATCGGCCATGCGGGCCATTAACAATGCCGGCTTCAAGGTGGCCTTCATTCGTGACGTCACCCCCATTCCGCACAACGGCTGCCGTCCTCCCAAGCGGCGTCGCGTTTAAGTCCTGAGGAGAAAGAGCCTTGGCCAAGTACAACGAATCCAAATGCCGCCTGTGTCGGCGCGAGGGCAGCAAGCTCATGCTCAAGGGCGATCGCTGCCACACGGAAAAATGCGCTTTTGATCGCCGTCCCTACGCCCCCGGCCAGCACGGCAGAGCGCGCAAAAAAGTTTCCGACTATGCCCTGCAACTGCGGGAAAAGCAAAAAGTGCGCCGCATCTACGGCGTGCTGGAAGCCCAGTTCCGCAACTATTTCGCCAAGGCCGACATGGCCAAGGGCGTTACCGGCCACAACCTGCTCGTCAGCCTTGAGCGCCGCCTGGACAGCGTGGTCTACCGCCTTGGCTTTGCCGGCTCGCGCCAGCAGGCCAGGCAACTGGTCCGCCACGGCCTGTTCACCCTGAACGGCCGCAAGGTGACCATCCCGTCCCTGCTCGTCCGCGCTGGCGATGTGGTGGAAGTGCCGGAAAAGAAACGTAAAATTCCCGTGCTTGCCGAAGCGCCCCAGGTGATCGCCCGCAGGGGCATTCCCGGCTGGCTTGAAGTTGACGGCACGGCATTCCGCGGCGTTGTCAAGGCCATGCCTCAACGCGAGGACATTCAGACTCCTATCAACGAGGACCTGATTGTCGAGCTTTACTCCAAATAACGGGTAGAAGCATGATTTTCAAACAAGGCGACAGGCTGATCAATTCGCGCAACTGGTCCGAATTGGTCAAGCCGGAACAGGTTAACCGCACAAGCGACCCGGTTGACAGCCTTTACGGCAAGTTCACCTGCGAGCCCCTTGAGCGCGGTTACGGCACCACCATAGGCAACGCGCTACGCCGTATCCTTTTGTCTTCGCTGCAGGGCGCGGCTTTCGTGTCCGTGAAGTTCTCTGGCGTGCAGCACGAGTTTACCACCATCCCGGGCGTGCTCGAGGACGTGACGGACGCCGTGCTGAACCTCAAGCAGGTGCGCCTTGCCATGGACACCGACGAGCCGCAGCGCCTCACCCTGTCGGTTACGGAAAAAGGCGCGGTTTCGGCGGCGAACATCCAGTGCACGCAGCATGTGGCTGTCCTGAACCCGGAACAGCACCTTTTCACCATCACCGACAGCGTTGACCTGCAGATCGAACTGGAAGCCCGCATGGGCAAGGGGTACACGCCGGCCGACATGCACGAGGGCCTTTCAGACGAAATCGGCCTTATCGCCCTGGACGCCAGCTACTCGCCCGTGCGCAAGGTTTCGTACACCGTGGAGCAGGCCCGTGTTGGCCAGATGACCAACTACGACAAGCTGCTTCTTGAAGTCTGGACAGACGGCTCGGTTTCGCCCGAAGACGCCATCGCTTACAGCGCAAAGATTCTGAAAGACCAGCTTACGGTGTTCATCAACTTTGACGAGCGCATTTCCGGCGAAGCCCAGGGCAGCAGCGCGGGCGCCAGCGACATCAACGAGAACCTGTTCAAGTCCATTGACGAGCTCGAGTTGTCCGTGCGGGCCACCAACTGCCTGAAGAGCGCCAATATTTCCCTGGTGGGCGAAATCGTCCAGCGCCAGGAAAACGAAATGCTCAAAACCAAGAACTTCGGCAAA
The DNA here is from genome assembly GCA_031550695.1 of Desulfovibrio sp. Classification (GTDB taxonomy): domain Bacteria; phylum Desulfobacterota; class Desulfovibrionia; order Desulfovibrionales; family Desulfovibrionaceae; genus Frigididesulfovibrio. Next base: position 11,358 of record JAVBOI010000052.1, on the reverse strand, counting down.
AAATCCCTGGATGAAATTCGCCGTGTCCTTGCTGAGATGAATCTCGATTTCGGCATGAAGATCGACGGATTCGAGAAGAAATATCAGGAATGGAAGAGGAAGCAGCAACATGAGGCATAGTAAATCCGGCCGCAAGCTCGGCAGAAATCCTTCCCACAGAAAGGCCCTTCTGCGCAACATGGCCAAAGCCCTGCTTATCAACAGCCGTATCACCACCACGGAAGCCAAGGCCAAAATCCTGCGCGGCGTGGTAGAGCCCCTGATCACCCTGGCTCTGAAGAACGACCTGCACGCGCGCCGTCAGGCCTATGATGTGCTGGGCGAACACAAACTGGTCAGCCGTCTTTTTGACGAAATCGGCCCCCTGTACAAGCAGGGCGGCGGCGGTTACACCCGCGTGGTCAAGCTCGCCGTTCCCCGCAAGGGCGATGCCGCTCCTCTCGCCATCATCGAGCTTATCCGCAAGCCCGAGAAGGCCGACGCCGAAGCGGCCAAAGACTCTAAATAAGCTTTACGCAAAAGAATACGCAAACAGCCTCTCTCCCTCTGGGAGAGAGGCTGTTTGCGTTGCGACAACAAAGCGGGGGTTTCCAAAGAGGTTCACACAGAGCCTGTGCCCCCGGCCCCCTTTGGCCGCACAGGGCCTGTGTCCGCGACCGGAGGCAAATTCCTTCTGTTTCCTCCGCCGCCCGGCTTTCTTCTCCTTTTTTACCGTTCACGCAATTTACAGGGTTGGGGGAACCTGCTAGAGCATGGGTGTAAGCGTGCCCTTTTGCGGAAAGGCCGAATCCTGTGCTTTTGTCAGCCAATGAAGGAGTTTTTTGCATGAAACTTGCCGACCGAGTGGCCCAACTCAAACCCTCAGCCACCCTTGCCGTCAGCGCCAAAGCCCAGGAATTGAAAGCCCAGGGCCGGGATATCTTGAGTCTTTCCGTGGGCGAGCCGGATTTCCCGACGCCGCAGCATATCTGCAAAGCGGCCAAAGAGGCCATAGACGCCGGGTTCACCCGCTACACCCCGGTGCCGGGCATTCCGGAACTGCGCGCCGCGGCCGCGGGATACTTTGCCAAACACTACGGCGTAACCGCGGATGCGGATCACATCATCGTCAGCAACGGCGGCAAACATTGCCTGTACAACCTCTGTCAGGCCCTGCTCAACCCCGGCGACCACGTGCTCATTCCCGCCCCGTACTGGGTGAGCTACCCGCCCATGGTGGAACTGGCGGCGGCCAAGCCGGTGATCATTGCCACCGCGCCGGAAAAGGACTTCAAAGTCTCGCCGGCGGATCTGGAAAAAAGCCTGACCCCGAAAACCCGCCTGCTGCTGCTCAATTCTCCTTCCAACCCCACCGGGGCCTGCTACAGCAAGGATGAGCTCGACGCCATCGCCCAGTGGGCCGTGGAACGCGGCGTGGTGGTGGTTTCCGACGAAATTTACGATCGTCTGGTTTACAGCGGCACACCTTCCTTAAGCCTTTGCTCCTGGTGGCAAAAGCACCCGGAAAACTTCGTCATCGTCAACGGCGTGGCCAAAACCTTTGCCATGACCGGCTGGCGCGTGGGCTACGCCCTTGCCCATCCGGACCTGATCCGGGCCATGTCCCGCCTGCAGGGGCAATCCACCTCCAACGTCTGCTCCGTGTCGCAAAAGGCCGCTGTGGCCGCCCTGACCGGCGACATGGGCGTGGTGGAAGAAATGCGTTCGGCCTTTGAGCGCCGCCGCAACCTGGCCATGGAGATCATTTCCTCCTGGCCAGACGTGGTCTGCCCGAAGCCTTCCGGCGCGTTTTATCTGTTCCCGGACGTGCATCGGCACTACGGCTCCCGCTTCTCCGACTCCACCAGCCTGTGCACGATGCTGCTGTCCGAAGTCGGGGTGGCCCTGGTGCCGGGCGCGGCTTTCGGCGATGACCGCTGCATCCGCATTTCCTACGCCGTAAGCGATGATACGCTGATCAACGCCCTGCACCTGGTGGCAAAATCTCTGTTCCGCTGATCGCTTCGCTCTCGCGGGCGGCTGGCGCACTGTTTCGCGGCGGGACCGACCACCCTTCCCGGTCCCGCCAAAACCGTCGTATACGACGGCGGCCGCGGGTCGCCAACAGGGAGGCTTCATGACGACGCCCAAGCATCATCTTGACTGGACATACGCCTTTACCTGCCGGTTGCAGAGCACCTCGCCCGAAACCTCGTCCTTCACCGCCCGCCTTGAGTCCTGCGCCCAAAGACTGAAAGGGGAACTTCAGGACGGCACCCTGCCCTATCTGAACATGCCTTTCCGCCCCGCCCTTGAGCGGGATTTGCCGCCCATACTTGAGCGCATCCGGCCCTACAGGCACATGATGCTTCTGGGCATCGGCGGTTCGGCCCTCGGCGCCAGGGCTCTGCAAAAAGCCTTTTTTCCGGCCCAGGATCGTCCCGGCCACGCCGGCCCCTATCTCTGGATAGCCGACAACATCGACGCCGACACCCTGGACGCCTGGATGCGGGCTCTTGATCCCAAAGACACCGTGGTGGTGGTCATTTCCAAATCCGGCGGCACCATCGAAACCATGGCCCAGTATTTTCTGGTGCGCCGCTGGCTGCAAAAAGCCCTTGGTGAGGACTGGAAAAAACACGTTGTCCTCGTCACGGACGAAAAATCCGGCGAACTGCGCGCCGAAGCCGCGTCGCAGAACCTGCCCTCCCTGCCCGTGCCGGATTACCTTGGCGGGCGCTATTCCGTCCTGAGCGCCGTGGGGCTGCTGCCGGCCGCCTTTCTGGGCATGGACTGGAAGGGACTGCTGCGCGGAGCGGCCGCCCAGGCGGCTCCGTTGCTCGAAGAGCCGCTTCTGCCCTCCGCCCTGGCCCGGCACCCGGCCTGGCGCCTGGCCGTCTGGAACCGCGAGCTCCTGGAACACGGCTACGACGAGTTGATTTTCTTCTCCTACATTCCCCTGTGGAATTATTTCGGCGCCTGGTTCAGCCAGCTCTGGGCCGAAAGCCTGGGCAAGGACGGCAAGGGCTCCATGCCCGTGCCCGCTGTCGGCGTTACGGATCAGCATTCCGTGAACCAGATGTTCTTGGACGGACCGCGCAACAAGGGCTGCCTGTTCCTGACCTGCGCCAGCCTGGCCAAAGGCCCGGCCTTTGGGCCGGACATGCCGCCCAAATGGTCATGGCTGGCCGACAAGCGCTTTGGCGATCTGCTCCTGGCCGAAGGCCTGGGCACCCGCATGGCCCTGACCGCCAACCAGGTGCCCCTGGTCAACATCGCCATGGGCGCGGCCGACGAGGAAGCCGCCGGCAGGCTCATGGGCCTGTGCATGACCGCCACCATCCTCACCGGCTGGCTGCTGGACATCAACCCTATTGACCAGCCGGCCGTGGAACTGGGCAAACGCCTCGCCAACGCCCGCCTCGGAGCCTCCGGCCTTGATGAGGAACACAACGCCCTGAACGCCTTCCTCGCCAAAGAAGGCAAGGGCAACGCCTTGCAGGAGTTTTAAGGGAATGAGATTGAAGAGCTGGGGGAAGGGGAAGGAAACTTTTGGAAAAGCCCGCTCGACCTGAGCGAAGCGAAGGCGAGCTACCACGAAGAAAGCCTCCTTCCCCCAGACCCCCATCCTCTTCCTTCAAAACTTTTTAGTTCGGGGAATGATGGGAGCGGCGACTTGAAAGTCTTGCCGCATCCAAGCTCTCGGCTTGGAGGATATGGCGGGGGTGGACGTTCAGGATACGTGACAACAATTGAGGAGCAATAATGATTCAGGTCGGCATTTTCATCGGCAGCATTTCGGATGAGGAAACCGTGCGCCCCTGCGCGGAGGTCTTGAAAAAGCTGGGTATCAGCCACAAGTTCACCGTCACTTCGGCCCACAGAACCCCGGCCCGCACCGAGGCCCTGGTGGAAGGGCTGGAAAAGGACGGCTGCCAGGTGTTCATCTGCGCGGCCGGCATGGCCGCCCACCTGGCCGGGGCGGTGGCCGCCCGCACCACGAAGCCGGTAATCGGCATCCCGGTGACGGCTTCCGCCCTTGGCGGCATGGACGCTTTGCTGGCCACGGTTATGATGCCTCCCGGCTTTCCCGTTGCCACCGTGGCCCTGGACAAGGCCGGCGCCCGCAACGCGGCCTGGCTGGCGGCCCAGATTCTGGCCCTTGGCGACCCCGTCCTGGCCGAGCGCCTGACGCAGACGCGGGCCGACTTCGTTCGGGACGTGGAGAACGCGGCTAAAAAGCTGGAAGAGAATTCCTGAGTGGCCGCGCGTCGTCGGGTCGCCCGTCCGGCGTTGCTGCCGAAAAAAAAGGGAGTATCGGGGTGCGTAAACAGATAGTGTTTCTTCTGGCCCTTGCCCTCTTGGCCTGCCTTGGCGGCTGCGGCGCCGAACGCGTTTCCTCGGGCGTGTCCACTGTGGCCCTGGCCACGGAAGGCCCACCCCTGGCCATTGTCGGCGAATATGAGGGCATGTCCCTTGAAGGCAGCATGGACCGCACCTGCATGTCGGGTGTTGGCTCCCTTACCGTGCGCGGAGAAGACGCCCAGGGGCGGGAATTTTTATGCACGGCCAAAGTGGATGCGCCACCCACGGAAAAAGGCCGGGTGCGCGGGGCTTTCCAGTGCACGGGCGAGCGGGTTCTGGCCTTTTCCCTGCGCAACCTCGGACCGGATCAGGGGCTGGGCGTGGCCAGGGAACCCGGCCATGCCGGCATGATGGTGTTTTTCTATCACGTAAGCAGGGAAGAGGCCGCGCGCCGCCTGCCCGCGGTGCAGGAAGATATCGCCAGATTGCAACAGCAGGCGAATCAGAAAGGCAAACCGGCGGCCTCGGCCGTATCGCCGGAAAAATAGAGCAAATTCATTTTGATTTGTCCAAGAGTCAAGATTGCCTCCGGCGGCCAAAAGGAGGGGGTCGGGGACACAGGCTCTGTGTGAACCCCTTTGGAAACCCTATTGTTCTTACCGGGCGCCAGTATAAAATCTCAAAGGTAGTTTGCCTAGAGCAAATCAATTTTGAAATTGTCCAAGAGTAGTATTGCCTCCGGCGGCCAAAGGGGTTGAACCCCTTTGGAAGCCCCATTTTTCTAAGCAGATTCAAGTGAATAATTTCAAAATTGAAATGCTCTAAGGCCGTTTTTCGGATCGCAGCGGGAAAAACGTTGGGGGGGAGAGAAAAGGGAAGCTTTTACGAAGTTTCTCTTTCCTCTCCCCCAACTCTCTTCATCCCGCGCCTTACATCAACGCGCAGATCCGCTCGGCGAAGCGCGAGCAGGCCACTTCGCGCGCGCCTTCCATCTGGCGGGCCAGATCATAGGTTACGTCTTTGGCGGCCACGGCTTTGGCCAAGCCGGAGCGCACCAATTCCGCCGCTTCCCGCCATTCCATGAACTCCAGCATCATGGCCCCGGAGAGGATCAGGGAACCGGGATTGACCTTGTCCAGCCCGGCGTACTTGGGCGCGGTGCCGTGGGTGGCCTCGAACACGGCGTAGTTGTCGCCGATATTGGCGCCCGGCGCCATGCCGAGCCCGCCGACCATGGCCGCCAGGGAATCGGACATATAGTCGCCGTTCAGGTTCGGCATGGCCAGCACGCCGTATTCGGCCGGACGCAGCAGGATTTGCTGGAACATGGCGTCGGCGATGCGATCCTTGATCATGATTTTGCCGGCCGGAGTGACACCGCCGTGTTTTTCAAATACTTCGGCTTCGGTGATGGTGCGATCGGCGAACTCTTCGGCCGCGAGCTCATAGCCCCAGCGGCAGAACGCGCCTTCGGTGAACTTCATGATGTTGCCCTTGTGCACCAGGGTCACGCTGTCCCGGCCCGTTTGCAGGGCGTGCTGGATAGCCTTGCGCACCAGGCGCTGGGTGCCGAACTTGCTGATGGGCTTGATGCCTATGCCGGAGCCTTCGCGAATATCGCGGCCGCTTATTTTCTTCACCAGATCCATGATCTGCCGGGCTTCGGGCGTGTCGCTCTCCCACTCCAGGCCCACGTAGACGTCTTCGGTATTTTCGCGGAAAATGACCATGTCCACGTCTTCGGGCTTCTTCATGGGGCTGGGCACGCCGGGAATGTAGCGCACCGGGCGCACGCAGGCGTAGAGATCAAGAAGCAGGCGCAGGGCCACGTTGACGCTGCGTATGCCCTTACCCACGGGGGTCTGCAAAGGGCCCTTGATGGCGACCTTGTAGGTGCGGATGGCTTCAAGGCTTTTTTCCGGCAGGGATTCCCCGGTTTCCAGGTAGCAGGTTTCCCCGGCGGGCAGTTCCAGCCAGTTGATGGCGCGTTTTCCCTGGTAGGCTTTGGCCACGGCCGCATCAAGCACCACGGCCGTGGCCTTCCAGATGTCCGGGCCGGTGCCGTCTCCGGGAAAGCAGGGAATGGTCGGCCGATCCGGAGTAATCACGGCGCCCGCGGGGGTAATCTGAATTGTATCTGTCATTGTCGTTTTCTCCTGTGGTGAAGCGTGCAAGAGCCGCGCCCGCCGAACGCGGGCAGGCCGTCACGGGCATGGTCCGGCGCGTGATCAGGCGGCGGAACCGTGACCCGTCTTGATACTGCATATTTATTTCCGGGTAAACCCTTTGCGGCGGGTCGCAAGGACATGCCGGCGCATGTGAACCGGGCGGCCGTTTAGAAAAATCGACTTTTCCTGTCTTTCGGGCTATACTCCCGCGCTAGAGCAGTTCGCGAATGAAATGAGCGAATCGCTCTGCAAGGATTTGTCCTCAAATCCTTGCCGCAAGATGCTTGTAGGCGGGCTGCGCCCGCCGTTAAGCAAGCATCTCAAGCGTTAAATGCTCTAAGAGTTGCGACTACCGGCCCCAAGGGGCTGTCTCCAAATAGCGCGCAAGACGGAAAAACAGGAGGAAAAACCGCACCATGCCGCAGTATACAGCCTGCCCGCGCATGCGGTCTGTGAGAGGAACGTCGATGGTTCTGTTGCTGGTCTGCCTTGCCGTTCTGCTGGCCGGAGGCTGCGCCGGCAGAAAAGCGGCGGATTTCCAGGCCGACGGCGATGCGATCCGCTTTATCCTGCCCGACGGCGCTCCGGCGAACGATCGGGACATTCTCGCCCTTGCCGACAATGCGGACTACATCCTGGTGGGCGAGCAGCACGACAATCCCGTTGACCACAAGGCCCAGGCCGCCCTTCTGGATTTGCTGGCGCGCAAAGGCAACCTGCTGCTCGGCCTGGAGATGCTGCCGCGCCGCTATTACGACTTTCAACTGGCCGCCTTCAGCGACGGACGAATCCCGCTTGCCGATCTGCCGGAAGCCCTTAACTGGCGAAACACCTGGGGCTATGATTTTGCTCTGTATCAACCGATTTTCGAAACCGCCCAAAAGCACCGCCTGAAAATCTACGGCCTCAACCTGCCCGACGGCGTACGCCGGAGCGTCAGCCGCAAGGGTTTGGCCGGGCTGAGCGAAACGGAAAAAAGCGAGCTGCCCGCGCGCATCATCCCTCCCCAACCGGAGCAGAAGGAAAAGCTGCTGGCCGTTTTCCGCATGCACGGGGCCATGGACGGGAAACGCCCCTCTGTTCCCGTAACGGCAAACGCGCCAGGAACAAACGGGGACAGGCGGGGTACGCTCCCGATGCTGGAGCGCCCCGGACCAGACGCGGAGGGACAACAGGATGCAAAGCGATCACGCCGTCGCGAAACAGCCGGCGATGCGCCGACGCCCCAGACAATGCTCGAACGCTTTATGCTCATCCAGAGCCTCTGGGACAGCACCATGGCTGAGCAGGCGGTCGCAAAACGAAAATTCGAGCGGCGGCGGCTGGTGAAAGGACCCTCGGCCATGCCGCGCCTACCCATGATGATTCTGGCCGGCGCGGGCCATGTGGAATATGGCTACGGCATTGCCTCGCGCATCAGGGTGCTTGAGCCAAAGGCGCGCATACTGCTGGTCATGCCCTTTTCCGGCGAGCGGCCGGAACCCGGCGCGGCGGCTCTCTATTACTTCAGCGAACCCCGCTCGCGTACGCCTTATGGATTCACATTTGCCAGACGTGAGGGAAAACTGCTGATAATCAACGTCGCCCCGGGCTCCCGGGCCGAGGCGGCGGGAATGCGCCCGGGCGACGAAATCGTGCGGGCCGGGGACGCGCCCGCGCTCTCCCCGGCGGATCTGCACAAAGCCGCCGTGCAGGCCAAGCGTCAGGGCCGTCCCTTGAGCTTCACCCTGGACAGGGAAGGAAAGGCCGTGCAAGCTACCCTTCCGGAAGCCCGGACATAACAATCCGACCCGGCTCCGGGCGTACTCCGATGATTGGGTCAGCCCTTCACCGCCTCGGACTCAGGGGCTTTTGTCCCTGTCATTTTTGTCCGCGCCTCCGAGCAGGGCCGGAAGCTTGCGATAAAAATATTCGGCCACCAGCGTGGAATCGCCGGGCAGCCAATGCCCGCTGTTCACAAAGTAGTCTATGACTTCCGCCTGGGGCGGCCGGTTTTCCCCGTTGCGCAGCATCACTTCCCGCGTCAAGACGGCGGCCGCCTCAAACGTGCTGAAAATCCAGTCGTGCAACACGTGTCGGGTAGCGGTCTGAAAATGGTCCAGACTTGCCATGGCAGTGCGCAATTCGTTAAGAAAGGGCGCGCCTATTTTCGCCGCCCTTTCGTATACGTCAAAGCGAGCGCCCATGTCGGAAAGAAGGGAGGAAAATACGCGCGCAAGCACCGGGTCAAAGGCATGTGGCGCGTGCGCCGTAAGAAGGTCCGCTGCTTCGGCGCACGACCTCCCCGTAGACAGACAGTCCATAGATCCCCCCCCCCCAGCTAATTTGCAATAAAATATTTATAACGCTATACATCATCGATTAGGCGATTACAACTGCGAATACCGGAGGAACCATGTTTCGCGCCAAACTTTTTCTGACTATGCTTGTCGTCATTCTGGGAATATCCCTGGCCGGCTGCGCGGGGCCTCGTTCCGGCGGGAGCGTTGCCGGCGGCGAAAATTTGGTCGGCCTGTCGGGAAAACTCAATCCCGAGGCGGAAACCGCCTTTGCCCAGGCCCGGGTTCTCTGGAAAGGGGCGTTGTCTTCCGCCTCCACCGGGGAGCGCTGCTCGGACCCGGAAAAAGCCGTCGCCCTGCTGGACAAGGCTATCAGCCTGGAGCCAAAGTATGCGGAGGCCTATGTGCGCCGGGGACTGGCAAAAAGCGAACTGGGCAAGCGCGAGGAAGCCTTCAATGACGTGAGCACGGGCATTCGCCTGCACCCCACGGCCGAAGCCTATGCCTATAGAGCCCTGGTGTCCATTCGCGGCAAGGATATTCGCGCCGCCCAGAAAGATCTGGAGTACTCCCTGAAAAAAGACCCGAAACAGCATCTGGCCCACAACTTTAGCGGCGTGCTGGCCCTTACGCTGGACCAGAAGCCCGAGGCCTGCGCCCAGTTCCAGCAGGGGTGTTCCGCCGGCGATTGCTCGTTCATCGAAGCCGCCAGAAGCGCCAAGGTTTGCCCTTAGGGCAGATTCACTTTGAAATTATCCATGTAGCCTGACTCGCAAAACGGGGTTTCCAAAGGGGGTCACCCTCTTTGGCCGCCGGAGGCAATATGACTCTTGGACAAATCAAAATTAATTTGCTCTAAAACCTCGCCTCAGGCGCGCCCGTGATGTCGGGCTTGGGTGTCCGTCCTCCATGCTTCGGTATTGGTGCGGAATTTGCATTTTTCCCGCAAGGATCAGAATACTGACGCAAGCGGCCGATACCGCCGCGTCCACAGCCGCAAGCGAGGGCCTATGTCAATTCCCATGCCTGAAAAAAAACAACGGCCGGTTATCCGGCCCATGTATGTGCTCCTGGCGCTTCTTCTGCTGGGGGGAATCGTCGCCGTTTACTGGCACAACTCGGGCCGGGTCAGCCTTGTGGGCGAGGTAAAAGACTCGGTCGTATCACTCAGCCCCGGCATATCCGGCGTGTTCAGCCGTATAGCGGTTCGGGAAGGACAGCGGGTCGTCAGGGGACAGCCCTTGATGAGTCTTGACGCCGGCACCCAGCAACGGACGCTTGCCGAAGAGCGGCAAAAGCTGGCCCAATTCGAGGCCCTGCTGCCCCCGCAGTACGTTCGCGCCCCCGGACCGGGCGGCCGACTTCAGGATGAGGAAAGCCTGGAAGAGCGCCTGACCCGCCAGCGCGGGGAAGAAGCCACGGCCGAGCGCCGTCTGCAACAAGCCGCCGAGCGCGAGGCCCAGGCCTCCATCACTTACAACCGCGCCTCCATGCTCGCTTCCCGGGGACAGATGTCCGCGCGGGAGCGCGATGCCGCCGCCGCCGCCCTTGACGAGGCCCGGCTGGAGGTTCAGGCCGCCAAAGCGGCGTTCGAATCGTTCAGCCTGGCCCGCTCCGGCACTGGGGCGGAAATACGCCGGGTCAAGGAAAATCAGAACGCCATCGGCGCCGACACCTTGCCGGCCAACCTGCGCATCAAAAACTATGAATTGCAGCGGGAACGGGTGCGCGCCGCCGCGGCCGCCCTTGAGGCCACCGTGGTGTACGCCCCGGAAGACGGCATTGTCACGGAAATACTCGCCAAATCGGGCGCTCCGGCCACAGCGGGCGCACCCTGCCTGTACATGGCCCTGCTCGACAAGTCCGTCATCATTATGGCCCAGGTTTCCGATGACGCGGCCAAAAAACTGCGCCTCAAGCAGCAGTGTCGGCTGGAAATAGCCGGAGCTTTGGAGAATCCCTACGAGGGCTATATCAGCAACCTTCTGCCCAAAAGCAGCGTGCAGAAGGACGGGGAAACAGCGACCGCATCGGGCATGCGCGCGCAAATAGCCATTACCGGCCCGGCCGGGAAAGGCCGCGCGGGAGAAGGACATTCTCCCACCCTGTACCTGCTTGGCGGGGCCAAGGCGGATATCGTCGTGCTGCTGCGGGCTCCGCTGCACGGCCAGGAACAGGAAACTCCCGCCCGGACAGCCCCGGAAAAAAGCGCCAACACCGCGCCGGCGGCAGCGCCGGCAATTGCCCCCTCTAGCGTCGGTCCGGACAATCCGGAAGGCCGGCTGCTCCCCCCGGTGCACCCGCCCGCGTCGCACGCGCCGTCCCCGGAGGCTTCCCAGGGGCCGCTGGACGCCAACCGCTCCCTGCCGCAACTGCCGCCCATGCAGGCCCCGGAAAAATTGACCGGTTCGCCTTTGCCGGATCCGCAAAACAACCCTTCCGTGGTCACCCCGGACATTCTGGAACGGGAAGGAAACCGCGAACGCTAGAGCATTTCAACTTTGAAATTGTTCACCTGAGCCTGCCAAAAAAATGGGGTTTCCAAAGGGGTTCAACCCCTTTGGCCGCCTGAGGCAATACTACTCTTGGACAATTTCAAAATTGATTTGCTCTAACGCTTGAAAGAG
>JAVBOI010000122.1:0-5645 GCA_031550695.1 Desulfovibrio sp. | reverse complement strand
CCCCCCCTGGCCGCAGACGGCATGTACGCCCCCGACGTCCACGCCATAACCGCCGCCGGCAAGGTGGTGGTGGAATAGAAGAACTGGGGGAAGGTAGGGAAACTTTTGTAAAAGTTTCCCTACCTTCCCCCAGACCCCCTTCCCTCCCTTCAAAACTTTTTAGTTGGGGGATGGATGGGCGGCGGGGATATGAAGCTTCCATCTTGTTAAGGGCTCTCGAAAAAGAAAGTGCCGATCTATCGGTTTTTTTCTAAATCCATCCCTTGAGCACCCGCTGAATACCGCTCATCAATGATCTGACTGCAACACCCCGTCACGCCGTGCCGCACTGATACAGCTATGCCGATCGCATTGTTCGCGAAAATAAAAAGGTTTGGAAAAGAAGGAAGGAGGGGGCGGGGAGAAGGGGACCTGCTTCATAGTGGCTCGTCCTCGCTTCGCTCGGATCGAGCGGGCTTTCCTCAAAAGATTTTTCCTTCCCCCCCCCGCACTGCCTTTCGCCTCCCTCTTCTCCTCTTTTTCCTCATTCTCTCCCTCTACCTGGGCTGGCGGGCGGTTCCGGATCCCTTGCCAAGGGTGCTTGACTGGCCGGTGTCGCCGGTGCTGCTGGATAACAAGGGCAACCTGATCCACGCCCGTTTGTCCTCGGCGCAGGAGTGGTGCCTGCCCATTCCGCTGGAGGAAATGGGCGAGTGGCTGCCCAAAACCCTGGTGGCCATAGAGGACAAACGCTTTTACGATCATGGCGGGGTGGACGTGCTGGCCCTTGGCCGGGCCATGGCGCAGAACGTTATGGCCGGCCGGGTGGTGTCCGGTGCTTCCACCATCACCAGCCAGCTTGTGCGCCTGAGCGTGCCCAGGGAGCGGACCTTGAGCGCCAAATTCCTGGAATTCGCGGGCGCGCTCAAGCTTGAGAGCCGTCTGAGCAAGAATCAGATACTGGAGTACTACCTTAACCGCGCCCCGTTCGGCGGCCCGATCCGGGGCGTGGAAGCGGCGGCGCGCATGTATTTCGGCAAACGGGCCAAGGAGCTTTCCCTTGGCGAAGCGGCCCTGCTGGTGGGTCTGCTCAAAGGGCCCACGGCCTACAGGCCGGACAGGAACCCCAAGGCGGCCCTGGCCCGGCGGCAGCAGATTATTCTCAAGGTCGCGGAACAAACCGGCTTTCCCGACGATTTGAAAGCCCTCGCCCTTGAGGAGCCCCTGCCCAGGTTCCGGCCCGGCATGCCCACAGCGGCCTGGCATTTCGCGGATCTGGCCTTTGCCACCCTGCCGCCCCGGGGCGGGGTGGTGCGCGGCACCCTGGACATGCGGGCGCAAGGTCTGCTGGAACGCGTGCTGGAACAGCAACTGCGCCGATCCGGGAGCGACATTACCGCCGCCGGCGTGGTCGTGGACAACCGCGGTTCTTCCATCATCGCCTATGTGGGCAACGCCCGCTTTAACCCCGCCGCCAGGACGCAGTGGGTGGATTGCGCCGTTGCCCCGCGTTCGCCAGGTTCAACCCTCAAGCCGTTCATTTATCTGAAGGCCATGGAGGACGGGCACATCATCCCGGCCACCCTGCTCGCGGACACGCCCATGCAACTGGGGGGCGAAGCGCCGCGCAACTTCAACCGGCTCTATCGCGGGCCTGTAACGGTGCACGCGGCCCTGTCCGATTCCCTGAACACCCCGGCCGTGCGGGTCATGCGCATGCTGGGCGTGCGCGAGGCGCTGTCCCTGCTGCGACGGGCCGGGTTTTCCTTTCTGGACAGGCAGGAGGCGGACTACGGCGATTCCCTGGTCCTGGGCGCGGGCGAGGTCACGGCCCTGGAACTGGCACGCGCCTACACCGCCCTGGCCAACCTCGGCCTTGACCGCCCGCTGCTGCTGCGCCGGACGGCCCCGGCCGTCGCGGCGGACGGGGAAAGCGGCGAGTCCAAAGCGGCGGAGGCCGGTCAAAAAGAGCGCACCCGGCCGGGTGCTCTGGAAGCTTACGGCAGCAGCCTGCAGCCGGAAGATTTTCAGGAAAACGGCCCGTCATGGTTTCTTCCTCCCCTGCCCGGCGGTCTGGCGAGCGGTTCCCTGCAACTGGCCTCGGCGCGCAGCGGCGCCCTGCCGCCGGCCCGGCAGCTTTACAGCCCGGAAGCGGCCTTTCTTACCGCCGACATACTCAAGGATCCCGGCCGGCTGCCTTTTCTGGCCCAACTGACGCAGGCGCGCGACGACGCGCCCGTCGCCTTCAAGACCGGCACCTCCTTCGGTCTGCGTGACGCCTGGACCGCCGCCTACAACCCGGCCTACACGGTGGTGCTCTGGTTCGGACGGGCCGGCGGCGGGCCCGACGCCCAGCTTGTCGGCATTTCCATGGCCGCGCCCGGGGCCATCGCCATTCTGAAAACCCTGAGCGCCGGCATTCCGGCCGGAAAGGCCTGGTACGCGCCTCCGCCCGGCGTGGGCAAGGTCCAGGTATGCAGCCTGTCCGGCGCCGCCCTGTCTCCGTTCTGTCCCGCCGGCAGAACGGTGGTGAACATCCGCAAGGTCTGGCGTACCGTGCCCTGCGACATGCACGTGCTGCGGGACGGCAAGACCGCCCTGATCTGGCCGCCGGAACTGGAAGATTACAACCGCAAGCGCTTTGCCCAGGAGGATCGCAGCCGCAGGGCCTTGATCGTGTCCCCCATGCCCGGCTCCCGCTACATGATCACGCCGGGCGCCCGGCGCCATCCCATTCCTCTGAAGGCGGAAGGCGTGACCTACCCCGTGCACTGGTATGCCGACGGCAAGTATGTCGGGCTGCAGGAGCGGGACGACCTGCCCCTGTACTGGACGCCGCAGGGGGGCGAGCACAGCATTTCCCTGCTTGACAGCCAGGACCGCGTGGCCTCCATGATCGTGCCGGTGACGGACCTGGGAGCGGTCCGGGAAGAGGGGCTTCCCTTGCTGGGGGAATAAATGCTATCGTTTACCTTCAAGAATGCGCCGGAGGCGGATATGGAGCGCGTATTGTTCGACCATGACCGGGCGGCTCGCATCGGGTTGCCGGAAGCGGTGTTTTGCGAATCGAAAAGTCCGGACGTGCTGGCCGGGCTGCTGATCGAGCATGGCCGGGGGTCCGGCCGGCCGGCGCTGTTCACCCGGCTGGCTCCGGCGGTTTTTTTCTCCCTGCCGGAAAACGTCCGGGCGTGCGTCGAGTATCATGAACTTTCCCGTACCGCTTTTGCCGCCGCCATGCCGCCCAAAGACCGGGGCCGGGTGGCTGTGGTTTCCGCCGGAACCGCCGACGGCCCCGTGACCTGGGAAGCGGCCCGCACCCTCGAATACCTGGGCATCAGGCATACGGTTTACGAGGACAGCGGCGTGGCCGGGCTTTGGCGCGTCGCCTCCCGCCTGGAGGAAATCAACGACCATGACGCCATCATTGTTGTGGCCGGGCTTGACGCGGCCCTGGCCTCGGTCATGGGCGGGCTCAGCCCCAAGCCCCTGGTGGCGGTGCCTACCTCAGTCGGTTACGGCATGGCCCGCCAGGGGGAATCGGCTTTGAGCAGCATGCTTGTCAGTTGCGCTCCCGGCGTCAGCGTCATGAACATAGACAACGGGTATGGCGCGGCCTGCGCGGCCGCGCGCATCATAAACCTGATCCGGACCTGTCCGCTGTAACGACAAGGAAAAAGTCATGGATACCGCACCGCAAGAAGATCTGCTGCTGCAACTGTACCAGTGCGTCGGCCTGCTCCAGCGCGGCAAGCTCCAGGCGGCCCGCCAGGGTGGGGGAATGGAACACAAGCAGGGACGGCTTCTCTACCTGCTGAACCAGATGGAAGGCGCAAGCCAGAAAGATCTGGCCAATGTGCTCGATTCCAGGCCGGCCTCGGTGAGTGATCTTATCGACAGGCTGGAGCGCCTGGAACTGGTGGACCGCCGGCGCGGCGGCAGCGACCGGAGAAAAGTCAACCTGTTCCTGGCGCAAAAAGGCAAAGACACGGCGTCGGAAATGGCTGCCGCCCGCGACACCATGGTTTCCGAGCTTTTTGCCGACTTTACCGAGGAAGAAATGGCCCTTCTGCGCCGGCTGATGGCCAAGATGCTCAGGAAATTGGAAGTGATGAACGGCCTTGGCGCGCCGGACGGCGCGGAAAAATAGCAATCGCGAAACACCGTGGCATTGGTCATGAAAGCAGCCGCATCCCCCAAAAAACGACCGGGCAAACGCCCCGGACCGGCATCGGATCGCGACGCGCCGGCAGCAGCCGCCATGCCGGCCGAAAGCGCCGGCGAGGCGGTCTCGGCCGACGCCCTGCCCGGCAAAGAAGAAATTTCCGCGATCCAGGCCACCATGCGCGTCTTTATGCGCAATTCCGGCCAGGCGCGCGCGCGCGCGTTTCTGGAAACCTTGAGCCTCTCGCCGCCGCAGGTGCTGCTGTTGGAAGGGGGCACGGCGGACGAACGTCTGGCCGCGGCCCATTACTGGGCCTTGCTGCTGAACTGCCCCGGCAACCGCGCCGCTTCCGTTCCGGAAAGCCGGACCCATTCCGGTGAAAACGCGCAAAACCAGAAACCGGAAAACGATCGCCCGGCCATGCAGGCGGACGCTTTGCCCGCTTCGACCGGGGGCGGGCTGCTGGCCCTGTTGGCGGACGTGCCTTCACAAGCGGGAAAAGCGCCGAAAGCGGCCGCTCTCGCACTGGGCCTGCCGGGCCTGGAACCGCCGGAGTCCGGCGGTGCGGTGATGGTCGGGCGCCCTCCCGAACCGGCAGTTCCGGCCGGAACCGCCCCGGACGGCGGTTCCCTCGATCCGGCGCCGGCGCAAGCGGCTTCCCCCGCCGGGGGGGCTCCCTGCCTCGAATGCCCGGAATGCGTGCGCATGCTCACCCATCTGCACCGGGACTGTTTTTTCTTTGACGGCCTGGCCGGCAGCATAAAAATAGACGAGGTGCGCGCCATGCGGGCCGTGCTCGGCGAACCGGCCCGCGAGGCCCGCTGCCGGATCGTCATCCTGCGCGAGGCCCAGGCGCTGGTGGAAGCCGCTGCCAACGCCCTGCTCAAATCCCTGGAAGAACCGCGTCCGGGGACGTCCTTTGTGCTGCTGGCCCCGCAACGCGAGCGCCTGTTGCCGACCCTGGTTTCGCGCAGCTTCGTCCTCACCTTGCCCTGGCCCCGGCAGGCGGACCCGGAGCAACGGGATCGCCTCGCTCCCTGGGAAGCGACCTTGTGCTCGTTTTTGCAAAACGGGCGGGATTTTTTCGAGCGCAGCGGCGCCAAGGGCGCGGTGGACGCGGCCCTGGTGCACGACCTGACCAACCTGTGCCGGCGCGTTCTGGCCGGGCGCCTTTCCGTCCCGCAAAACGGCGCTTTGCCCGACGAAGGCCTGGACAGCCTGCTGGCCGGCATGCCCGCGCAGCGCCTGCGCATGCTGGACGAGGCCCTGGCCGAGTGCCAGGACAGCCTGATTTACAACGTCAACCCCACGCTGGTGCTGGAGTGGCTCGCCACCCGCATGTATCTGCTGCTCCCCCGCCCGCCGGCCGGGGCGTGGTAACAGTACGGTTTCGCCAACTCCCCAGGCAGGACGGCCCTTGAGAGTATATACCCTGCCTTGGCCAACACAATGGGGTATCCAAAGGGGGTCACCCCCTTTGGCCGCCGGAGGCAATACGACTCTT
>JAVBOI010000116.1:0-6460 GCA_031550695.1 Desulfovibrio sp. | reverse complement strand
AAGGCTCTAGACCATCAGGATATCACCTGGTAGGCTAGAAAAATGTTTGCAAACAGCAAGTTGAGTCGATACAAAGTTGGAAAAATTATTGAGTGCTTTTGCATCGACATAGACGCCACCAAAACCGCTCTGCTTCTGAAGCTGAACAGAAAGACCGTGAACAGGTATTTTCTGGCCTTCAGGCAGCTGATTTATCTCCACCAAGTATCCCAAAAGCAATTGATACTTGGGGTGGTTGAGGTTGATGAAAGTTTCTTTGGCCCCGCTCGGGTTCGCGGGCGGCCCGGACCCAGAAAAAGGGGACGAGGCACACTTAAACAGCCTGTTTTCGGCATCTATGAGCGTGACGGCGCAGTTTACACCGAATTGATCACGGACTGCTCGGCCAAGACGCTTCAAGCTATCATCAGGGGCAAAGTTTCCCCTGAGAGCATTGTCCACTCCGACTGCTGGAAAGGCTACGACGGATTAGTGGACGTTGGGTACGATAAACATTTCCGCATCAACAAATCCAGGCACTTTGCGGAAAAGTCGGTTCACATCAACGGCATCGAGGCATTCTGGAGCTTTACAAAACGCCGCCTGGCAAAGTTTAATGGCGTGAAGCGGAATTTCGAACTCCACCTCAAGGAATGCGAATGGCGCTACAACCAAGCGCTGCCCAGGCTCCTTGCTGGCCTCAAGCTTTTGGTGTCAAAGAACAAAGACCTGATGGTCTAGAGCCATATTTATTATGGGTTACATTTAACCCATGAAGATTTCCGAGGAACAATACGAGCGCATTGCGGATAGCTTTCCGCGACAGCGAGGCAACGTTACTCAGGATAACCTTCAAATTATCAATGCCATCTTGTATATTGCCGAAAACGGCTGCAAGTGGCGAAGCCTGCCGAAAGAGTTCGGAAACTGGCATTCTATTTATACTCGCATGAGTCGATGGAGCAAAAATGGCGTACTCGACAGGATTTTTGAGCGCCTCCAGCGGGAACGCTTAATTTCCATCAAAATAGAAGCCCTCGCTCTCGACAGCACGACTGTAAAAGTTCATCCCAATGGAACAGGAGCCTTAAAAAAACAGGTCCGCAATCCATCGGAAAATCCAGAGGCGGATGGACAACCAAAATTCATATGGTTGCCGCGTCAGCCGAATGCGCGCTGATATTCGGCCTTTTTCCCGGCAATGCCGGGGATGCGCCCCAGGGAAGAAATCTTTTGGAGCGCCTTGGCCCCGCGCCAGAGCAGTGCAGCCTTCTTATGGACGGAGCCTACAAAGGCAATGAAACTCAGCGCTTAGAGTCGTAGCTTGGGCTACGAGCCCGTGGTTCCGCCAAATCCCAATCGGTTGAAACCGTGGGAGCACGACAAAGAGCTATACAAAAAGCGCAACGAGGTTGAGAGATTGTTTAAGCGACTCAAGGGCTTCAGGCGCATAGCAACTCGCTATGACAAGCTAGATGTAATGTTCCTTGCCTTTATAGTTTTTGCTCTCATCGTTGAAGCTCTCAGATAGCGTTAACAGGATATGGAGCCTTTAAAGAATACATACGAATCGTATGCGCCATAAGAAGGCGGCAGTTGGCTTTCCGGAAAAGGAACGAACAGAGAATGTCCCATGGAGTTTTTCCTTTCCCAGCCCAAAAGCGTGTAGCCGCAGGACCCCGAGGCTCCCGGAGCGCTCAGGATCCAAAAATCCGGCTGGCCGTCATAGTCAATGTCGCCAGCGACAACAACGGCCAAAGGCCAATCCTCCATGTCTATTTCGCCTGCTTCGGCAAGCAGGCGCTCCTGTGTTGCTGTTTTCAGGTATACTTTTCCTCCATGATACCGCAGCATGTACTCCGGCCATCTTTGTAGAGAGCGGCTCTCACTCTTTGTATCAAAATCTATTCCCTGAAGCGCCGCGCCTAAATATGGTCCCTCCTGGTCCCATAGCTTTGACTGTGCTTCTTAAAAGTCATGCAAAAGAGCCATGGCTTCCGCTTTTTCCTCCGCTGATGGGCTTTCAAAGAGAATAAAGTCTTTCTCCAACGGTTGAGCAAGACTATCACAGCGCCCCGCCGCCGTCCGGCAAGCGGTCAAAAAACAGAGCGCGCAACAGATGACGCAAAGCATTACGCCTGCCAGTTTGCTCGCATCTTTCATAATGCAGTGAAGATACACGGTGTGCATAGCCATAGAGTGATAACTACTAAGAATACCGGGCTTCTTTTTTCGCTAAAAAATGCCGCGCACCCGGCCTGTATCCACATCCACATCCACATTGTGGAACGCCGGGCTGGAACCCGTGCCGGGCATAAGCGTGATGCCGCCGGCCAGGGGCACCACAAAACCCGCCCCGCCGTAAACCATGACGTCGCGCACCTGCAGCCGCCAGTTTTGGGGCACGCCTTTAAGCTCCGGCCGGTCAGAAAGAGAGAGATGGGTCTTGACCATGCACAGCCCCATTTCCTCGTGCTTGCCTTCCGCTTCCAGGCGTTTCAGCGCGCTGACGGCCTTGGGCGCGAAATCCACACCGTCCGCGCCGTAAATTTCCCTGGCCACGCTCTCTATGCGCTCGGCGTAAGGAGCGTTCCAGGAATACAGCGGCGTGAAGTCATTTTTTTCGTTGCAGGCGTCGGTCACGGCGTCGGCCAGTTCCAGCGCGCCCTCACCGCCCTTTTCCCAGTGCTCGGAAACCGCCACCCGCGCCCCGGCCGCTTCGCACAGCTCCCGGATTTTGGCTATCTCCGCCTTGGTGTCCGTGACAAAGGCGTTGATGCACACCACCGGGGAGACCCCGAATTTTTTCACGATGCCGATGTGGTGCAGCAGGTTGGCGCAGCCATTTTCCACAAACTCCACGTTTTCCTTGGCGTAAACTTCCGGCATGGGGTGGCCCAGCTTGGGGGAAGGCGCGCCGCCGTGGTTCTTGAGCGCGCGCACCGTCGCCACCACCACGGCCGCGTCCGGGGCCAGGCCGCTGTAGCGGCATTTCAGGTTGCAGAATTTCTCGTAGCCAATGTCCGCGCCAAAGCCGGATTCCGTAATGTGGTACTCGCTCAGCTTCAACCCCACCCGGTCCGCAATGACCGAGCTCTGGCCTATGGCGATATTGGCGAAGGGCCCGGCGTGCACCAGCACAGGCTGGCCCTCTATGCTCTGGATCAGGTTGGGGTTCACCGCGTCCACCAGCCAGGCGGTCATGGCCCCGGCCACTTTGAGGTCTTCCGTGGTCACGGGCTTGCCGGAACGGTCGTGGGCCAGGATGATCCTGCCCATGCGCTCACGCAGGTCTTTCAGGTCGCGGGCCACGGCCAGAATGGCCATCACTTCCGAGGAAACCGCGATATCGAAGCGCGACTGCATCATGAACCCGTCGCCCTTGCCGCCGCCCGCGTCCAGGCCGATGACGATGTTGCGCAACGCCTGGCAGCAGAAGTCCATGACCCAGCCGGAAGCCACGCGGGTGGGGTCTATGTTCAGCTTGGGGTAGCCGGAAAGGGCCAGAATTTTGGCGTCGTCGTAGTTGCGTTCGTGCTGCATGCGCGCGGTAAGCGCCACCATGCCCAGGTTGTGGGCGTTCATGACCGCGTTGATGTCGCCGGTAAAACCCAGGGAATACTGGGTAAGCGGAATACACTGGGAAAGCCCCCCGCCCGCCGCCGAGCCTTTGGCGCCCATGGTGGGCCCGCCGGAAGGCTGGCGTATGGCGGCGGACGCACGCACGCCGCGCCTGCCCAGGCCCTGCAGCAGGCCGATGGTGGTGGTGGACTTGCCTTCCCCCAGCGGCGTGGGCGTGATGGCGGTCACGTCCACATATTTGCCGTTGGGGCGGGATTCCAGGCGCTCCAGCACGGAGCGGAAATCCACCTTGCCCATGGAGTGGCCGTAGGGCAAAAGTTCGTGTTCCAGAAGGCCCAGGTCCCGGCCGACCTGGTAGATGCTTTTCATGCGCGTTTCCGCGTCCTGGGCTATTTCCCAGTCCGCGTGGGATTTCGGGTCGAGAGTCATGGGCCGTGCCTCCGCGTTGAGTAAAGGACAGAAAGAAAGCGGGCCAAGTATACAAAAGGAGGCGCGGCGGGCAAAGCATCCGTCGCGCCGGTGGTTCCGGTCATTGGGTTCTGTAAAGCACCCTGGCGTCGCCCACCCGGCGGGTGAGCTTTTGCGCGTCAAAATACTCCAGCAGCGGGATGATGTGCTTGCGGGTCAGGCCGGTGATAGACTTCAGCCCGGCCACGTCCAGGCTTTCGTGCCCGGCGAACCAGTCTCGCACGGCCTGCTCCAGGCTGGCCAAGTGCTCCGCGGCGTACCAGATGTCCTCTGACACGCGCACCAGCTTGCCGTCGGCCCGCAGGGCGGCCAGCAGGGGGGCCGCCTCTTTCTGGCCCACGCCCAGGTTTTCCAGCAGGGCGTTGATGGTGGGCGGGGCCCAGACGGTCTTCTGGTAGGCTTCCAGCAGTGATTCGCCCAGCGGCGCGTTCTTCTTGCTGAAGGAAACCACGTGCGAGGCCACGCGCAGGTACTCTTCCTTGGCCGCCAGCGCGCCCTTTTTCAGCAGCTGTTCCAGGATAAAATGCGCGAGTTTGGGCGGAACTTCCCTGCCCCAGCCGGAAACCAGTTCGCTGCGCTTGATGCCCTGCCGTTCCGGGTAGCGCTCATGGTACGCGGTCACGGTTTTCAGGCAGGCGTCCGCCAGGGAGGCGGCGTAGGCGTCCGCCAGGTACACGCGGGCCGCCTTGTCAAAGCAGAACACGGCCTGCCGGGTCATGAGCGAGGCCAGAGTTTTTTCCAGCACCCGGGAATCCAGGTTGGCCAGCACGCGCAGACTGTCAAAGGAAAGCCCGTGTTCCGCATCCCGCGTGCAGATGAGCTGACCCTGCACCAGGCTTTCCAACTCGTCGGGCGTGTGGCCGGAAGGGGAAAGGGCCAGCGGCGCAAGGCTTTCCAGCAGCACGCAATGCTCGGCGCAGCGCGTGCCGCGACGGCGCGGAGGGATGCCCAGCGGGCTGAGCACCACGCCCCCGGCCACCGTGCGCAGCGGGGAAAAAGAGCGCAGCACCAGCCGATCGCCGAACACGGCCACGGCGCTTTCCGGCAGGCGCACCTCCGCCAGGCAGGATTCACCCGGTTGGAGCTTGTCCCGGTCCATAAAAAAGAGACGGGCCTGCAGTTCCCGCGAGCCGTGGTGCAGGTGGATTTCCGCCCGGTGGCGCAGGGCGCGCGGGGAGGAAGGCAGGCAGGTCACCCGCGCCATCCAGCGGGCGGAGGGAAAGAGCATACCGGGGTGGCTGATGGTGTCGCCCCGGTGCACGTCCTCCACAGCCAGGTCCGGCAGGTTCACGGCCGTACGGCGGCCCGCCAGCGCGGTGTCCACTTTGCCGCCGTGGCTTTGCAGGCCGCGCACCTTGCTGGTGCGCTCGCCGGGGTAAATCTGCACGGTGTCGCCCAGCTTCACACTGCCGGCTATCATGGTGCCGGTCACCACGGTGCCGTGGCCGTGCAGGGTAAAGACGCGGTCCACGGGGATGCGGAACAGGTCCTGGGAGCGGACCGGGGCGAAGTCGGCTTCCAGTTCCGCCAGGATTTTGATGAGCGTCTCCAGCCCCTGGCCTGTCTGCGCGGAAACCGGGACCACCGGCGCGCCTTCCAGGGCGGAGCCGCGCAGGAAGGTTTCCACGTCCTCCTGGGCGAGGGCCAGCAGTTCTTCGTCCACGGTATCGATTTTGGTCAGGGCCACCACGCCCCGGCTGATGCCGAGCAGAGAGCAGATATCCAGATGCTCACGGGTCTGGGGCATGACGCCCTCGTCCGCGGCAATGACCAGCAGCACGAAATCCACGCCGGAAGCGCCCGCCACCATGGTGTGCACGAAACGCTCGTGGCCGGGCACGTCGATAATGGACAGAGAGCGCCGTTCCGCGCCCGCCGGAGCTTTGGCCCCCGGCGGCAGACGCAACTCGGCGAAACCCAGTTCAATGGTGATACCCCGGCGTTTTTCTTCTTCCAGCCGGTCGCAGTCAATGCCGGTAAGCGCGCGGATGAGCGTGGTTTTTCCGTGGTCAATGTGTCCGGCGGTTCCCATTACAACGGGCATAGCTACTCCTGAAACATGCGGTATGCGCGCGGCAAGGCGCGGCCACACCATAGCGCCCGGCCGCGCCCTCTGCAAGCGCCATGCGAGGAGGAACCCCGCTTTACTTATGCCGGGGCAGATGCTACGAAAAGGCCGCAGTGCGCGCCCGCGAAAGGCGCGCGTCAGATCAGGAAGGAAGCGTTTCGTCACCGGTGTGGCGCCCAGTCTTCAAAACTGGTGGATGGTCGAAAGGTCATTTGTAGGTTCGACTCCTATACGCTTCCGCCAACAACTACTCTCCGTAGTCGATTTTGGCAATAAGCCCTTCTTGGTTCCCATGAATACACCTTGGGAATACACAGAAGGGCTTTTTTATGCCTTCTTCCCGCCGCAACTCCCTTCCCGACA
>JAVBOI010000067.1:0-19051 GCA_031550695.1 Desulfovibrio sp. | reverse complement strand
CCCCCCCCCCCCCCCCCCCCCCCCCCCCCCCCCCCCCCCCCCCCCCCCCCCCCCCCCCCCCCCCCCCCCCCCCCCCCCCCCCCCCCCCACCCCGGAGGCATTCTTTATCGTACCTTACAGCGTCGCGGCTTCTTCGACGATTTCAAAGGCTTCGATCACGTCGCCGACCTTGACGTCGTGGTAGTGGTCCAGGCCGATGCCGCATTCGTAGCCTTTGGCCACTTCGCGTACGTCGTCCTTGAAGCGCCGCAGGGAGGATATCTTGCCGGTGTGCACCACAACGCCGTTGCGGAGCAGGCGCACAAGGGCGCCGCGGGCCACCTTGCCGTCAGACACATGGCTGCCGGCAATCTGGCCCACCTTGGGCACGGAGAAGGTCTCGCGCACGTCGGCGGTGCCCAGGAAGACCTCGCGCGATACCGGGGCGAGCATGCCTTCCATGGCGCTTTTGATTTCTTCCACGAGCTTGTAAATGATGTCGTAGAAGCGGATATCCACTTTTTCCTGCTCGGCCAGTTCCTTGGCCTTGGTGGAAGGTCGGACGTTGAAACCGATGATGATGGCGTTGGAGGCCGTGGACAACAGCACGTCCGATTCGGAAATGCCGCCGGTGCCGCCGTGGATGACGTTGATGCGCACCTTGTCCGTGGACAGCTTGTTCAAAGCGTCGGTGATGGCTTCGAGAGAGCCCTGCACGTCGGCCTTGAGCACCAGGTTGAGTACCGCGGCTTCCACGCTGTCGGCCTTGCGGGCCAGGAAGGTTTCCAGGGTGATTTTGGATTCCTTGGCCAGTTCGCGCTCGCGCTGCTTAAGGGCGCGGGCTTCGGCGATGCGGCGGGCCGCTCTTTCGTCGGCAATGCAGATGAACTCCTCGCCGGCTTCGGGCACGCCCTCAAAACCTTGCACTTCCACCGGCATGGACGGGCCGGCCTCTTTGATCTTCTTGCCCTGATCGCTGAACATGGCGCGCACACGGCCCGAATGAACGCCGCAGACAAAGGAGTCGCCAAGGCGCAGGGTGCCCTGCTGGATGAGAACCGTGCCCAGAGAGCCGCGCCCTTTGTCCAGCTTGGCTTCGATGATGTGGCCCACGGCGGAGCGCATGGGGTTGGCCTTCAACTCCAGAATTTCCGCTTGCAGAGCCAGCAGTTCGAGCAGATCGTCCAGGCCCAGGCGGGTCTTGGCCGACACGTAGCTGAAGGTGGTGTCGCCGCCCCATTCTTCGGGCACAAGGCCCTGTTCCGCCAGTTCGCGCTTGACGCGATCCGGGTTGGCCGCTTCCTTGTCCATCTTGTTGACCGCTACCATGATTGGCACCTTGGCGGCGCGGGCGTGGTTGATGGCTTCCTTGGTCTGTTCCATGACGCCGTCGTCGGCGGCCACCACCAGCACCACGATGTCCGTTACCTCGGCCCCGCGCGCGCGCATGGCCGTAAAGGCTTCGTGGCCGGGGGTGTCAAGGAAGACGATTTCGCCTTTCTTGGTTTTCACATGGTAGGCGCCGATGTGCTGGGTAATGCCGCCCGCTTCGCCCGTGACCACGGAGGACTTGCGGATGGCGTCCAGCAGCGAGGTTTTGCCGTGGTCAACGTGGCCCATGATGGTCACTACCGGGGGCCGGGTGACGGAGTCCTCGGGATTTTCCTCCACCTGATCCTGCTGGGCGTCGATGATTTCCTGTTCGGAAAAACCCACCTTTTCGATTTCATAGCCGAATTCGCCGGCCACCAGGGTGGCGGTGTCAATATCCAGCGACTGGTTGATGGTGGCCATCACGCCGAGAGAGAACAGCACCTTGATGATTTCGCCGGACTTAAGGCCCATCTGGTGGGCAAGATCCGACACCCGAATGAATTCGTCCACCTTGATCTTGCGCTTGACGGCCTTTACCGGCTGGGTGCCGCCCATGGGCTGGATCTCGCGCGATTTGCGCGACTTGCCCCGGCGAGAGGCACTCTTGCCCCAGGCCGAATCGTCGTCGCTTCCCCGCGCCCGGTTATCGGTAAATTCCACGGTGCGCCGGCCTTTCTGCCGTTTTTTGCGGCCCTGTTCGCTGTCCGGAGACGGCGGAGCAAAGCCGCTGCCGGGCGCGCCGCCGGCCGGGCGCGGGGCAAAGCCCCCCGGCCTGCCGCCGGCTCCGGAAGGAGCGGGTCTGCCGCCAGGACCGGAAGGAGCGGGCCTGCCACCGGCCGGACGCGGAGCGCCTCCGGCCGGGCGCGGAGCGCCGCCTTGCCCGTCCGGCCGGGGGCGGAAGCCGCCGGTCCGCTGGCCGTCCTGGTACTGCGGCCGGGGGCGATCCGGCGCTTGCCGCGCATCCGGGCGGGAAATAATGCGCACCTGGGAAGTCGTTTGCTCGTCGCCGGGCTGGCGGCCGCCACGGGAAGCGTCGCCGTCTTCATACTCCGAGCGCGGGGGCAGGGCGGGCGCCGAGGACAGGGCCTGGCCGTCGGCTCCCCGCTCCGGCTCGGCGGAAAAAGCCGCCGGGCGCACAACGCGGGCAAAAGTTTTCTTGGCAGGAGGGGCCTGGGCTTCTTTCGTCCCGGATTCGTCGCCTTGGGCCGCGCTTTCCTGTTCGGGCGCGGCTTCGCTTTTCACCGCTTGCTCAGGCGCGGCCGCCGCCGGGGTTTCCGTCGGCGCATCGACCGCTGCCGCTTGTTTCCGGGCTCGCGGCGCCGGAGCGGCGGGTTCCGCCTGCGTCTTGTCCGGAGTGGCGGTTTCCTTAACCGCGTCGGCCTGGGTAACAGCCCCGGCGGAAGACGGCGTTTCGGCCTCGGCCTTTGGCGCATCCTGGGATGCGGTTGCCTCGGGGCGCTGCACGATTCGGGCTGTCGTAACCGGCGCCGCGGAAGCGCTCTTTTCCTGGGCCGCTCCACGTTTTGCTTTGGGAGCGGCGGGCGGAGCGGCTGATGCCGTTTCGGCTTCTCCCCCGGCTGCTTCAGCGGGTTGCCGGGCAGGCGAGGCAACAGCCTCGGCGACGGCATCCGCGGGCGGCTGGGCCGCTTCCGTTTCCCGGGCCGGTTCAGGGGCGCTGGCGCCCTCGTCGGGTTTGCGTCTGCGGCGGACGATCACTTCTTGCTTGTCGGCTCCGGCGGCAGGAGAAAAGTGCCCGCGCAGTCGCGAGATGTCCGAGTCCGAAAGGCTGCTGGCGGCAACCTTTGCGGAGGTGATGCCCAGATCTTTGGCCGCGGCAAGGATATCCTTGGGTGTAAGGCCAAGATCAACGGCCAGATCCTTCACTTTCTTTTTCTCGTCGCTCATACTTCCTGCCCCTTTGCTTTCCTTTTCGCCCATCGGCGCGAAAATGCCTCCCGGCAGCGCGGCTGTTCGCACACGTACAGGCCTCTTCCGGGCGCTTTCTGCTTCTGATCCGGCAGGGGGATTGCCCCTTCAGAAGCCTGGGTGAACCGCGCAAGCGTCGCTTGTGGCGCCCGCTGCCGGCAAATTATGCACATACGCGTGGGGATATGCCCTTTCATACGCGTTCCGCTCGTCCTTATTCCCGCTCCGCGGCGTCGCTTTCGTCCGCACCGGCCGCGGATTCGGCCGGCGCGCTCTCTTCCCCGTCGTGTTTCGGACTGAGGAA
Organism: Desulfovibrio sp.; assembly: GCA_031550695.1. Taxonomy (GTDB): domain Bacteria; phylum Desulfobacterota; class Desulfovibrionia; order Desulfovibrionales; family Desulfovibrionaceae; genus Frigididesulfovibrio. The sequence continues at coordinate 15,468 of JAVBOI010000067.1, read as the reverse complement.
GTTGATGGCCGCGCGCACGTTGGCGATTTTCTCGGCCGTGATGCCGGGAACCACCGACAAGGCTTCGTCGCTGGCTTCGCGGATGCCTTCTATGCTGGTGAACCCGGCCGCGATGAAGCTTTCCAGCGGCACTTCGGCCACGCTGGCCAGTTGGTCAAGCCCCTGGCCGATGGCATTGGCCTCGTTGTAGCGGGTTTCCGTGTAAATATCGATTTTCCAGCCGAGAAGCTTGGCCGCCAGCTTGACGTTCTGCCCCTTGCGCCCAATGGCGTTGGTGAGCTGATCGTCGGGCACGATCACTTCCAGCAGGTTTTCGCCGTCATCCACCACGATGCGGGAGATAATGGCCGGCGACAGGGCGTTTCTGGCGTAAGTGGCGATATCCTGGCTCCAGACCACGATGTCGATGCGCTCGCCGCGCAGTTCCTGCACGATGTTCTGGATGCGCGAGCCGCGCACGCCCACGCAGGCGCCCACCGGGTCCACGTCGCGGTCGCGGCTCATGACCGCCACCTTGGCCCGGCTGCCGGGATCGCGGGCCACGCCCATGATCTGGACGACGCCGTCGTCCACTTCCGGCACTTCGCGGCGGAAAAGCGCGGCCATGTAATCCCGGTGCGAGCGCGACACGATAACGTGAGGCCCGCGCCCTTCCCGGCGCACTTCCACCAGCAGGGCCTGGACGCGATCGCCGCGTTTGTAGTGCTCGCGGGGGATCTGTTCTTCCTTGGGCAAAAGCGCTTCGGTGCGGCCCAGGTTGATCACCCAGCCCGTTTTGTCGCGGCGCTGAACGATGCCGGAAACGATTTCGTTGATGCGGTCCTTATATTCTTCGTAGATGATGCTTTGTTCCGCGTCGCGCATGCGCTGGATAATCACCTGCTTGGCCGATTGGGCCGCGATGCGTCCTAAGTCTTCCACCCGCAGGCGAAAGCCTATTTCGTCGTCAAGCTGCACGCTGGGATCGTGTTTTCTGGCGTTGGCGAGAGAAATCTGGGAATCCTCGTCCTCCAGATCCTCTTCGGCCACGACGATTTTGAACTGGAAGACATCGATCTCTCCGGTCTCCTCGTTAAAGGAAACCTCCACATCCAGGCCTTCGCCGTATTTGCGGGCCACGGACGTGCGCACGGCTTCTTCCAGTGTTTCGATCAGCATGGCCCTGTCCAGGCCCTTGTCCTTGCTGATCTGGTCGATGGCTTTTTTAAGCTCCAGGCTCATGAGAAATCCCTCCGGTCATTACGGCGCCGCCGGGGCGCCGCCCATACTCCAGCGTGGCGTTGCTGTTTATAATTCCGTGTTGAAGTCGTGTTCTGCCCCGTCGTCGGGCGCGCCCGCTTTGGTTTTTGGCGAAACGGCCTTTTTTACGACGTGCTTCTTTTGATTCTTTCTGCCCGGCAAGGCCTGCTCCGGAAAAAAATGGACTTGCGCGGCCTTTTTCACATCGGCAAAGGCAAAGGCGACCAGCGGTTCTTCCTCGCCCGGCCGGGCCACGTCCTCGGCCTTCAGCAGAAACGGATCGTGTTCCGTTTGCTCTCCGGCCTCCGGCAATGCTCCTTCGCCCTGCGGAACGGCGCCGGGGGCGCCTTGCAACAGTCCGCGAAATTTTCTTCTGCCGGGCCAGGCCGTTTGCGGCTCATGCAGGGTGATTTCCACCCGCTGGCCCACGGCCCGCGCAAGCTGGGCCTCGGTAAAAAACGTCCGCTCCAGGCCGGGGGAAGACACCTCCAGCACATAGGCGCCGGGAACGAGATCCTCCACATCCAGACTCAGGCCGAGCAGGCGGGAAAGCTCCGCGCACTGGTCCACGGAAACGCCGCTTTCGCTTTCCACGAAAACGCGCACAAGACCGCGCCCGCTGAAAGCCAGCTCAACTCCCCAGAGTTCAAGCCCGAGGGAGGCGGCCAAAGGGGCGGCCAAATCGGTGATGGCGGCGGCAAGCGGGGATTGATTCATCTCGTTACATTTCGGCAGCAGGGACAAAAAAAAGGGAGGCCTTCAGGGCCACCCTAATGAACCGCGACAGGTTCCCAGGATGATGAGAAAGCCGCCGGTGGCGTGGGCGCCTGCGCCCTCAGGCCCTAAGGCCGCGGTCGCGCGACGGTTTTCTCGCTGAGTTGAAGGCAAATAGCGTAATTGTCCGCGCTTGTCAAGCGCTTTGCCGCCAATGGGGGAAGGGATTTCCGGATCCGGCGGTTTTTTCCGCCAGGGGGAATATGGCAAAGAAATCGTCGTGCATCTCTCGCGTCTTTTGTTTATGATAAGCGGGAAATGTCGGGTTCAGGCGAAGTCGTGGCGGCATTTTCGGCGGAACGGAGAATTTTTCCCATGCCGGTCGCCGCGTCGCTTCGTCCGTTGTACCGCCCGCGCGCAAGCGGGTATGAAAAAAAGGAGCCGCCATGACCCTTTCCGCCGCAACTCAACCCGGCGCACCCACGGAAAAGCAGAAAATGCTGGCCGGCGAACTGTATGTCAGCAGCGACGAGGAACTGGCGCGGGAGCGCCTGCACGCCCGCCGCCTGACCAGAATGTTCAACAGCACCTTTGAAAATGAGCAGACCAACCGCCATGCTCTGCTGAAGCAGCTTTTCGGCTCTCTGCCCGGAGAAGTCGTTGTGGAGCCCCCCTTTTACTGCGATTACGGTTATAACATCCATGTGGGCGAACGTTTTTACGCCAACTTCGACTGCGTGATCCTGGACGTGTGCGAGGTGCGCATCGGGCGCGGTTGCCTGCTGGGGCCGGGCGTGCATATTTATACGGCCGCGCACCCCCTGGATCCTGCAAAGCGGGCCGAGGGCGGGGAGTACGGCAAACCCGTCCGCATCGGCAACAACGTCTGGATAGGCGGCCGGGCGGTCATCCTTCCCGGCATTTCCATCGGCGATAACGCGGTAATCGCCGCCGGCGCCGTGATCGCCGCCAATGTGCCGGATAACGCGTTCGCGGTGGGCAACCCCGCTGTCATACGAAAACGTCTGGTTGAAGCCGGCGGCTGATCGGGCTTTTCGTCAAGGCGAGGCCTGCCCGGCGGGGGCGGGTGGGGAGAAATTCGTCCTTCCGCCAGTACCTATGTTGTTATTATTGCCGCACTAAGCTACTATTTCACCGGGCCTTCCGCCCGGCCGCCTCCGCGTGGCCGGGCGGAAGGCGGTTGCGGCGCGCTTTGCACCGTAATGCCCTGCCTCTTTTTGTTTCTCGCGATACAGCCAACGGGCCAGACGCCTCCTGTAAGCACCAGTCTGTAAGAGGAGAGCATGCATGACGGAAACGCCCCCGGACTCCGCCCCCGCCGCGCCCGGAAAGCGCCGGCTTGAAACGCGCTTTCGCAATATAAACATTCTTTTTTTTCTTCTGATGGCCGCATGCATGGCCCTGGTAGTCACCCTGGTCGTCAGAAGCATCACCGAGGCGGCCTCGCGGGACTACGCCCGTTTCTACTCGGTCGAAGCCGTGGGCAAATTCAACACCTATCTTAGCCGTGAGCTTGGGCTTGTGGAAAAGGTCGCCCGGTCGGGCGCGCTTGTCAGATGGTTTGTGGACGAAGAAAACCCGGCAAAGAAAACCTCGGCCTATGAAGAGATGATAAGTTACGCCGACATGCTGTACAGCGCCGAGTTGTATTTTGGCATCGACGCGACCCTTAACGAATATTCCGTCAAAACGGGCGCGTCGTTCGCGAACTTCAAGCCCTTTGACGTCCTCAGCCCGGCCAAGGAATACGACCACTGGTATTTCGACTGCATCAAGTCGCCGCACAATTATACCCTGAACATAGACATCGACAAGGTCAGCAACCAGAGGCGGTTGTGGATCAACCACAAGGTGACGCGCAACGGCAGCACCTTGGGCGCGTTCTGTTCCGGCCTGCAATTCGAGCAGGTCGTCAAAGAGCTTTTCGGCCGGTATGACGCCGCCAGCGTGCGCGGTTTCGTGGTCAACGAAAAGGGCGTCATCCAGATGGACAGCACCCTGACGAAACGCGACGAACTGCCCGAGTATGAAAAGGAACGGCGCATACAGGAAATCAGCCGGGACTCCTCGTTTACCGTTGCCATGAACGAGTATTTCAAAAGCGACGACGTGTACTTTTCCTCTCAGAACGAGCCCAAGGTGTTCACGCTTGAAACAGGGCCGTACGGCTATGTTTCCCTGGCGCCCATTGCCGGCTCCAACTGGACGGTGGTGACGCTGTTCAACTCGGTGTCGCTGTTCAGCGCGGCCAAGCTGCTGCCGCTGCTCTACGCCGTGTTGGGCGCTCTGTTCGTCTACATCATCGTTATCTCCGTGCTGACCAGAAAGCTGCTGTTCGTGCCCTTCAATGCGCTTATAGACAGCCTGAACAGGGCCGGCGCCAGGACGGAGGAAAAAATTTTCGGCTATAATCTGGACAACGAGTTCGGCGATATTTCGCGCACGATCCAGAACATGCGCGAACGGCTTGCCTCTTACAACGATGAGCTTCTCACCGCCATGCTGGCGGCGGAAAAAGCCAGCCGGGCCAAAAGCGAATTCCTCTCGAACATGAGCCATGAAATACGCACGCCCATGAACGCGATCCTCGGCATGACGTCCATGGCCAAATCCACTCATGACCCGACGCGCAAAGACTATTGCCTGGATAAAATAGAAACCGCCTCCACGCACCTTTTGGGCATTATCAACGATATCCTGGATATGGCCAAGATAGAGGCCAACAAGCTGGAGCTTTCGGCCGTGCCGTTCCGTTTCGCGGACATGGTGCGGGACGCCGTGGGCATCATCAGGCTCAAGGCGGACGAAAAAAGCCAGAGGCTCACCATTCGCATTGACGAAAACATCCCGGATACTCTGGTGGGCGACGACCAGCGCCTGCGCCAGGTGATCACGAACCTGCTCGGCAACGCCTCCAAGTTCACCCCGGAACGCGGCGCCATCGAACTGGAGGCGCGTTTGAACGGCCGGGCGGACAGCTTGCATACCATCCGGATCAGCGTGAAAGATTCGGGCATAGGCATCAGCCGGGAGCAACAGGCGCGCCTGTTCGATTCCTTTGAGCAGGCGGAGAGCAGCACGTCCAGAAAATTCGGCGGCACCGGGCTCGGCCTGACCATAGCCAAACGCATAGTCACCACGATGGGCGGCGATATCCAGGTGGAGTCCGAGCCGGGCAAGGGGGCGATGTTCTCTTTCACCGTGGCCCTTCCGACCGGGGAAGAAAGCGCCCGGACCGAAGCCGCTCCGGCTCTTGCGCCGGAGGATTCTCTGCCCGCCGCGCCGGCCGATTTGGCCGGACATCGCATCCTGCTGGTGGAAGACGTGGAAATCAACCGGGAAATCGTGCTCGCTCTGCTCGAACCCACCGGCCTTGCCGTGGATTGCGCGGAAAACGGCGCGGAGGCGGTGGAGATGGTCCGCCGCGACCCCGGGCGTTACGACATGATTTTCATGGACTTGCAAATGCCGGAAATGGACGGTTTTGAAGCGACAAAACGCATCCGCCTACTTGACGTTCCGCGCGGCGCCACCCTTCCCATTGTCGCCATGACGGCAAACGTGTTTCACGAGGATGTTGAAAAATGTCTTGCCGCGGGCATGAATGATCATGTCGGCAAGCCCCTGGAAATAGACAAGGTCTTGGCGGTGATACGGAAATATCTGTCCTGAGCGGGTACCGCGTTTCCGACAGCCGCCGCGCCGTCTGGAATTACCGGACGACGCCCAGCACCATGGCCGGATCGACGTCCGTCAATTCCGAAGCCACGCAATTGGCTATGCCCGGCGCGCTTTTGTCCATGGCCAGGTTATACGGCTTGCCGCCGGGAATGTGCCGTCCGTCCGGCTCTCGCACGATGGTGACCGTGGGCTTGAGCGGCAGCTCGTCATTGGCGGCGGACACCACCCCCATGCTGCCGTCTTCCATTTCGACCACGCTGCCCACGGGATACACGCCCACCATGCGGATGAACTGGGCCACGTCTTCCTCGTGCAGATCCTTGCCGCGCAGTTCGAACATAATGCCCAGGGCCTTGTGCGGGTACATGGCCCCTTTGTAGGGCCGTTTGCTGGTGAGGGCGTCATAGATGTCCGCCACACCCACCATTCGGCCGATCTCGGAAATGTCGTTCCCGGCCAGTCCCTGCGGGTAGCCGCCGCCGTTATATTTTTCGTGGTGCTGCAAGGTGCCCTGGAGCACTTCCGGCAGAATATCCGGCACGGACACAAGCTGCTCGTAGCCAAGGACGGGATGCGACTTCATCACGGCGAATTCGGCATCGTTGAGTTTACGCGGGGCGTTCAGTATTTTCAGGGGAACCAGGGCCTTGCCCAGGTCGTGGAACATGCCCGCGAGTCCGGCGGCAAAGGTCTTTTTGCTGTCATGCCCCAGGTAGCGCGAAAAAAGCGTGGTCAGAATGCACACGTTGACGCAGTGCGTATAGGTGTAGCTGTCGGTCTGGCGCAGGCGGGAGAGGCTGACCAGGGCGTCGGCGTTGCGCTCGAGGCTGCCCATGATGCTTTCCATGTTCTGGGCGGCCGAAACCATGTTCACCTTGCCGGCGCGCATGTCGCTCATAAAACGCCGGGCATAGGCCACGCTCTCGTCATGCACCCGCACGGCTTTGGGCAGCTCTTCCGCAAGGGGTACCTTGGGCTTGGCAATGATAGTGCCCGTGCCCGTGCCGAACGCCTTGTTCTTGCTTAAAGCCGGTGAAGACGGCGCCAGAATGGAGCGGTCCAGATCAATGTATGCTTCCTGAAACCCCTGGCTGAGAATTGCGCGCACTTGATCCTCGGTGGCGACAAACTGATCCGCAATATACAGGTACGGACGAGTTTTCCAGTCTATGCCCGGATCAGCCACATGCATGCCCGGTTTCAGTTCAGATATATGGATATGCTTGAGCACAATCATTCCCCCTGCAAAACGCGAAAGCCGCTCGCAAGACCATGCCCGTTTTATGTGTTTTCGAGGTTTAGGGCTGTTTCTAAATTAATGCCTATTGCAAAGTTGTCTTTTTTCGACTGGCTGCGTCGCACGGTAAAAGTTGGCTTCACAGTATTTCACTACAGCTTGGCCCAATTTTTACCGTACTTCTTTTTTCGTGGACGGCATTTATTGAGAAACAGCCCCCAGCGGCTCTCTCATAAAAGCTTTATAGGCCGAAAGCAAGCGCTATAAATTTTTTTTACCATTTGCGAAAATCTCCCGCGCGGCGGCGTATTTTTCTTTTCGGGCCGTCGGGAGGGTTTTTTCCGAAATGCGGCACAGCCCCGGCTATTTTGGCCCGCGCCCTTTCTGGTCGAATTTTCCCTGGCCCTGTTCAGGCGGAACCTTTTCTCCATTTTTTTCCTCAGCCATCTGCGGTCGAATACTCGCCGAGCCGCTCATGCCGGGCAGCAGTTCCGCCTGGGGGCTGGAAAAGTGCGCGTAGGCCCGGATGGTTTTACTGGCCGAATCCACTTTGCCGCCAAGGCGCACCAGCACCGCCTCGTAGCTTTTGGCCGTTTCGTCAACATATACCCAGACGATGTGCCCTGGCTTCAGCCAGCGCACCCAGTGCGAAGGCACGGCGCACACTATTTCCAGCGAGCCGCTTTCGGCGATTTCCACAATGGGCGCGCCCTGCTTGACGTGTTCGCCGGCCTTGGCGTGCACTTCCGTTATTGTACCCGCAAAAGGCGCGGTAATGGCGCCCTGGGCCAGCCTGGCCTGTTGGGCCTTTACCTGCGCCGACTGGCGCACGTATTCCGTCGCCAGGGCCTCCCGCTCGCGGGACGGACCATCCGGCAGCGTGCCCAGCCGGTCAAAAGTTTCGGCGGCAAGCGCCTCGGCGGCGACAAGAGCCTGCTCTTCGGCGCGCGTGTCAAGCCGGGCCACGGCCTGGTCCTTGTCCACGGAGTCTCCGTCGCGGGCCAGAATGGCGGCAATAATCCCATCATACGGCGCGGACAGCACCGTGAGATTGACCGGCCGGATCTCAGCCCGAACGATATTCTGGCGCGAAATGATTTCCGAAGCCTCAACGCCTTTGCCTTCGGCCTGTTTCGGCCCGGCGGGCTTTGCCCTGTCCCCGGCTTCGGCCGACGCCGGCCGGGAAGGAGCTTCCCGGCCGGGCGATTGCGTTTCTTTGGCCGTTGCGTCCGTCGCTTGCCTCGGTTCCTTGTCCGGCGGGAGCGTCGTTCCCGCATTCCGGGGCTGTTCGGCCGCCGCCGGCCCAGCGGCGGGTTGTCCCGATGACGCGGAGCCTTCTCCAGGCTTTCCGGCATCCGTGGGCCGCGTTTGCCCGTTGGCCGGCGGAACCGGGGCCTTGGGCCGCGCGACCGTGGCCTGCTTTGGCGGAACCGCCGCCGGCCTGGTCGGCTTGGGCGCTTCCGGGGGCTTCGGCGGCGTGGCCGCGGGAACCGTGGGCCGGGCGGCTCCGGATTCCGGGGAAGAAGTCGTTGCGGGAGCCGCCGGGCTCGTGCTGGTTTTGGCCGACGCGGATGTCTCTGGTTCCGGCGGTTTGCCGGGAACCCCCGCCTGATCCTTATCCGGCGCGGGCGGAGCCGCAGGGGCCGGAGCGAGCCCGGGCGAAAGGGGCGGAGAAGCCGGTTGTTCAGGCGGCCGCGCCGGCGCTCGTTCAGGCCGAAGCAGGCGGGTCAGTTCGCGGGTCAGCGCGCCGGTTCCCAGCGGATCGGCGTCCGGGGTACCGTCCTTCCGGGCAGCCGTTCCGGCGGTGGAGCCGGCTGCCGGTTGCCGGGCGTCCGTTGCCGCGGGAACTTGCCCGGACGTGCCCCGTGCGTGCGGTTCCGCCGCTTCGGCGGTTCCGGCTGAACCGGGAAAAATTTTTCCGCCCGCAAAAGGAGAGATGCCGGCAAAGAACACTATGCCGGCGCACCAGCAGAGACAGAACGCCAGACGCAATGCAAGCCCCCGGCCCCGGGCGCATGACCCCAAAAGGACCCGGTCCATCCGCGTATAATCTAATACATTTGGTAAGTAATACTTCATAGCGTCACAAGCGTTTACCGCGCATTCTCGTTCTTACGGATTGTAAGTCCTCTTCCGCGCTTTGGCAAACACCAAAGTCCTGATGGGGAATTTCGCGCGCCGGCCGATGGTTTTCATGCACGGGGCGCTCTTTATCTTTATTACGCCGCGCGATAGTGTGGTACAGGAACAAATCCCGATCCCTTGCCACCGGAAATCTTGGGTCCAAAACGGCCCGGTAGCAGCACGTCCCTCTTGCGGAGAATGAAACATGGGCAAGACAAAAGAAAAAGCGCGAGCGCCGGCGGCCGGCCCGGAATTCGTTCCGCGCCGCGAGCCCGCCCCCTGGAAACAGTGGGGCGACATCGCCCTGGACGAGTCGGCCCTTGTGCAGATGCGCCAGGCCGCCACCCTGCCCGTGGCCGTGAAAGGCGCCCTCATGCCCGACGCCCACACCGGCTACGGCCTGCCCATAGGCGGCGTGCTGGCGGTGAAAGACGCCGTCATTCCCTATGCCGTGGGCGTGGATATCGCCTGCCGCATGCGGCTCTCAGTGCTGGACATGCCCTTGTCCGCCCTGCTGAAAAAACGCGAGAGCCTGATTCGGGTTCTGGAACAAGAAACCCGTTTCGGCGTGGGCGCGGCCTTTGAAAAAGAGGGGCGGCGCGAGCACGCGGTCATGGACGAGGATTGGAATACCCGCGCTCTCACCGCCCGCATGAAGGACAAGGCCTGGAAACAGCTCGGCACCAGCGGCGGCGGCAACCATTTTGTGGAATTCGGCGAGCTTGTCCTGGACGCCCCGGCCCTGGGGCTGGAGCCGGGCGGCTATCTCGCCCTGCTCAGCCATTCCGGCAGCCGGGGAAGCGGCGAAGAGGCGGCATCGCACTACAGCCGTCTGGCCATGTCCCTGCGCCCGTCCTTGCCAAAGGAACTGAAGCATCTGGCCTGGCTGGATCTGGCCAGCGCCGAGGGCCGGGAATACTGGGCCGTTATGCAGCTTATGGGCAAGTACGCCGCCGCTAACCACGAGCTGATCCACGGGCACGTGCTGCGCGCCCTCGGCGCGGAAGCGCTGGCCCATGTGGAAAACCACCATAACTTCGCCTGGGAGGAAGAGCACGACGGCGGGCGCGTCATCGTCCACCGCAAAGGCGCTACCCCGGCCGGCCGGGGCGTGCTGGGCGTGGTGCCGGGTTCCATGGGCAGTCCGGGTTTCGTGGTGCGCGGCAAGGGCAATGCCGACGCGCTACACTCCTGCTCCCACGGGGCCGGCCGCCTGATGAGCCGCACCGCCGCCATGCAGCGCTTTGATCACGCCGCGCTGCGCCGTTTTCTGGAAGAGCGGGGCGTGCACCTCATCTCCGGCGGCCTGGATGAAGCGCCCATGGCCTACAAGGATATCCACGCGGTCATGGCCGCCCAGCGGGATCTGGTGGACGTCCTGGCCCGCTTCGAGCCCCGTCTGGTCAAAATGGCCCCGGACAAAGACGGCGGCAAACGCCGCAAGGGCAAAAAGCGGCAAAAAGGCAATAAGTGATGAAGCCAGCTTGGTCGAAGTGGGGCTCTGCCCCACGCCCCGCAAGGGGGCGGCGCACAGAGCCTGTGTCCCCGAGCCCCCTTGACCCGCTGGGGGTAAAGACTATTCGGGTTTTGTCAGCAATCCCCGACGGGCTTTTGCCTGCCCCTCCTTGAAGCCGCTGGAACGCGGCTTGCATTCTCCTTCCTTTATGCATGCATTCAGGAAAATTTTGCCGGAGGGAGAAGCATGAGCATTTCCGCCATCAGACCGATTCAGGGCCAGCAGATAGCCTGGTCCCCGCAGGCCGGCCGTAAAGCGGGCTCTCCCCGCTTGGCGGACAGAAACGCCGGGCCGGATACGGTGAGCATTTCCCCCGAAGCCCTGGCCCTGTCCAAAACCGCCCGCGCCGATGCCCTCGACGCCCTCATACAAGAAGTGGCCGGCGAAGAAACAGCCTTTGCCGATACCCTTTCCCTGTTGCCCGGCCAACTCGCGGCTACCGGAAGCGGGGCCTCCGCCGTCGGTTCCGGCGCGCTGGCCGCCACAGCGATGGACCCCATAGCAGCCGCCCTTGACGGCGGCTCCTTCGGCAGAATCCTCCGGCGGGAACGTATCAAGGCCATAAGCGCCGACCAGGGTTTTGCCGGCCTGGCGATACAAGGATAATTTTCGCACGGCAGCCATATTTTTTGCACGGCATATTGACCTTTATATAAAGCTGCTCTATGTCTTGCAGTAACGGCGTTGTCGCTGCTTTCTTATTATCTTGCCGACTCGCCGGGAGGATCTGCCATGAAAATAGTTATTTACAGGCGTATTCCCGAAAAACAGCCCAGAGCGGTGGCCATTGCCAGGACCGCGCCTGAAATTCCGGCCGTGGCCCTGATTGCCGCCGCCGCTTTTGCCTGTATCGTCAGCCTCGCTCTACGCGGTCTCCTATAGACCGCGCATCGGAAACCATAGAGTTTTTTCCGTTTACACGGCCGTGCGCGCCACCCCTCTGCGGGGTGGCCGCGTTTATTTTGAGCTTTTTTCAGAGACATCGCGTTGTTATCAATAAAAACACATTGACGAAAATATCGTAAGGAGCACACCATGTCCGTCACAGACCCCAATCGAGTCATTATTTTCGACACCACCTTGCGCGACGGGGAACAGTCCCCCGGGGCCACCATGAGCCTGGCGGAAAAAGTCCGTATGGCTCAGCAGCTTGAACTGCTCGGCGTGGACATTCTGGAAGCCGGGTTCGCCGCTTCCAGCCCCGGTGATTTCGAAGCCATCACCACCATTGCCGACGAACTTCAGCACACCAGAATTTGCAGCCTGGCCCGCGCCAACATAGCGGATATTGACAGGGCGGCCGAAGCCCTGAAGCGGGCCAAAAAGTCGCGCATCCACGTCTTTATCGCCACCTCGGCCCTGCACATGGAGCACAAACTGGGCAAAAAGCCGGACGAAGTGCTCAGAATGATCGAAAAAAGCATCACCCATGCGGCCGCCTGCTCCGATGACGTGGAATTTTCCTGCGAGGACGCCTCCCGCTCCGATCTCGATTTCATGGTAGAGGCCTGCCAGGTTGCCGTGCGTTGCGGCGCCCGCACCCTGAACATTCCCGATACCGTGGGCTACGCCCAGCCGGAAGAATTCGGCGCCCGCATCGCCTATGTCAGGGAGCGCATTGATCCCAAGGTGGTCATCAGCGTGCATTGCCACAATGATCTCGGCCTGGCCGTGGCCAATACCCTGTCCGCTTTCCGGGCCGGGGCGCGCCAGGCGGAGGTGACCATCTGCGGCATAGGCGAACGCGCGGGCAACGCCTCCCTTGAGGAATTCATCATGGCCCTGACCGTGCGCCGGAATTATTACCAGCTGAACCACGCCATCAAAACGGAGCAGATTTACCCCACGGCCCGCCGGCTGTCGCGCATCATCGCCCAGCCCCTGGCCCGCAACAAACCCATTGTCGGGGCCAACGCCTTTGCTCACGAATCGGGCATTCACCAGGCCGGCGTGCTCAAAAATCCGGAAACCTACGAGATCATGACCCCGGCTTCCATCGGCCTGCCCAACAACGCCATTGTCATGGGCAAGCATTCGGGCAAAAATGCCCTCAAGTCCAAGCTCGAAGGCATGGGCTACACCCTTGACGGCGGCCAGATCGACACGGTCCTGGCCTCGGTAAAACGCCTTGCCGACAAGAAAAAAGATATTTATGATGAGGATCTTGAAGCGCTGGTGCTGGAGGAAATCTACCGCATCCCCGACAAATACGCCCTTGTTCACTTAGGTGTGCAAAGCAGCGATACCGGCCTGCCGCCCACGGCCATCCTTGTCATTGACATCGACGGCAAGCGCGTGCAACACGCCGGTTTTGGCGTCGGCCCCGTTGATGCGGTCTTTCAGGCCATCGCCCACGTGACCAGACACAAGCCGACCCTCGAACAGTATTCCGTCAACTCCATTACCGGCGGCACCGACGCCCTGGGCGAAGTTACCGTGCGCATTACGGAAAACGGACGCAGCGCCGTGGGACGCGGCTCGGATCCGGATATCATCAACGCCAGCGCCAGGGCTTACCTGAACGCGCTCAACCGTTTGTCCAAGAAACAGGAGGAAGCCTAGAATGGCACTCACCCTTGCCCAGAAAATCCTGGCCGCCAAATCCACCGCGCCGGCAGGCGAAGCCGACGTCGAAGCCGGCCGCATCGTCAACTGTAAGGTGGATTTGGTGCTGGCCAACGACATTACCGCTCCGCTCGCCATCAAGTCCTTCCGGCAGATGGGCGCGAAAAAAGTCTTTGACAAGGCCAAAATCGCTCTGGTCATGGACCACTTCACTCCGCAAAAGGACATCGCCTCGGCCGAGCAGGTCAAAGGCGTGCGCGAGTTCGCCCATGAGCAGGGCATTGTCTATTATTTCGAAGGCGGCGACGCCGGCGTCGAACACGCCCTGCTGCCCGAAATCGGCCTGGTCGGCCCCGGCGACCTGGTGGTGGGCGCGGACAGCCATACCTGCACTTACGGCGGCATCGGCGCCTTTGCCACCGGCATGGGTTCCACTGACGTGGCCGGCGCCATGGCGCTGGGCGAAAGCTGGTTCAAGGTGCCGGAAACCATCCGCGTCAGCTTTTCCGGCACGCTCGATCCCAACGTGGGCGGCAAGGACCTGATCCTCTGGACCATCGGCCAGCTTGGCGTTGACGGCGCCCGCTACAAAGCCCTGGAGTTCGATGGTTCCGCCATTGACTCCATGCCCGTCGAAGGCCGCCTGACCATGGCCAACATGGCCATTGAAGCCGGCGGCAAAGCCGGCCTGTTCGCCGCCGACGCAGCCACCCTGGAATACTGCAAAAACGCCGGCCGCAAAAACGACAAGGCCCTGGCCCCTGATCCGGGCGCGGTCTACGAGCGGCACATCACCAAAGACGTTACCGGCCTCGAGCCCCAGATCGCCTGCCCCCACCTGCCGGAAAACGTCCGGCCCGTGTCCGAAGTCAAGGACATTACCGTGGATCAGGTCATCATCGGCTCCTGCACCAACGGCCGCATCTCCGACCTGCGGGTCGCGGCGGCCGTCTTTGCCGGCCGCAAGGTCAAAAAAGGCCTGCGTTGCATCGTGCTGCCCGCCACCCCCGGCATCTGGATGCAGGCCCTCAAGGAAGGGCTGGTCGAAACCATGCTCCAGGCCGGTTGCATACTCGGCCCCGCCTCCTGCGGCCCCTGCCTCGGCGGGCACCTGGGCATCCTGGCCGCCGGCGAACGCGCCCTGGCCACCACCAACCGCAACTTCAAAGGACGCATGGGCAGCCTGGAGTCCGAAGTCTACCTCGCCAACCCGGCCGTGGCCGCCGCAACCGCCATCACCGGCGTGATCACGCACCCGGCCAAGTTGTAAGGGTGTGCTGACGCCCTGGGGGGAGGGAGGGGAAACTTTTGGAAAAGCCCGCTCGACCTGAGCGAAGCGAAGGCGAGCTACTACGAAGAAAGCCTCCTTCCCCCCAGCCCCCCCCTTCCTCTCCTTCAAAACTTTTTAGTTTGGGGGCTGTAGGGACAGGAGGCACAAAGCATTCTCCTGAAGCGGACCGGTTACAGTGAACTGCATGCGGAAGTCCCGGCGAGACCGGAAGCATTTTTACACAAACCACAAGAGTGGAGCGATATATGAAATATACTGGCAAAACCCTGGTGCTCGGGGATCACATCGATACGGACGCCATCATCCCGGCCCGCTTCCTGGTCAGCACCGACCCGGTGGAACTCGGCCGGCACTGCATGGAAGGCTACGACCCCAAATGGTTGGACAAGGTGAAGCCCGGCGCCAGCGTGATGGTGGCCGGCCGCAACTTCGGCTGCGGCTCCTCGCGCGAGCACGCGCCCGTCGCCATCGTGGGCGCGGGCATTCCGGTGGTCATCGCCCACAGCTTTGCCCGGATCTTCTACCGCAATGCCTTTAACATGGGTCTGGTGCCCATCGAGATCGGCGATGCCGTGGCCGAATTCAAAGAAGGCCAGGAAATCGAAGTCGACATGGAAGCCGGCAAAATCACCAACAAAACCACGGGCAAGGTCGTGCCTTTCCCACCCCTGCCCGAAGCCATGCGCGCCATCCTGGACGCGGGCGGTCTGGCGGAATTCGCGAAGAAACGTTTGAATTAGCGGGAGAGAGGCTGAAATATGCCTCCGGCGGCCGGGGGGAATGATTCCCCCCGGACCCCCTCGTTTGCGGCGTAGCGTGTGCCCCAGCGGCGTGAGCGGCGCATCGGAAGGCCGACGGATGGCTATCGAACGGTTGTCGATACGGGCGTCCAGCGCTTGTTGCGCCACACTGCTCGAGAGCCCAAGCAAGGCAAAACTCCCGAGTCTCCATCCCCTCCCATTCACCAAACTAAAAAGTTTTGAAGGAAAGGAGAGGGGGTCCGGGGGGGGGGGGGCGGGACAAGGTTGGTAAGGTTGGGGACCCAACCCCCCCCCCCGGGCCACAACACACAAATACAAA
>JAVBOI010000108.1:0-26224 GCA_031550695.1 Desulfovibrio sp. | reverse complement strand
TCAGGCATCAGGAACAAGAAGACCAACGGATAGATCAATTACGGTTGTTGTAGGTCGCCCCCCTGGGGGGCTCACATATTCAAACCGCTTTGAGCGGTTCACTGCCTTTCAAGCCCCCGGCTTTGCCGGGGGTATATGACTCGGCGTTTTTGAAAAAGCCGGCGATGAAGTGCACGTGTTGCCGGAAAAATATGGAGTTTTTATTGTAAATATATCACAGGGATATTTCTGCATGTCGAACTCTCGTCGGTAAATTGCTTTTGAATACGGTGTGTTCTGCACTTCCAGATGCGCCGGGATCTTTAGCTCTCCGTGGCTGTCGGGGTTGATGCCCCATGCGGGATGTGGTAAATTCGGTCATGAACGTGTGTTCATACGCATACGGCGATAGTGGCCGTATGCTTCCGCTAACGGAAACGGGCTTTCGTGTTTGGCTTGCGTTTTTGTTGACGTTGAAAGAGGAAAGCGTAATTACGCCTGGTTATTGCTGAGATAGGGTGGCTAGCCTTGTAGTGTGTTGCCGGAAGAGCCGCCGGCTCCGGAAAAATTGTCGCTGGCATGAGGGGGGAGAATCTCATGCGCGCGATCCTGCGGTAATCTAGGGAGGACGCATGGAGCCGCTCCGTCTTACTATGCCTCCACCCGGAAGCGAAATCCGGGTTACGCCCGAGCCGGGGCGGGCCTTTGTCCTGACCTTTTCTCCGGAAGGCATGCGTTTTGAGCGGGGGGGCAGCAATCTGTATATCGACGGGCCCGACGGATCTCATCTTGTGATTGCCGACTATTTCGCGCAACTGGAACTTGCCCCGTTTCATACGGAAGACGGCCGGATTGTTTCCGGAACCGATTTTCTTATGGTCGTTAACCCCGATATGGATCTCGGGGCGTTCGTCGCTCCTCGGGGAGGGCGCCCGTCAATGTTCAGCCCGTCGGAAAAGCCTCTGGATCAGGGCATATTTTACTCCCTGGCGGTCGAGGACGGCATACCGGACTACGGATACCGCGCCGAATGGGCGGAATCCTCCATCGGGTCAGCCGCGCCGGGCGCCGGTTCCGCGCTTCTCGGCAATGATGACATGCATTACTGGATCGGCAAGGACGCCTGCCAGGGACGGGAGTTTATTCAGGAACTGGAGGGCTCGATCACGGTATCGCTGATTATGCCGCCCGGGGCCGCGGTCAAGCCTTTTCTCACCTATGTGGCTCTGAACGGGGAAGACACCCCCCTTAGCGATTACTGCAAGCTGGGCGAAAACGAATACGGCAACAGCCTGTTTCAGGACGGTCCAATGGGCCGGGTAAGCACCACCCTGCACAGGGAAGCCGTGGGTGATACCCTGCTTCTGATCGCGGAAGGGTTTTATTCTTTTCAGGCTTACTATGGCGGTTGGCTGAGCATGGTTTTTCCCTCCATGCAGGTGCAGGGCATAGATATTCTGATGAATGCCCCCAGCGGGCAGTCTGTGGTGGATCTTCAGGAATATTTCGGCAATGCCGTTTTCGACGATGTAGCCATTGCCTGGTCTTACGACGAGGGGCGGAACATCAGCCGCAGCCTGGCCGAATTTGTTGATGAGGGCTTTGACTTGTTCGCTCTTATGGATGCTCTGGACCCGGGACACGAACCTTTGCCCGTGCCTCCGGCCTATCCGGCTGAGAACTCGTTTCCCCCTCCCGTGGAAAATGTTGTGCTGGTCCGGGCTGACAGCAACGACGCCGTCACGCTGTCAGATGACTGGATCGATGGGGAAGAAAAAGAGGGCCAGGGCTACCGGACGTTCACTTTGGACGAGCAGACGCTGCTTATCCAGGAAAATGACGCCCCACCGGAGGAAACGGAAAACTAGGAACACGCCGAGTTTCTTTCGTCCGGCGGCGTTGCTGCGCCATTTTTCGAGGGGGGCTGGACTTGAAGAGAGTCCAGCCCCCCTCGAAAAATGGCTTGCGCCTTGCCAAGCAGAAGAACTCAGCGGTTCCCGGCCAGACGGAGATCCCATTTTTCTCGCAGGCTCCGGACGTCGCCGGATTCCAGCCGCTCATACCAAAACTCCATCCGGTTCAGAACGGCCGCCAGCAAACGGGCGCAGGAAACGGCAGCGCCGATTTCCGCGAAAAGCGAGGTAATGGCGCCTCGCAGCGGCTGCGGGAATTCCCTGGGCAGGGTGTTGACGTTGCAGCCTATGCCAAGAACGGCCCAGTCGGGCTCTCCGCCGCGCATGCCCGTTTCCAGAAGCACTCCCGCCACTTTGCGTCGTCCCACAAGAACATCGTTGGGCGCTTTTACGGTCGGCCGAAGCCCGACGATTTCCTCTATGGCTTCGGCCATGGCCAGCACGCCCAGTGGTGTGAGCCATGCCAGATCCGTCGTCGGCACGGCCGGCCGCAAAAGCACGGAAACCATCAAGGCGTGCGGGGCGGAAAACCAGGCATGCCCCCTGCGGCCGCGCCCCCGGCTTTGCCGTTCGGCCACGGCCACGCTGCCCGCGGGCGCTCCGGCCAGGGCCATGGCAATGGCTTCGTCGCTGCTGGAGGTCGTTTCCGCGAACACCCGCCACTGGCCGCGCCCGATATGCCGCGTACGCAGGTTGCGGCCCACGGCGTCGGCGTCCAGGTTTTCCCGCTTCAGCAGCAGCCTGTGCCCCCGACCGCTTACGGACTGTATGGCGTAACCGCGCGCCCGCAGACCGGCAATGCGCTTGGCCACGGCGGCCCGGCTTATGCCCAGCAACGTCGACAGCCTTTCGCCCGATTGCCAGTCGCCGCTGTCCTCAAGCAAGCGCAGGAGAAGTTGCGTTCGTTCGTCTGAAGCTTTGGCGTGCTTTGCTTGCGTCATGCTTGTAAACCATAATTAGGTACATATTCGTTGACAAAAAAATGATTGTTCCCGTACAACGCGCTTCAGACACAAAGCGAGGCCCCATGCGTCACATCATGAATTCCCTTCTGGCCGCCGCCTGCGCCGGCCGGAACCTGCCCCCGGAAGAGGCGGAAACCCTGGCCGGCCTGCTGCCCGGCGTGCTGCCGGATCTGTTGGCCGCCGCCGGGGCCGCCCGCCTGGCCGGCGGATCTTCGCCTTTCACCTGCGGCATCATCAACGCCAAGTCCGGGCGTTGCGGCGAGAACTGCGCCTTTTGCGCCCAGTCACGATACCACAACACCGCCGCAATGGTCCATCCGCTCGTTAGTGAGGAAAAATTGCTCAACAGGGCGGAAAATCTTGCAAAAGAGGGCGTTTCCTACATGGGGATCGTCACCAGCGGCGGCGCGCCTTCCGGCCGCGATTTCGAGCGCATATGCCGGGCCGCTGACCGCATTTCGCGAACAGTCGGTATCAAACTCTGCGCCTCCCTCGGGCTGCTGACGGATGAGCAGGCACTGGCCCTCAAACAGGCCGGCTTTACCAGCTACCATCACAATCTGGAAAGCGGCCGCTCCTGGTTCAGCCGGATTTGCACCACCCATTCCTATGACCAGCGGGTGGAGACCGTGAAAAAAGCTCGTTCCGCGGGCTTGCGAACCTGTTCCGGCGGCATTTTCGGCCTGGGGGAAAGCTGGGCTGATCGCCTGGAACTTGCCATGACTCTGCGGGAACTGGAGGTCGATTCCATCCCGGTCAACTTTCTCACCCCCATCCCCGGCACGCCTCTGGAACACGCGCCAAACCTGGGCGCTCGCGAGGCCCTGGCCGTTATCGCCTTGTTCCGGCTCGTCCATCCCGGCCGGGACATTGTCGTGTGCGGCGGCCGCAGCCGCGCCCTGGGCCAATGGGAAAACAGCCTTTTCTTTGCCGGGGCCAACGGCCTGATGGTGGGCGACTACCTTACCGTGGCCGGCAGCCCCTTTGTCCGCGACATGGCCATGCTGCAAACCCTGGGGCTGGGGTCCCATGTCTGAATGTCGCCGTATCTGCATCGTGGGCACGGATACGGACGCGGGCAAAACCGTGGTCGCCGCCGCCCTGGCAAAAGCGGCCCGGCAGGCCGGCCTTGCCCCCCTGGTCCTTAAGCCGGTCCAGACCGGCTGCGCGCCTGACAAATTTGGCCGCCTTCAGGCCCCGGATTGCGCCGTCTATCGCGAAGCCTGCCCTGAAGCGGAAATTGCGGCCGCCTTCCTGCTGCGCGACGCCTGTTCCCCTCACCTGGCCGCTCAACGCGACGGCGTCACCCTGTCCGCCGCTTCTTTGTCCCAAACCATCGGCGCTTGTCTGAGCGCCTCCTCCGCTGATTTGGCCTTTATTGAAGGCGCCGGCGGTCTGCTTACCCCCCTGAACGAAAACGAAAGCCTGCTGGATGCCCTGGCGCCGCTCTCCGCCGGTTTTATCCTGGTGGCCGCCAACAAACTGGGCATGCTCAACCACGCCCTGCTGTCCGTGGAACTTTTGCGCGCCCGTGGTCTGCCCCTGCTCGGTTTCATCCTGACCCACCCGGAACCCGACGCCGATTCTGAACTGGAACAACGCATCCGAACGGACAATCGCGCAATCCTTTCCCGCATCACCAAGCTTCCCGTGCTGGGCGAAATGCCCCATATCCCCGAACTGCGTCACCCTGATCCCTGTATCCGCGCTCACGGATGGAACGAGGCGGCAAGAACGGTAGGGGAGGTGGTGAAAGGCGTGCGAGGAAGGGAGCTTTCCCATTCCTCGCGCTCTGTTTGCTCGCCCTCCCGCACAGCTTCCGACGACTTGCTGCGGTTTGACCGGGAGCATGTCTGGCATCCGTACGCGCCGGCGCTTGGGGCCATGCGGGCGCGGGAAGCGGTGGAGACAAAAGGGGCGCGCATTGTTCTGCGCGGCGGCGAATCGTTGGTGGACGGCATGGCCTCCTGGTGGTGCGCCGTGCACGGCTATCGGCATCCGGCTCTGATGCGGGCCTTGCACCGGCAGGCCGGGCGCATGCCGCACGTGATGTTCGGCGGTCTGACGCACGAGCCGGCCGTGGAACTGGCGCGCAAACTGTTGGACATGACGCCGCCGGGCCTGGACCGGGTGTTTTTTGCCGATTCCGGCTCGGTGGCCGTGGAGGTGGCGATCAAGATGGCCGTGCAGTATCAGCGGGCAATGGGGCGGCCGGAACGGTCCAGGCTGCTGACCGTGCGCGGCGGCTATCACGGCGACACGTTTGGGGCCATGAGCGTGTGCGATCCGGAAAACGGCATGCATGCGAACTTTGGCGGTGTTTTGGCGCAACAATTGTTTGCTCCCCGCCCGTCCTGCCGTTTTGGGGCGGAGTATGATCCGGCGCCGGCCAAGGCGTTTGAGGCGCTTTTGGAGCGGCGGGCCGGGGAAGTGGCGGCCGTAATTCTGGAGCCGGTGCTTCAGGGCGCCGGCGGCATGTGGATGTACCACCCGGAATTCCTGCGCCGGATAAGCGAACTGTGCCGCGCCCACGGTTGCCTGCTGATTCTGGACGAGATCGCCACAGGCTTCGGCCGCACGGGCCGGTTGTTCGCCTGTGAATGGGCCGGGGTGACGCCGGATATTCTCTGCCTGGGCAAGGCCCTGACCGGCGGGGTCATGAGCCTGGCCGCCACCCTGGCCACCAGGGAAGTGGCCGAGGGCATTTCACGCCAGGGCGGGGTACTGATGCACGGCCCGACCTTCATGGGCAATTCGCTGGCCTGCGCCGTGGCCGGGGCCAGTCTGGATATTCTGGCCGATGGCGGCTGGAAATCCGATGTGGCGCGTATGGAGCGTGCTTTTCTCCTGGGGCTGGAACCCTGCCGGAACGCGCCCGGCATCGCGGACGCGCGGGTGTTGGGGGCTGTGGGCGTGCTGGAAACCGCGCGTCCGGTGAATGTGGAAAAGCTTCAGGACTATTGTGTGCGGCGCGGGGTCTGGCTGCGTCCCTTTGGCCGTCTCATTTACGCCATGCCGCCCTACGTCATTTCCGACGAGGATCTGGAGAGGCTTGTCCGGACCATGCGCGGCGCGGCGGAGGAAGGACAATGGGAATAGCCCTGTTGTGCCTGTACGGCCTGATCATTGCGTGGGGAGCCGCCGGGAGCGGACGGGGCACGGCTGCCGCCTTTTTCGTGAACAACCGGTCCGGCAGCCCGCTGATGGTGGCGGCATCCATTATCGCCTCCTGCATCGGGGCTTCGGCCACCGTGGGCATGGTCGGTCTGGCGTTTTCCGTGGGCACGCCGGCTTTCTGGTGGCTGGGCGCGGGCGCGGTCGGGCTGACGGCGCTCTCCCTGCTCCTGGCCCGTCGGGTCAGGGAAAGCGGGGCCTACACCATGCCCCAGTTGGCGGAAACATTTTTGGGGCCGGCCGCCCGGCCGTTGCTCTCAATCATCATCGTCATAGCCTGGATGGCCATTCTGGCCGCACAGCTCACGGCCCTGGCCGAGGTGATCCGCATGCTTGTGCCCTGGCCGCGCCTTGTGTGCCTGGGAGTAGGCTTTTCTTTCGTGGTCCTGCATTCCCTGGGTGGCCAGGCGGCGGTGATGCGTCTGGATCGGTTTCAGACGATACTTCTCGGCGGTTCGCTGCTCATTCTGCTGGGCTGGCTGTCCGGCCACAATCCGACATGGCCGTCAACCGTTTCTTTACAAGCGGTCAACGCGGATTTTCCGCCGGAAAAGCTGATTTATTTCCTGCTGGTGGTGGGAGCCAACTACCTGGTCTGCCCCATGCTGTTCGGCCGCCTGCTCAGCGCCCGCGACGGCAAAAGCGCCCGCCGGGCCGGGCTGATGGCCGTCGGCGGCATTGCCCTGTGCGCCGTTGTGATCGTGGCCGTGGGCCTGGCCTGCCGGGGGCTCATTCCGCCCGACACCCCAAGGGACGAGGTGCTGACGCGGGCCTTGTCCGAGGTTTTGCCGCTCTGGATGCGCCTGCCCTTGTCCCTGGCCCTGCTCAGCGCCATCGTATCCTCGGCCGATTCCTGCCTGGTCACGGCGGCCACGGTCCTGAGCCACGATTTACTGAAGCGGGACACGCCAAACGCCGGCCGGGCCTGCGTCCTGGTTCTGGGTCTGGCCGGAACCGGCTTGAGCCTGTGGGGCGGCGGCATCATCGGCCTTTTGCTCATGGCCTACGACATTTACGGTTGCGGCGTGGTCGGCCCGGTGTTTGTCGGTCTGATGCTGGGCAAAGGTCGGCCTCTGGATTCGCGTTTCGCCTGCGCGGCCGTGGCCGCCGGCGGAGCCCTGGGTCTGGCATCGGCCCTGTCCGGCCGGGTGGAATGCGCGTACGCCGGCATGGCCCTCGCCACGCTCCTCGCCCTGGCCGGCGGGTGGAGAAGGGAGTGGAGGGGAGAAAGCCTCTGGCGGCTGGGGGAAGGAAAAGGAAACTTTTGAAAAAGTTTCCTTTTCCTTCCCCCAGACCCCCATTTTTTTCCTTCAAAACTTTTTATTTAGGGTATGACGGTTGCGGCGGCACGGGAGTTTTTTCAGGCCGGGTAGGGGATGTCGATCAGTGCATCCATCTCTGGTTTACGACCCTCGGAGGTTGGTGGGTAGACGTTTTTTTTTCTTCCCCCCTGGCCCTCCTTTTCTTATGATGGCGCGGACTGTTCCGGAGCAAACGCCCTATGGATTCGCACGTTTTTCGCCTTGTCGCCGCCGAACTCGCCCGCCTGCTGGACGGGGCCAGGATGGAAAAAATCCACGGTCCCGCACCCGGCGTGTTCACATTCGGCCTTTTCGCCCGTGGGGCCAAACTCCGGCTGCTGCTGCGCTGCGAGCGCCAGTCGCCGTTTCTGTTTTTTTGCTCGCGCCGTTTGTCCAATCCGGTCAGGCCGCCGGCTCTGGTCATGCGCCTGAGAAAATATTGCGCGGACAAACGCCTGGGCCGGGCGGCGATTGACTTTGCCTCTCGGCGCATCGCCTTTCCGGTGGGCGGCCCCGCCGTTTTGGGGAGCGGGCCGGCGTCTTTGCGGGATGCCGCGCCTTCCGGCAGGAACGCCGGCTCGCGCGGGCAAGAAATGCCCTGGCTGCTGCTGGATTTGCGCGCCGGACCGGAAGTGGTTTTCTCTCTCCCCCCCGGTTTTGGCGAAGATCCTGCCTGGCCGGAGGCCGTCCTTGCGGATTCCTTGTGCGATCGGCCTTGGAACAGGAAGGAAATCCAGGGGCCCTGGCAGGAATACGCCGTGCTCACCCCCTTTTTGCGCGAAAGTCTGGCCGGCATGGATGCTATGGAGGGCCGGGCCTTGCTGGTGGATCTTGAAGCCGGCGGCGGCGAGCTTTTTCCCTACGCCGACGCCTCCGGCCGCCCCAGGGGCTGTTGCCAAATACCTAGTATGTATTCGGCCTGGCCGCTGCCCGAGACTGTTTCGCGGCGGCGCGGCCTTGTTCCCTGGCGGGATACAGGCGACCCCGGTTCGGCGGAAGCGGCGGGCCGCTCGGAGGCTTCCGGCAATCCGGCTGACGGCGCTGACTCCGTTCAGGCGGCGGAATCCCCGGATAACCCGGCCCGGGCGGAGTTCGACGCCGGTTTGCCGGAGGATTTCCCCGTGCTCCGGCTGGTTTCGCGCGCCGATGAGCCGCGTTTTTTCGCGGATTTCGGCGGCCGGGTGGAGCAGGCGGAACGACAGCCGCTCCGCCGGGAGGCCAAGCGTCGCGACCGTCTGTTGAACACGCTGGATCGGGAAGAAGAGCGCCTTAAGGCGCTGGTGGGGCTGCGCGAGGACGCTTGCCGACTGCGCGAGGTGTTGTGGCAATACCCGGCCGACGCCCGCCTGGACAGCGTGATCCTGCCGGGAGACGCGCAAGGGGGGCCATCCCGGGCCATTGCCCTGGACCCGCTGCTGACCGTGCGCGAGAACATGGCCCGCATGTTCCACGCCTCGGATCGCGGGAGCCGGGGGCTGGAACATGTGAAACGGCGGCGCGCGGAAGTGCTGGGGCAAGTTCCTGAGTCGGAGGAAGGCGAAAGCTTTCCCGGTTCGTCTGTCGAATTCGGCGCGCCCGGCGGATCGGCCCGGTCCGGCAAAGCGTCCGGCCAGGGAACAATGACCGGAACTTCCGCCGGGCCGCGCCTGTTGCCCGATGCCGTTCCGGCGGCCGGGCAACAAACAAAACAACTGGCCGGGCAGCGGGCCGGGCGCAAAGGCGATGAGTCGCGGGGCATAAAAAACATAACCCGTTTTCTGTCCTCCGACGGCTTCACCCTGTTGCGCGGCAAGAACTCCCTGGGCAATCAGGCCCTGCTGAAGCTGGGGCAGCCCCATGATCTCTGGCTGCACGCCCTGGACGGTCCGAGCGCCCACCTGATCATCCGGCTTTCCCATGCCGGCCAGGAGGTTCCGGAAAGCACCCTGCTCGAAGCCGCCGCCCTGGTGGGGGAAAAAAGCTGGCAGCGCCACGACGCCAGGGCCCGTATCATGGTTGCTTTTTTGCGCTACGTGCGGGCGATCAAAGGGGCCGCGCCGGGCACGGTCAGGGTGGATTCCGTTTACCGTACCGTTACGGTCTCTCTTGACGGCAGCGGCGAAAGCCCGCAAGAATGAATGATATTTTGCGGGAGGGAATATGGCTGCGACGCTCTGTCATATCTTTTGTTTTTCCCCGACAAGGGGAAGTTTGAAAATTGCCGGAGCCATTGCCGAGGGCACGGGCCTGCCGCGCAGGCTCAGCGATGTGACGCTGCCGGGTCAACGGGCGGCGCGAACGGATTTTTCTCCGGAGGCGTTGGTTATCTTCGCCGCGCCCGTCTACTTCGGCCGGGTGGAACGCCATGCGGCCGAAGCCGTGGTTTCTTTACAGGGGCAGGGGCAGCCGGCCGTTCTGGTGGTGAATTACGGCAACAGGCACTACGACGACGCCTTGCGGGAGCTGCGCGATCTGGCGATCAAGGCGGGGTTTGTTCCTGTGGCCGCGGCCGCTTTCGTTTCCGAGCACTCCTTCAGCACGCCGGAATGTCCCATGGCCCAGGGCCGGCCCGATGCGGAAGATCTGGCGCGGGCAAGGCGGTTCGGTGCCGAGGTCATGGCCTGTCTGGCCGGCGGGGCGGCCGGTCCGCTTGCCGTGCCGGGCGCGTTCCCATATAAGGCCTATCCGGATGTCCACCGTGCTCCGGTACAGCATGAGGACAAGTGTACCCTGTGCGGTCTGTGTGAGTCGTTGTGCCCTGTGGCGGCCATCAGCATACGCGATGCAGCGATGAACACCGACGCGCAGGCCTGCATTCTTTGCCAGGCCTGCGTGAAGGGCTGTCCCGAAGGAGCGCGCTCGGACAGCGCTCCAGGCGCGCAAGAAACCCGTGATCGTCTTGCCCCGCTTGTGCGGGAGCGCCGGAAACCCGAAGTATTTCTGTAAGGCGCGCCGGCAATGAACATTTTGTATACGAATTTCCACCACGAAGACGGGGGAGGGCATACCACCTACATCCTCACCCTGTTGCGGCACAGCAAACACAAGACCTTTGTGGCCTGTCCGCCCACGAGCATGCTGTACACCACCCTGCGCGACCAGGGCTACGGCGGGCTTATTCCCATGGAGTTTCCCGGCAAGCCCAGGCACTACAAGAAAATTTTCAAAAATGCCCTGTTGCTGCGGCGGGCCATTCTGGAGCACGACATCGACATCGTGCATACCAACGGTTCGCCGGACAATCGCATGGCCCTTTACGCGGCCCCGTTCACCCGGAAAAAGTTCCGGGTGGTGTTCACCAAGCACAACACCATCAGGATCAAGAACGCCGTTTCCCGGCTGCGCTTGAATCTCTTTAACGACGCGATCATTTTTGTCGGGGATTTTTTGGACTATCTCGGCCTGGACCGGCGCAACCCCCGTTACCACGTTATCCCCAACTGCATCGACATTGAATACTGGAAGCGGACGCAGCCGGTCGGCACGGGCAATCACCTGACCCTGATAAGCACCGCCGGGGCGAGCAGGCACAAGGGCTGGCATCATCTGATGGAAGCCATTGCCGGCCTGGACAAAGAGGAAAAAGCCCGCCTCACCGTTTCCATGCTCGCCAGGCATGAGCCGGACATGGCCAGGGAACTGGCCGAGGCCGACGGCATCTGCGACTTCCAGTTTCCCGGCTTCATGAGCGACGTACGGCCGGAACTGGAAAAGGCCGACATCGGGTTCGTGCTTTCCTACAAGGAAGCCTGCAGCTTCGCCTGCCGGGAAATGCTGGCCATGGGCCTGCCCGTCATCACCAGCGACTTTATGATTCTGGTGAACAACATTAACGAAAATTGCGGCTGGGTAACGAAAACCAAAGACGCCGAATCCATCCGCCAAGTGCTGCGCGCCATCCTGGCCATGCCGCCGGAACAGATTACGGCCATGAAGATTGCCGCCAGGCAGAAGGCCGAGGCCGATTTCGCCCTCAGCAACATGCTTGATCATACCAACAGGGTGTATGACGAGATTATGAAAAAATAAGAGAGCGGAAAAAGAAAAAGGGAGGGAACCCGGCAACGGGTTTCCCTCCCTTTTTCGTGCCCGTGTTTTTCAGGGCAAATTTATTTTGAGGTTACCCATTATGGTGTAAACAACACAATGGGGTTTCCAAAGGGGTTCACACAGAGCCTGTGCCCCCGGCCCCCTTTGGCCGCCGGAGGCAATACGGCTCTTGGGCAATTCCCAATGAATTTGTTCTATTCTTTGGCCTTGGGGTGTGCCTTGTCATAGACGGCCATCAGGTGGGCCAGGTTCAGGTGGGTGTAGCGCTGGGTGGTGGTGAGGCGGGCGTGGCCCATGAGTTCCTGCACGCTGCGCAAATCAGCCCCGGCCTCCAGCAGGTGGGTGGCGAACGAGTGGCGCAGGCCGTGGGGCGAAACCGGCTGGGGCAGCCCGGCCCGGCGGCAGAGGGATTCGATGATGCGCTGGGCTTCGCGCCGGTTCAGGCGTTTGCCGCGCACGCCCACGAACAGGGCCCGCTCGCCCGGCGGGACCAGGGCCGGCCGCAGGGACAGCCATGCGGCCAGGGCCGTTTTGGCCGTATCCGTCAGCGGGGCCAGGCGTTCTTTGCCGCCTTTGCCCATGACGCGCAGGGATTCGGTTTCTGCGGACAACCGGCCGGCGTCCAGGGACAGGGCTTCGGAAACGCGCAGACCGGAGCCGTAGAGCAACTCAGCCAGGCAGATGTCCCGCGCCCGCATGGCCTGTACCTGTTCTGACGGTGGTTCGGAGTCGGCCATACCGGAATCGATCGCGCCTGGGCCGGCCGGGAGCGCGGTTTTGGCGGTTTTGCGGATCGCTTTGGCGTCGGCGGGCGAGCCGGCGCGGGATGTTTTCGCTCCCGCAGGCCGGGAGTTTTTATCCGCTCCAGCCGCTTTGACCGGGGCGTCCAGCAGGGCAAAAGCCTGGTCCACGTTCAGGATGTCGGGGTGCCGTTTTTCCGTTTTCGGGTTGCTTACGCCCTCGGTGGGCAGGGCCGTTACCATGCGCATGCGGGCGCAGAAGCGGAAAAAGGAACGCAGGGATGAGAGTTTCCGCCCCATGGAGCTTTTGCTCATGCCCTGGCGGTGAAGTTCGGCCAGAAAGCGTTGCACCTCCCGGCGGGTGACGTTTTCCGGCTCGGCCAGGGAAAGCCCCTGGCGGGAGAGCGTGTCCTCGAATTGCAGCACGTCGCCGGCGTAGGCTTCCACTGTGGCCGGCGAGTAGCCTTTTTCAAGTTCCAGGTGGGCCAGGAACATTTCCACCGGCACGGGAAGCCCTTCCGCGGAAGGGGCAAGGGGGGGGTGTTTTTTCACGGTCATGGCAGTGAATAGAGCATGCCGGGAGCGCGGCGCACCAGTCCGCGCACTTCAAGCATGGTCAGCAGGCCGCTGAGTTGGGAAACGCCCATGTCCAGATCCAGGGCCAGGGCGTCAATGTGCGCCTGCCCCGAGGCAAGGCGGGCCATGATCCGGGTTTCCTCCGGGCTCAGGGAAACGGATGGCGGGCCGTCGTCGGACCGGGACACAAGGGCGTTGTCCGGCGGCGGATCAAAAAGGACGGAAGAAGCGGCGCGGGGGTGTTCCTGATGTGGAGAGGCCGGATCAGCCGGAAGCGATACCGGATCGCCCGCCTTTTTCTTTCGCCTGTCGGGCTTTCCGGGCGGCAACGAGATGACCCAGGGCAAAATCCCTTGCGGCAGAACCAGTTCGGCGCTATCGCGTTCGGCAAGATGGTCATTGTTCGCCGGGTTGCGGGCTTGGGCTTCCCTGGCGTGTTCCCGCTGGCGCTTGTCCAGGGCCTTCTGCGCTTCCAGGGCCAGCAGCGGGGCGAGATCCCGGAGAATGTCGTCGGCATTGAACACCGGCTTGGCCCCAAGGCGGATCAGTTCGCGGCAGCCGGCCGACATGCCGGCCATGGTGTGGCCGGGCACGGCGAAAACGTCCCGGTTCTGTTCCAGGGCGAGCCGGGCGGTGATCAGGCTGCCGCTTCTGGCCGCCGCCTCTACTACGAGCACTCCCTGGGAAAGGCCGCTGATCAGCCGGTTGCGCACCGGAAAATGGCCGGCCAGGGCGTTGGTGCCCGGCGCGAATTCAGACAGCAGCAGGCCCCGCGTGCCGAGAAGATCGTACAGATCCCTGTGCTCGGGCGGGTAACAGACGTCTATGCCCGTGCCCAGCACGGCCACGGAACGTCCCGGCCCTTCCATGCCGGCCAGGTGGGCGACGCGGTCAATGCCCCGGGCCAGGCCGGAAACCACGGTCACGCCGGCTTTGGAAAGGTTGCGGGCGAAAAAGGCGGAAACCGCCAGGCCTTCATGGGTGCAGGTGCGCGCCCCCACCACGGCCAGGGACGGGCCATGCAAAAGGGAAAGGTCGCCTTTGTAGTAGAGCAGCAGGGGGGCGTCGGCGATTTGCCGGAGCGCGTCCGGGTAACGCTCGTCGGTCCAGAGGAGAAAGGACGCGCCGCGCTTCTGGATGGCGGCCCATTCGTCCGTGGCCTTGGCGCGCCACGTTCCGGCGCTGAAATCCAGGGCCTCTTGCCGCGGAACGAGTTTCAGGGACGGCCAGACTGTCGGCGAGGATAAAGCGGCTTCAACGGCGGCCAGGGCGGAGCCGAAATGTTCCGCCAGCCGTTTGGCCCGGCGGGCGCCGATACCGTGGGCGTGGCGCAGGGCCAGGGAAGCCCAGAGCTCTTTTTTCGCTGTGGCGGAGGCATCGGCGAAACACGTCACTGGGCGACCCCTGATCCGGCAGGCTATCCCTGGGCCAGCCGTTTGCGCGCCAATTTGGCGGGTTCAGACTGCGGGAAATCGTCTATGAGAATTTGCCAGTAAAAACGGGCGTTTTCCGTATCCTTGATTTGCGCGTAGGCGAACCCGGCTTTCAGCAACGCGGCGGCCGCTTTGGGATGCTTGGGATATTTGCCCACGAGATCCTTGAAAAGAATGATGGAGGAGTCGTACTTTCCCTGGGAATACAGGCATTCCCCCTGCCAGTACATGGCGTTGGGGGCCAGGCTGCTGGAAGGGTTGCCGCGGAGGAAGGCGGAAAAGCGCTCCGCCGCCGTGGCGTATTGGCCCTTGTTATACAAGGCCAGGGCGGCGTCGTATTCGCCTGTGCCGGTTTTTTCCGGAGTGGAAGGCTTTTCCGCCACGGGCCGGGGTTCGGCCGCTTTGGGGGGCGCTGCTTTGACCGGCGCGGGCGCGGTTCCGCCCAGGCCGACGGGAACCAGGGCCGGCGCGGGCGCTTTGCCGGACTCGGCCGGCGTCACGACCGGAGAGGCGCTGGCCGGAGCCGGCGCGGGCGCGGGCGCCGGAGCGGGCGCAAGCGTCGGAGCGGGAGCGCGCGCCGGGGCCGGAGCGGGCGCGTTCCGGGGCTCCACCCGGCGCCCGTCGGTATATACGCTGGCATAGGGCGGGGCGGCGCCGGAAGCCGGGGCCGGCAGATAGTCCAGGCGGGGGGTGGGTTGCGCGGGAAGGGGAATGGTGCCCGTGACCACCGGCTCGGCCGGCGCTCTGGAAGAGGCCCGCGCGGCCGGCGCCCTTGATGAGGCCTGCATGGCCGGCTCGGGCGGGGTGCGAACCGCCGCCGGGACCGGGACGCGTTTTTCCTCCCGCGCCTTGCCTTTTTTACCCGCTTCGGCCTTGTTCTGGGGAGGGGCCGGGCGCAGGCCGCCCAGTTCGCTTTCCACCTTGCTCAGGCGTTCTTCGGCAACGGTGAGGCGCGTGTCGAGCACCCGCACGTCCTGCATCTGGTCTTCAAGGGCGCTGACCCGCTGATCAGTGGTGGAGCACCCCGCCAGAAACAGGCTGGCGCTGACAAGCAAAAGGAACCGGAGAGTTTTCATGAACGTACCCGCGTGTGAAGAGTCTGCCGTCGCGCTGACGGGGGAAGGAACGCGCTTTTCCTGTTCTTGTCTATCGAGATAATAAAATCAATCTGTTATCAATTGTTTCCGCTCGAGTGTAGGGGAATTTTTCCCACTTTTCAAGCCATGCTTCGGCTGTGGGCCGGTCTGCAAAATGGGGGGGCCAAAGGGGGTCACACAGGGCCTGTGCCCCCGTCCCCCTTTGGCCGCACAGAGCCTGTGTCCGCGACCGGAGGCAATACGACTTTTGGGCAACTTCAAAATTTCTACCGTCCTTCCATTTTCAGCAATTTGTCCAGAACGTTCAGTTCGGCGGTAAAGTTGACGGTGTCGTTTTGCAGCAGGCGGCCGTGCTCGTCCGTAAAGGCTTTTTCCAGGCGTTCCAGCAACTGGTTGCTGCGCGCCAGGGCCAGGGCCACGCTTTCGTGCATGCCGCCCTGGCCGGCCAAGCGGACGTATTCGTCCACAACCGTGTGCGCGGCCGTCAGGTAACGGGAAAGAAACTTGTCCGCCGGGGCCACGTCCTGGGGATCAGTGCGCATGCAGTCGAGAATATGTTCCGTGGCGGCGGCAATGCCGTTCACGCGGGCCTGCATGTCCGGGGGCAGGGTGTCTTTTTTTGCCGCAAGCGCCAGGGACTGCTGGCGAAATTCCTCAATGCGGGCGGCCAGGGCGGCATCCAGGGTCAGTTCCCTGGCCGCGAATTCCCGCAGGCGTTCGCCCAGGCGCGTGTTCAACCTGTTCGCTTCGGCCGCCATGGCTTGCGTGTCGCCGCTCCAGGCTTCGGAGCGCCCTTCACACCGGGCCAGTCGGCCGGCAAGCGCTTCAAAATCCACGATCAAAGCCGCCGATGCCTTGTCCACGCGCGGCAAAATCCGGCCAAGGCCGCGTCCTTGCTGAAGAAGCAAGGTAGTCGCCTTGGGCAGGGGATCGGGCAGTTCGTCGTCGGCCAGCAGGGCTTCCAGGCGATCGCAGGCCGCGGCAAGCCGTTTCCGGTGCACGGGATCAAAGGTCAGGCGGCTGTGCAGCAGCGAGGCCCCCCAGCCGGCCAGGGCCAGGATCGGGATGGTCCAGTACGGCGGGCTGACCCGGATGATGGGGGCGAGATCGGTAAAAAAGCCGTAGCCCGCTATCAGCAGCCAGGGCGCGGCCGTCCATTCCCAGCCCAGGTCGCCCTTTTTGGCCAGCAGGCGTACAAGCCAGGTAAGCAGCCCGCCCCAGAGGATGGTCAGCTGCCAGGGAACGCCCAGAAAACTCCAGATCAGGCATTGGGAAAAGCCCAGGACGGTGGGGATGATCCAGGACGCGGTTTTGCCCATGCCCCTGGGCAGAAGGCAGACGAGCCCGATATAGGTGGTCACGACAATAGCGGCGGAATTCACCCAGGTGCGGCCGTCGGGAAGGTCCAGCGAGGCGGCGGCAATGCCGGCCGCCACCAGGGAGGAGAAATGCACCAGCAGGCGCAGGCCCAGGCCGGCGAAAAAGGAAAAGCCTCTGGAAGCGGCGGCGGCGAGCATGTTGGGAGAGTCGTCTGTGTTCATGTTGGTTTCCCGGTCTGGAGCAAAGAAGCTTTGAACTTTTCCATTGACGCCTGACTCATAAAATGGGGTTTTCAAAGGGGTTCACACAGAGCCTGTGCCCCCGGCCCCCTTTGGCCGCCGGAGTCAATACGACTCTTGGTCAACTTCAAAATTGATTTACTCTAGCCCCTACGGCTCAGGCCGAATTTTTTCAGTTTGTATTGCAGTGTGCGGCGGCTGATGCCCAGGGCCTCGGCCGTTTTTTCCCGGTGCCCCCGGTATTGGCTCAAGGTTTGGAGCAGCACGTTGCGTTCGGCATCTTCCAGCGGTGAAGCCTCAACGAACGGCGCGTCCGGGGAAGGCGCCGGCGCGGGCGGCGCGGTTTCAAAGCCGAAATCCTGGCGGCCGGGCGCGGCCGGGCTGACGCGGGAGGATCGGGAGTCAAGTATCTGCCGAGGCAGGGACTCGACGTCCAGAATATCAGACCGGCTTAAGATCAGGGCGCGTTCGAGCACATTTTCCAGTTCGCGCACGTTGCCGGGCCAGGGGTAGTCGGACAGGCGCCGCAAAAAGGCCGGGCTGACGCCCCGGACGTTTTTGCGGTTTTTTTCCGACAACAGACCGAGCAGACGGCTGACCAGCAGCGGCAGATCATCCAGGCGCGCGCGCAAGGGCGGGGATTCCACCTCGAGCACGTTAAGGCGGAAAAAGAGGTCCTCCCGAAAGAGCCCTCCGGTTACGGCCTGGTCCAGCTTCTTGTTGGTGGCGGCAAGAATCCGCACGTCCACCGGGATGGAACGGACAGAGCCCAGGGGTTCCACCACCCGGTCATGCAGGGCGCGCAGCAGCTTGGCCTGCAAATCCAGCGGGATTTCAGCTATTTCGTCAAGAAACAGCGTGCCGCCGGACGCAAGCTGAAAGCGGCCCGGCTTGTCCTTGACCGCGCCGGTAAAGGCCCCGCGCTCGTAACCGAACAGCTCGCTTTCCAGCAGTTGGGCCGGCAGAGCGGCGCAGTTGACCTTGATCAGGGCATGTTTGGATCGGCCGCTGCAGGCGTGCAGGGCTTCGGCGATCAGCTCCTTGCCGGTGCCCGATTCCCCGGTGATGAGCACCGTGGCCTCGCTCGGCCCGGCCTGGCGGATAAAGTCGTGCACCTGGCGCATGGGCGCGCTTGTTCCCACCAGGGAGCGCAGGGCGCTCTCGCCGGAAAGCTCGCCGCGCAGGCGGGCGTTTTCTTCCTGCAGGCGGCTGTATTCCCAGGCCCGGTTCAGGGTCAGGATCAGTTCGTCGTTGTCCGCGGGCTTGGTCAGGTAGTCAAAGGCGCCCTGTTTCATGGCCTCGACAGCGCTGCCCACGGTGCCGTAAGCCGTGAGCAGAATGACCGGCAAACCCGGCCGGATCTGGTGCAGCCGTGTCATGGTGGCCTGCCCGTCCAGGCCGGGCATGTTCATGTCCAGCAGGGCCACCTGGGCCGGGAATTCGCCGGCGCGGAAAAATTCCAGGGATTCCTCGCCGGAGGCGGCCTCGAACACCTGCCAGCCGTCATCTTCAAGCACTGCCCGCACCATGAGCCGGTGGCCGGGCTCGTCGTCTATGACCAGCAATGATTTCATTGCGGACTCCTTTCCCTGGCCGCGTTCTGGCGGGCGTTGTTCAACGGGTTGGAAGCCGCCGGGGGCCGCGTCTGTTCGTCAGGAAAAAACAGGCGCACGGCGCAGCCCTTGCCCGGTTCCGAGGCGATCATGGCCGAACCGCCGTGATCCAGCATGGTGCGCTGCACCAGGGCCAGACCAAGGCCCGTACCCCGTTTTTTGGCCGTGAAAAAAGGCTCAAAGGCCTGGGATTGTTGCTCGTGCGTCATGCCGCAGCCGGTATCCTGAATCTCAATCCAGGCGCCGCCCGGAGCAAAGCCGGAAATAATGCGCAAGGGGCTGTCCGGGGTGGGGTCCGGCAGGCTGGGAAACAGGGGATCGGCTCCTGGGTGAACGATGACCGGGCCGGAGTCTTCCGGATCGCTATTGCTGTCGGGTATACCCTCGAGGACCGGCGGCTGGGGTGTGGGGAATGCCTCTCCCCTGGATTCCAGGGCGTCAAGGCTGTTGAGCAGCAGGTTGAGCAGGGCCTGCTTGAGGGCTTCCTCGTCGGCGAACAGGCGCGGGGCGTTCAGCTTGCTGTCTATGGTCACCTGACGCTGCTCCAGATCGAAACGCAGCAGGGTGGTGATTTCCCGCAGCAGGGGCGCGAGTTCCACGGTTTGCGGGGCAAGGGTTTTGGGCCGGGAAAGAAAGAGCAGATCCGTGATGACGCGGTTCAGGCGGTCGGCCTCGCGCACCATGGTTTTGGCGTATTCCTCCTCCGGGGCGCGGCCGGCGAGTTTTTTGACGAAATATTGGGCAAAGCCGCGCAGGGAACTTAAGGGATTGCGCACCTCATGGGCCACGCCCGCGGCCAGGGTGCCCACGGCGGCCAGCTTTTCCGCGTCGGCCAGGCTTTTTTCCAGGGTGCGCAGCTGGGTTCGGTCCCGGATGATGAGCATGCAGGCGTTTTCCTTGTCATTGCTGATCGGCAGGGCCAATACTTCCAATTGGGCGCGATCCTGGGCGACGATCTGCCAGTCGGTGCCTTTGGGGGCATCGCTGTCCCGGGGAACGCAGGCGGCGATGCCGGCCGGCAGATCCGATGCCGGCCTGCCCAGCACCTCCCTGGATTCCCGCCGGAGGATGTTCAGGGCGGCCGGGTTGGCCGAACGCACCTGCCCTTCGGCATCCAGGGTGATCAGGCCGTCGGGCAGGTTGTCCAGAAGTTTGGCCTGGAACAGTTCCAGGGCCACGGCTTTTCTGGCCTGGTCGCGGCGCGAAAGAAAGCTGAAACCCAGGCCCCAGGTGCACAGGGCGGCGGCCAGAATGTAGAGAGCCTGGAAAATGACGTTCTGGCGAAAACCCTTGTAAGCACTCAGGTTCCGTTCCGTATCCACGCCCACCACCAGAAAGCCTGGCGGGCCGAAATCGTCCCGCAGGCTGGCGGGAATGCCGCGCAGGGGTTCCAGCCGTTTGCCGTACACATAGGCCCCGCGCGCGCCCAAAGTGAGGCGGCCGTGCCATTCTCCGCTGTCCGTCATGCCCTTGATCATGCCGGCGGGCAGGGTGATGGGGGTGCTGCCGTGCAGGGGCGAGGTGAGCAACTTGTCCCCGTGGGGATCGACGACGCCCACGAACAGCACGTCGCCGTCCTGTTCCAGGGCCTGGAAAAAATCGGCCGTGCGCGGGCTGAGGCGGTTTTCCCCCTCGCGCACCGGGCCCCGGCGCACGGAACTTTCAACGGACAGGAGCACGGCCCTGGTGGTGAGAAACAGGTGCTGCTCCTCGGCCTCGCGTTGGTGGCGGAACATCTGGTAGGTGGATACGAGCAGCGACAGGCCGATGACCACAAGGGTCAGTACGGCCAGAATGACGGTGCTGCGTTCTTTGGTTTTATCCGCTACTTCCATGATCGGTCCGGCGTGCGAGAAGATATGTATGCAATGACTTCTACGCAAAAAATTGCACATTGTCACCGGCCCGGCAAAAGGAAAGCAGGGCGGTCGCGGGTGGAGGGGGATTACTGTCGTATTGCCTCCGGCGGCCAAAGGGGGCCGGGGGCACAGGCTCTGTGTGAACCCCTTTGGAAACCCCATACGGGGTGGCGCGCCGTGGCGGTGATCCGACAGGCGTTCCTGGACGTGGCTCTCGTCCGTTGCCATTATTTCAAGGGCAAAGGCAATCCGTAAAAATACCCTAAATGCGCGGGTCAAGGGGGCCGCTGCCCCCTTGCGGGGCGTGGGGCGGAGCCCCACTCAGACTGGTTGGCTTCATCCTTCTTCCTTTTTTTCCCCGGCCAAAGTGATGACGACTATCTCCGGCGGGGCGAGAAAGCGCACGGGCGGCCCCCAGAAGCCGAGGCCGTTGGAGACGAACAGCAGGGATGACCGCCGGCCGGCTTGCAGGCGGGTCAGGCCCTGGGCGGCGTGGTTGCTTTTGCGGGCGAGGTAGCGGCCGGGCCATATCTGACCGCCGTGAGTGTGGCCGGAAAACTGCAAATCAAAGAGTCCCACGGCCTGTTCGGGATACTGCGGCCTGTGGTTCATCAGCAGGGTGAAACGATCTTCGGGCAGCCCGGACAATAGGCGCATGACGTCGGCGCTGTCCGGCTCGAAGCGCCCGGCGAAAACGCTGTCGTCCACGCCGGCGACGATGATGCCGCCAACTTCCGCCGCCTGGCCGCGCAGAACGGTCAGCCCGCTTCCGCGCATGAAGGCCAGGGACATTTCCAGCCCCCGGTAGAACTCGTGATTGCCGGTAACGGCGAATTTGCCCAGGGGGGCGGGAATGGCGCGCAATATGGCGGCTTCCTCGTGTCGGCGCGTCATGTCCGCGTCCGCGAGATCCCCGGCAATAAGCAGGATGTCCGGGCGCTGGCCGGCGATGGCCTCGGCCATGCGGCGCAGACTCCGGGGACCGATGAACGCGGCCAGGTGCAGATCGGAAACGCCCACGATGCGCAAGGGGGGCGCGCTTGCCGACAGCTTGGGCGTGGTCAGGGCCAGGCGGACCACGCGCGGCCGGCGGGCCTCATACAAACCGTAAACGAACAGCAGGGCCGCCGCGCCAAGGGCAAACGGGGCGCTGTGCTCCGGGCGCGATGCCAGGGCCAGATCGCGCATGACAGGTGCTTGCGTGGCAAAAGCCAGCCAGCGGGCGAGCAGGGCGGCCAGATCGCAGGCCAGGAAGGCGTGGAGCAAAAAGATGAAAAAGCCCATCCAGGCAAAGGCGAGCGCGGCCAGAATGTTGCCGGCCTTGCCCATTCGTCCGCCAAAATAGCGCGGCCAGGGAAACACCATGGCCGCCAGCCAGACAAGGGCCGGAATCAGCCAGAACCCGCCGCCGAAAGCGCGGAGCAGAAAGGTAAAGACGTACAGGTGGCCGGCGCAATACAGGCCGAAAAGAACAAGAAAAATTTTCACGAATGCCCGCCGGAAAAAAGAGTTGCCGCGCGCGTCTCGGGAGAAGCGGGATACTTTCCGCTTTGCCGGGGCGCTCGGGGTTGCGGATGCCAGCGTAAATTGTCCTTGACCACTTTTGCCATTAAGAGTAGATAGTGTGATTACGATGCAAAAGCAAAGGCTTTTCCATCAACCCGGCGGGATGCGGCGGCCTTGGGACGCCGGAACCGCAAGAACAAAGAGTGGTATCGTCGATTGAACTGCATGCGGACGCGGTTTTTTCTTTTGACCGTGTTTCGGGGAATTTTTCCGGAACAGGGTGTTTTCACGGTAAGCCTGTGGGAGCACCCTGTTCTTTTTTATGGCGACGACGATGAAACCAATTGATATAATTAAAATTATTGAAAATACCGCTCCGCCCGGCATTGCGGCCGCCTGGGATGCCTCTGGTGTGCAGGTGGCGGCCTTTCGCCCGGAAATCGCCAGCCTGGCGGTGATGCTCGATCCTTCTCCGGCCAATCTGCGCCGTGCCATTGACGCCGGGGCCGATTTTATCCTGGCGCATCACCCGCTGGCCATGAAGCCGCGTTTTCCCAATGTTCTTGACGCGTATTTTTCCGCTCTATCCCTGCTGATCAGCGACAATGTCTGGCTTTACAGCGCCCATACTTCACTGGACGCCAACCCGCGTGGTCCGGCTTTCTGGCTGGCCCACGCTCTCGGCCTGCGCGATCTTGCCCTGTTGGAGCCGCTGCCCGAGGCCCGAATTGGTGCCGGCTGCTCCGCGCAAAACGCGGATGCCAACGGGCAGGCGGTTGACGTGCCGTCCGGGTACGGGTTTGGCTTTACGGGCACGCTGCCCGAGCCTTTGGAGTACGACGATTTTTGCGTCAGGATGGCGGCCTGTCTGGGCAAGGCGGACTGGCAGGCCTGCGGGCCCAGGCCGCGTCGGGTTTCCCGCCTGGCCTGCTGCCCCGGCTCCGGCGGCGGCCTTGTGCCGGACGCCCTGCGCGCCGAGGCGGACGTGTTCATTACCGGCGACGTCAAGTACCACGCGGCCCTGGACGCCAGGGACGGCGGCCTGCGCGTTCTGGATGTGGGCCACTTCGTTCTTGAGGAAGAAATGATGCGCCGTTTCGCGGAGCAACTCGCGGCTGAACTGTCCGTGCCCGTGCGCTTTTTTGCCGGCAGCGATCCCCTGGAGGGGGAGCGGGCGCCCGACGTTTGATAACGCAATTTTTCTATACAGCAACACGCGGCGGCATCAGTCCGACGCCGCTATGAGGAGGAAGCCTTGAGTCTTTATCTCAAACAAATCGAGCAGCTTATATCGCTGCAAAAAGTGGATGATGAAATCCACGGCATCAAGCAGGAGCTGGAAGGCGCGCCCAGGGAAGTGGAAAATCTGCGCGCCCGCTTTGCCGAAACGGCCGATCAGCGCAGCCGTCAGCAAGACAAGATGGCCCATCTGCGCGATCAGGAAAAGCGTCTGGGCATAGAGATAGAAGACGATTCCGCCCGGATCAAAAAGAGCAAGGGCAAGCTGATGGCCGTCGGCAACAGCAAGGAATACCATGCCATGGTACGGGAAATGGACTCCCTGGAGCGCATCAACCGCACTCGGGAAGAAGAAAAGGCCGCCTTGCTTGAGGAAGTGTCGCGCCAGAGTTCACTGCTGGCTGAAGTGGAAGCCCTGTACCTGTCCCTGGAAAACGAGCTTAACGCCAGCGAGGCCGGGCTTCAGGCCCGCGTGTCCGCCGCCGAGGCCGCCCTGACGGAGCTGCAGCGCAAGCGCGGAAGCACCAGCAAGGACGTGCCGGCCCCGGTGTTCGCCCGCTACGAGTTCATCCGCGAGCGCCTGGAGCACCCGGTGATTGTGCCGGTTTCCGGCGGCATCTGTTCCGGCTGCCACATAGCCATTCCGCCGCAGAATTTCATCGAGTTGCAAAAGGCGGCCCAGATACTGTCCTGCCCCAACTGCCAGCGGCTGATGTTCTGGAGCGAGCACTTCAACGCGCCGCCGGCCGAGTAGGGCCGGAGTAAATTCATTTTGAAGTTGCCCAAGAGTTGTATTGCCTCCGGCGGCCAAAGGGGGCCGGGGGCACAGGCTCTGTGTGAACCCCTTTGGAAACCCCATTCAGGGGGACGTGTTGTGATGATGACTCAACGGGCGTTCTTGAACGCAGCTCTCGATGGTTAAGGCAAATTAGCTTTGAGACGTTGCGCTACCCAATAGAGGGGTCCAGGGGAAATCATTTCCCCTGGTGGGGTCCGGGGCAAAGCCCCGGCCGCCGGAGGCATACTTTTCAAAATGACTGCGTTTTAAAACGCATCAATCGACGGCGCCGTCCAGGCCGAAGGCGGGCCGGGTCATCGCCGCGCGCGGGAAGCACGCTTCCGGCGCGGGGAGGAAAGTCCGGGCTCCACAGGGCAGGGCGCTGGGTAACGCCCAGGGGGCGAAATCCCCGGATAGTGCCACAGAAAGCAAACCGCCTTGCGCGTTTGCGCGTAAGGTAAGGGTGAAACGGTGGGGCAAGAGCCCACCAGTTGCCGCGGCGACGCGGCAAGCTAGGAAAACCCCGCCCGGAGCAAGACCAAATAGGAAAGCGCTTGAGGCCGGCCCGGCTGAAGCTTTCGGGTAGGTTGCTTGAGGCCGCGGGTAATCGCGGTCCTAGAGGAATGATGATCGCCTTTGCCGTCGGCAACGCCGGCAAAGGGCACAGAACCCGGCTTACAGGCCCGCCTTCGGCATGGACGGCGCCGTCGACGATTGAAACGGAAAAGGGAACCCGTTACGGAGGGTTCCCTTTTTTAATGGCGTTTTTCCGGTTCCGGCCGGGCACGGCTCATTGCGAAAGCGGTGCGGGCCGGCGCCGGGAAGTTTTCGCCATGCCCGGCATGGCCGCCGCGCGCCGTGCCAACGCCGACCCCTGGCAATTTTTTGCTGTTGGCGTATGAGAATGCCCACGGGAGCGACGCCCGGCCGGCTTCGGCAATTCCCTCATCCTCTTTGGAGCCTTACCATGATACGACGCTTCACCCTCGCGCTTGCCCTGCTGCTGTGCCTCGCCGGCGCGCCCGCCGCCGGGCGGCAGGACGGCCCAGATTCGCAGCGGCGGTACATCCGTCTGCCCGCCGTGGCCCTGGTGGACGCCTCCCGTTTTGTTCTGCACGGCGCGGCGGCGGAGTACGCGCGGGTCGACTACGCCACGTTCCGCAAAAACACGGGCGTCAGGGAGCTTTACCGCGACGGGATCATTGACGCGGCCAGCTTCATCATCGGCGAGCACCGCTTTGAGAACGTCGTGGGCGGGTCAGTCCTGATTTTCGACAGCCGCCATAAGGAGCCGGTGGTCGGGAACATCGCCGTGGGCGCGCCCATGGCCGAGGTAATCAAACAGTTCGGCCCTCCCGGTTTCGCCTGGAAAGAGCGCGGCCTGATCGGCTATGCAACGGAAAACTTTTCCATCGCCTTTGCCGGCGCTGAAACTATCGAGCGCATCTACCTTGCCCGGCGGCGGGCCCAGCCCGAACACGGCGGGGTTCTTCCGGCCCTGCTGGAGAGCGCGGACACGGACGCCTTTCCCCTTGCGGCCTGGAACATGCGGGCCACGCAGCTCTGGCGTGGCAGCCTGACCCATTACCGCGCCGACGGGCTGTGCGTCTGGACCGGCATGGACGAGTGCGTCGTCTTTATCTACAAGGATTACGAGGGGCTGGTTCCGGAAACGGACTCCGAAGGCCGGGTTGCCGCGACGGACGGCGGAACCTGGGAACCCGGATTCGCGGGCGGCGGCCCGCGCGTTGTCTTTGCGGACGAGGCGTACCCCGAATACAAGATCCGCCTGGCCGTCACTGAGGAAGAAGCAATCCAGGAGGCCCTGAAAACGGAGGGATTCCATTCGCCGGGCCAGCGCACGGCGGCCGTGCCCTACGGCGACTGCACATACGAGCGTTCCGGCTATCTGTTCCGCCGCCTGGACGGCAGCGAGCCGGACAACTTCGTGACCTTTGGCCACTACCCCGCGCCGCCCGTCTGGCTGAACGATCGGTATATCGCCGTGGAAACCATGCACGGCTTCGGCATTTACGATCTGCCGGCCCGGCCGTCCAGCGAGAACGACGCGGTCTTTTACCTTGAATACCATGATCCCGCCGGGCCGTTCGCGCGGGACTTCGACGAGGAAAAAGGCACGCTGGCCATCCCGACCGAGGGTTTTACCGTATACGGCAAGAACGGAAAAAAACCGGAGGAACTGGAACTGCGCGAGGACGAGCAACTCCAACTGCGCTTTCAGTACGACGGCGACGGAAATCTGAGCGTGTCGCATTCCGTCGTGAAACGGCAGGGGGGTTGAGAACGCGGAGTAGGGCGGAATAGGGCGGATTTTCTTTTCTCTTCTCTTCTCGCCCATATCGCGAGGCGGAATAGGGCGGATTTTCTTTTCTCTTCTCTTCTCGCCCATATCGCGAGGCGGAATAGGGCGGATTTTTTCGCCAGGCAAGGAAGCAAGGTTTT